>JAJRSE010000019.1 GCA_024278955.1 Planctomycetota bacterium | reverse complement strand
TTCACCGCCAACATCACATGCTCACGCATATCGATCGAATAGGCTTCCATTCCTGAGACTCCACTGAAATTCCCCTCCCTGCAAAACGACTACTAGGATAAACTATTCTTGGCGGAACACGCGAGAGTGATTTGCTCTAATGTTTGTCTCCCAATTGGTTATCCGACGATCTCATCAACTGGAGGCATACCTGGCGGTCTTTCCGACCCCGGACCAAAATGTTCTCCCCCGGGCATTGAAGGAGGGCATTCCTCCGGTTCATCACAAGCGTCTGCACATGCTTTTGCCAAAATTGCACAAACGATATTACAAGCAATGAGGTCAGATGCAGCCGTCACAAGACAACCTGCATACAGCGGAGGGAAAGGCAATAATGCGTGACAATGAAGTGCATGGTTGACAGAGAGTAGTGTGCAGCCCGCAGTGCAGGCACCAGCTGCCAATCCACATTTTTCCTTGCACGTAAGGAGGCCGTCCGGATCAAACCAAATCAGTGGCATCCCATTCACATACTCATACAGACTCCACTGACTCCCATCATACCCAATCGGATCCCGATTCACCCACCGCCCCAACTGCTGGTGATAAAACCGGTTTCGATTCAACTGCAGCCCGGTCTCGGGGTCGAGCCTTCGTCCAGTATAGAGAAGCTCGTTGGAAATTGCACTCGTATTGCCCACAACCGCTGAAAAATCGGGGTTGAGCACGGTCACTTCGCCATACGGGGTGTAGGCGTAGCGCTCGACCACGGTGCCCGTGTTCTCGGTGATGGCCGTGACATTAAAATTGGCATCTTGCAGGTAGTAGTGTTCGACGCCGGCGGAATCGTAGCTGAGCGCGATCGCGTCGACGTAGTGCGGATGGTAAACGTATTGCTTGTCGGCTGTGGTGGCAGTGCCAACCCGCTCTTCCAAGACTTGCCACTGCTGGTTGTAATAAGACCTGACATTGTCCTGGCTTGTGCATAGGCAACAGGTTTGAGACCTGCAATTACGCCGACTTGGTTTTGGGTGGGACTTTGGTGAAATGCTCGTCGGGCATTTCGATTTCGGTGACTCGGAAGCCAAATTTGTCGCCTATTTTTACGGCTTCGCCTTCGGCGACGACTTGGTTTCCGACGAATAGGTGCAGCATTTCTTCGCAGGACTTGTCGAACTTGATGATCGTTCCCGGTGCCAGATCGACAACGCTCCCAATTTTTTCTTTTTTTGATGCCAACACGACATGCACAGGCACTTGAACTTTGAGCAAGCTGCGCGAGTAGGCTGGCAATTGGGAGTAGTCGGTCGCGTCGATCGATGGAGTCGTTTGCATTGAGGAGGGCGAGGTGGCGTCGGTCGTGGAGGCAGATTCAGGAGCGGCTTCTTCAGGTGCTTCTTTGGGTAGCAATGTGTCGGGCGAGGTAAGCGGCCAGATGAGACTCATCTGTGCCGTCGAGTCGCCGCTGGTAAGTTGAAGTTTTACCAGAGAGGCTTCGTCGGCAACTTCGGCGGCAGCGAGAGCCGCGCCGAGCTGTTCGACGCGGACAGCTTCAAACGTGTCGGCAAACAAGGTTTCGGGAACCAGCAACATGCTGAGCTCTTGAGCTAGCGTGCTGAGTTTGCTTTCGCCGGTCGGGTCGGGGTCGGCATACCAATCGGGGAGCAAGCCGCCGGACTCTGGTAGGAGGGCTGCGAATCCGACGTCTCCGAATTTGAGGAGGACGGCCAAGCCAGGCCCGTCGAAATTTTCGGGGGCGGCTTCTTTGTTGTAGCTCTCGGCTTCGCCAACGGTGAGAGAGAATTCGCCATCGAGCGATCGTCCGAGCGCACTGGCAGCCTCGTCGGCACCCGCCTGGCAGGCGGCAACCACTTCGGCGGCAAGTTCTGGGGTTAGTTCGCTCATCGAGTTACACAAGTCCGTAGTCAGGATCGCTGGCGCAAAGGCTACTTTTGATATCGGCTGAATCTGCCGTTAAACTTTGCCTAGTTCCACTTTTTGCCTGTTAGTGCTAGCAGTAGGTTGCTTCCCGTGTTCTCGGGCGTTTCGCATTTTTCTGAAGCAGAGCGGGTTTGGTATTCGTCGTGTCACGGTTTGCAAGATCTCCGGGGAGTGCAATTCCCGGGATTTTCCGGACGATTGAGGTGGCTGTCTTTGGGGCGGTTTGGGGCATACAATGGGTTGGTACACTAGTGCTTTGACAACTTTTAGTTATGACAAAGCACTAGTATTCCATCGCGGCTTGGTTTTCGGGGGCCACTGCTGGCTCGTCCAGCAGTGCGAAGCGGGTACCCGGCGTCCACTGCTGGGCAAGCCAGCAGTGGCACCCAACTCGAATGTTGAGCTGCGGTAGTATCTGTCCCCGTGAAACGCATCGATCTTTCCTATGACTTCCTCGATCTCCGAATCTCCGCTTGAGCTACAGCCGTACAAATCGTTGGCGAATGAGGAGCTGATCGCTCGTATTCAGGCGGTTCGAGACCAGCTGGGGCCTGAGCTGTTGATTCTTGGCCATCACTATCAGCAGGACGAGGTGATTGCGCAGTCGGACTTGCGAGGCGATAGCTATCTGCTGAGCCAGAGTGCGGCTGATAGCACGGAATGCCGGACGATTGTTTTTTGCGGCGTTCATTTCATGGCCGAGACGGCCGACATTTTGGGCAATCGACCCGAGAAGCTTGCCGAGCGCGATGGGCAGCGAGTGAATGTGATATTGCCCGACATGGCTGCCGGCTGCTCGATGGCCGACATGGCAGCGATCGACCAGATTGAAGATGCTTGGGAGCAGCTAGGCGAAGTGCTCGACACCGAAGATCTGACGCCGATTACCTACATCAACTCGGCTGCTACGCTCAAAGCGTTCGTCGGGCGTCATGGCGGGATTGTGTGTACCTCGAGCAACGCTCGTGCGGCGATGGATTGGGCATTTGAGCGCACGAGCCGGGTGATGTTTTTTCCCGATCAGCATTTGGGGCGTAACACGGCGATTGGGATGGATATCACCGAAGGCCAGATGCCGATTTGGAATCCGTACGACGCGGATTTGGGAGGGAACACCGAAGAGCAATTGCAGGCAAGCCGAGTGATTCTTTGGCAAGGACATTGCAGCGTGCATCAAGTGTTCAAGGCGCAGCATGTTGAGATGTTTCGCGAAAAGCATCCTGGCATCAAAATACTGGTTCATCCGGAGTGCCCTCGCGAAGTCTTTGAACTGGCCGACATTTCTGGCAGCACGGGCAAGATTCTGAAGGAAGTCGAGTCGGCTCCGCCAGGCAGCAAATGGGCGATCGGCACGGAGCTGCACTTGGTGAATCGATTGAAAGAGCAGCACCCCGAGCAGGAAATTTATTTTTTATCGCCGGTGGTCTGCATGTGTGCGACGATGTACCGCATCGACTTGGCGCATCTTTGCTGGGTGCTTGAGAACCTAGCGGCAGGGACTTTGGTCAACGTGATTGAGGTGGATGAGGAGACGGCGAAGTGGTCGTTGGTGGCGCTTGAGCGGATGCTCGAGGTGCGGTAGTACCTGCGAATGATTATTCCAGGGAGGGGAGATATTTCTGGCTTTAGCTTCCATTGGGCGGGTTCTCTCCATGAGAACGCAATCCCAAGTTGCCATAACGGTGGTACACGTGCGAAAGGCTCTGTTCCTGAAAGTACCAAAGCAGTTCGACGCGGCCTTGGGCGACGACCGGCGTGTCGGCTAGGTATTTTCCCACGGCTGCTGCTGCGGCTCTCACTTGAGGTGGCACTCGTGTGGGGTGCGCGTATCGTAAGCTGGCGAGTTGACCGGTGCGTAGAGCCTCGATCAGCTCGGCGTCGGTTTCTTCTAAGAATTCGATCGCTCCTGCCCAATCACGGGTAAGGTGGTCGAGCAGTTCGACTTTGGAAGGCGGAAAATCGAGAGGCAAGCTGATCACGGTTCGACAGCCGGCAGTTCGAGATGCTAGTGCGCGGGCGAAAAGATCGAAGAGCGTATCGGCAGCGTCGACGCGAACTCGGACGGTTGCGATTGGCAGATAGCGGCGAAAATTGTCTTCGCCGGGGAGCTTGAAATGGTCGTGCGAGGGGGCAAACTCGACGGTCATCCAATGTTCGTAGCTTTGAGCCGCCGTGATAATGCGATCGACTTCCGTAGGGTCGAGTCGATGGCGTTCGCTCGCAGCTTGAAGCTGGTAGCAGAAGTCGTCGAGACCTGTGTCGCCGAGGTCGTTTTCTTTTCGATTGGTGTGGCTCTCGATCTTGGTGAGATCGCGGCTATCGCAGAACTGCATCAGCGGGGCAACGTAGTTGGGGCCGCCGGCTTTGATGCCGGGGCCAACGGCGCTTTTGCCTACACCGCCAAAGGGCTGACGCAGGACAATGGCCCCGGTGGTTGGGCGGTTGATGTACAGATTGCCGGCGCGGATTCCTTCTTGCCAAAGTTGGTGTTCGCGCGGATCGAGGCTTTCGAGCCCCGAGGTCAGGCCATAACCGGTCGCGTTTATTAGGTCGATCGCTTCATGCAAGTTGCGGGCGGGCAGGACGCCTAGTAGGGGGCCAAAAAATTCGGTGCCATGGGTGATGCTGTTCGGGCGGACTCCCCATTTGACGCCGGGGCTCACAAGATGAGGGTTGCCGTCGACATGCAGATGCGGCATGACCGCCCAAGATTCGCTAGGCTCTAGCTCTTTGAGCGCTTTTTCGAGATTTCCGCTTGGCGGGCGAATCAGCGGGCCGATTTTAGAGTGCAACTGCCAAGCAGAGCCTACGCGCAGGCTTTCAACAGCGTCGCATAGTCGATCTCGAAAACCAGCATCGTGATAAACTTCTTCTTCCAAAACAAGTAGCGAGGTGGCTGAGCACTTTTGCCCCGCGTGGCTGAATGCGGAGTGGAGTAGGTGTTTGATTGCCAGATCGCGATCAGCGAGTGCCGTCACGAGAGTCGCGTTCTTGCCACCTGTTTCGGCAAGGAGATTCATCGTTGGCTTCGCCGCCAACATTTGCAGGGCCGTTTCGGTGCCGCCGGTGAGAATTACCGTGTCGACCAGCTCGTGGGTTACGAGTTGTTGCCCTACGGTGCGACCGTTACAAGGCATGAACTGGAGAGCCGTTTTGGGGACGCCGCTTTTCCAAAAGCATTGACACAGCTGGTAGGCAACGAGCACCGTGTCGGAAGCGGGCTTGAAAAGGACGGTGTTTCCCGCTGCCAGGGCCGCTGCGATACCACCACAAGGAATCGCCAGCGGAAAATTCCAAGGCGAGACCACCGCAACAACTCCCCGCCCTTTGGATTTTGTCCCGGGTAAATCATGGAATGCTTGGGCCGACTGAGCGTAGAAGCGGCAGAAGTCGATGGCTTCGGAGACCTCAGGGTCCGACTCTGCGAGGATCTTCCCACCTTCGGCTAGCATGGCTCCCATCAAGTCTCCGCGAGAAGAACTCAGCTGGTCGGCAACCTGGAACAGAATTTTGCCTCGGTCGCTGGCAGCGAGGCCGCGCCAACCGTCGGGGTCGGTCGCTGCGCAGTCAACTGCGCGTCCCACGTCTTCTGAAGCAGCTTGGACATAGCGGGCAACGACTGTACCGGGCCGCGACGGGTCGCCCGAGGTTTTCAGCGGTCGTCCCTCTACGATTTCCTGGCCCGCAACGACGAGTGGCACTTCGGCAGCAGAATGGTCGCAGCGAGTTTGCCAACGCGCGAGGATTTCGAGAGCCCAGGTGCTGTTCTGAGGTAGCGACCAATCGGTGTCGGGGTGATTGGCGAATTCGGATTGCGGAGTTTGGAATTGCGATTTGGAAAACACTTCTGAAATCTGCCGTCGATCTTGGGTCCTTCGAGGACTTGCAGGGACGCTCTCCATACGTTGAAACGATTTGAGAAACGCATTTTCGAGACGTTGCCAATCGTCGTTCCCCACTTGCAAACTAAATGCGTGGCGCAAGAAGTTTTCGGGGCCGGTGTTTTCGTCGAGCCTACGCACCAAATAGCCAATTGCATTGATAAATTCTTCTTGTCGGCAAGCGGGAGCGTAGAGCAGCATGTTCTGAGAAAGTTCAAAGAGTGCTCGGCGCTGATGGCTGGCCATGCCTTCGAGCATTTCAAACTGCACACGATCGAGCGCGTGGGCCCTTACCGCGAGCACCAACCCGTAGGCAAGCGTAAAGAGATTGTGCGAAGCGACGCCTAGAGCCACTGCTTCCAGATTGTCAGGCTCGATTCCGTATCGCAACATACGTTTGTAGTTGGCATCGGTATCGACTTTTTCGGTGAACGTAGCCGTTGGCCAGCCGAAGGAGCGGGCTTCGACCAGTTCCATTTCCATGTTGGCCCCTTTGACAATTCGCATCGTGACGGGAGCCCCGCCGGCTGCAACTCGCTTGCGAGCCCAGGCGGTGATGCGTTGCTGGGTTTCAAAAGAGTCGGGAATATACGCCTGCAACGCAATGCCTGCTCTCACTTGCTCAAGGCCCGGTCGGTCGAGAGTACGCATGAAGACGCTGGCCGTGATTTGTTTGTCGCGGTATTCCTCCATGTCGAGATAAACAAACTTCGGCACTTCGGTCTCGTCATGCCGCGTGAATCGACTTTTGGCTGCTGCTCGGTAGAGCAATTCCATTCGATCGCAGAGCACTTCGATTGTATGTTCGCGAGCAAGGGGAGAGATTTGTGAGTAGAGGGTAGAAATTTTGACCGAGATGACTTCGATCTCTGGTCGCTGTAACGATTGCAAGTATCTCTTGAGGCGGCGTTCGGCCTCGCGCTCGCCTAACAGCGACTCGCCAAGGTAGTTGACGTTCATCCGTACGCCCTCTTCACGGCGCAGGTGTAGGTGGCCACGAAGCAACTCTTCCTCTGCCGGCAAGACCACGTTGGCCGTTTCGTGCTTCATCTTTTCTTTGACCAAGGGCATCGCCACGCCTGGGAGATACGCCCCAAACGACTGAAAGCCTCGCAGCAAGGTGCGGTCGAGGGCGCTGAAAAATCGGGGGACACCCTGAACGTCAAGAATATGGATCATCTGATCGGCTGCCCGATGGGGCAATCGAGAGCGAAAGGCCTGGTCGGTGAGCTGCATGAGGGTCGCCTTGTCGGCAGGCGACTGGATCATCTGATCGAGTTCTTGCTGCTGGCGGCGTTCGGCAGGCGTCTGGAGGGCGGCCGCGCGAAGCTGTAGTTTGCGGGCAAGATAGACGGCTTGCTGGATCTCCACTTCGAGCGGAGAGGTCGCATCGAGGGTGAAGTCGTCGAGCAGTCGAGCGACTCCCTCTTCAACCTGCCGTACGGTTTCGCGGGAAACAGTGGAAGACATTCGACTCCGCCTGACTGCTCGTGAAGAAGAACAGAACTTCGATCGATGCAATCTACCAGAATCTACGCTGTTTTTGGTCTGAAAAAGTGCTTTGCTTTGCTTGCCAGAGTCCTGGCGTCGAGTCCCGGGGCCGCTTTCGGCGGCTACTCTCTGTGTCTACTCCTCCGAAGCCGCACCAATTCGTTCGGAAAGGTAGCTGAGAATATCTCGGATTGAGATCACCCCAACCAGTTTTCCCTCGGTCATGATCGGCAGATGGCGATACCCGCCTACGTGCATTTTGTGTAAAGCAAATGCGATGCGATCTTTTGCTTCGAGGGTGATCGGGGCAGATGTCATGACCGAACTAATGGGTCGATCAACAAACTGAGCGACCTCGGCATTGAGTCGGTTGAGCGCATCTCGTTCGCTAAAGATTCCCATGAGCTGATCTCCGTCGACAATCATGACGCAACCAATCGACTCGTCGATCATGCTTTTGAGCACTTGGCCGACAGGCGTTTCGGGCGAGACGGTGTACGGAGCCTTCGGGTTGAGCGCTCGTATGCGATCTTTGAGAAGTCCGCGTTCAACCAGGGTTCCCGGTTTTGGGATGCTAAGATCGGTAAGCGAATGCTGACAGTCGTCGCAAAGGTCTGAGCCTTCGGTGTTTTTCGATCCGCAAAATGGGCAAGCTATCATGTGACTTTCCAAGTATCGCCTGAGTTGAATAAGGCTTCCAAGTCGCCTCGCCCTTTTTCTTTAATCGATTGTTCGACTTGCTCGTTGATCTGAACGTCGTAACGGGGCGCGTCGACCGAACGAAACACGCCGATCGGTTCTGGGAATCCATCTTCGTAACGCATGCGGCTCAGCAAGTAAGCCAAGCTTGGTTCGGGGCTTCGTTCGTCGTGGAAGAGTAAATCGTCTTCGGTGATACCTTTGCCGAGTTCGACGACTTCGGGTTCGAGCCCATTGAGCCGAATGCCTTTGTCGCGATCTTTACCGAAAATCAGAGGTTTGCCGTGCTCTAGTTCGAGGGTCGTTTCGGCTTTCGATTTGCGATCTTTTGCATACTCCCAGGCACCATCGTTAAAGACGTTGCAATTCTGGTAGACCTCGACAAAGGCAGTACCTTGGTGGTCGGCGGCTCGCTTGAGTGTTGCGCTCAGGTGCTTGATGTTGGTGTCGATGCTTCGTGCGACAAAGGTAGCTTCGCACCCGATGGCGAGCGACAGCGGGTGAAGCGGATTGTCGATTGAGCCCATCGGCGAGCTTTTGGTTTTTTTGCCAAGCGGCGACGTCGGCGAGTATTGGCCCTTGGTGAGCCCATAGATGCGGTTGTTGAACAGCACGATGTTCAAATCCATGTTGCGACGGATGCAGTGCATCAAGTGATTGCCACCAATGGATAGACCATCGCCGTCGCCGGTGATGACCCAAACCTGGAGATCAGGCCGGCAAGTTTTTAGGCCGGTTGCGACCGCCGGGGCTCGACCATGGATCGAGTGCATGCCGTAGGTGTCCATGTAGTACGGAAATCGGCTTGAACAACCGATTCCCGAGATGAACACGATGTTCTCACGCGGCAAACCCAACGTGGGCAGCATTTTTTTCATCTGCGCGAGAATAGAGTAGTCGCCGCAGCCGGGGCACCAGCGGACGTCTTGGTCGCTGGCAAAATCGGCAGGCTTTAGTACAGGTAGTGGGGTTTCGATGCTCATCTCAGTGGGTTGCTTTCTATGCAACAATCGAATTGATTTTGGAAACTATTTCGGCAACGCTAAACGGCTTGCCTTGCATTTTATTGAGGTCGATTGTGTCGATCAAAAAAGTCGATCGAATCACCGAGGCAAGTTGGCCTAGGTTGAGTTCAGGGATCAGAACTTTATCGAACTTGGTCAGGATTTCAGCGAAATTCTTGGGGAAAGGATTCAGATACCGTAGTTGACAGTGGCTTACTTTTTTCCCTTCCGCTTGGGCCGTGTGGACGGCCGTGGCACATGCGCCGTAGGTGCCGCCCCAACTGAGGACTAACAAGTCGCCGCTCTCTGGACCGTCGAGCTGCTGGAGGGGAATGCTATCGGCAATTTTGGCAACCTTTTCAGCTCGCAGGTTGCACATGTGCTCGTGATTGTTGGGATCGTAGCATACGTTCCCGCTGATATCTTCTTTTTCTAGCCCGCCGAGCCGGTGCTCTAAGCCAGGGGTTCCCGGGATGGCCCAGGGTCGCGAAAGCTTCTCGTCTCGCTCGTAAGGCGAAAAGGTCTCGCCATCGGCCAAAGGCCCCGGGTGGTCGATCACGATCTTCGGAAGCTCACTAACGACAGGGACCTTCCAGGGCTCTGAGCCATTGGCAATGTAGCCGTCGGTAAGCACGAAGACAGGGGTCATGTATTCGACAGCCATCCGCCACGCTTCGATTGCAATATCGAAACAGTCGCCTGGGCTCTGGGCCGCGATCACGGGCATGGGACATTCGCCGTTCCGGCCAAAGAGGGCTTGGGCCAGGTCCGACTGTTCGGTCTTGGTCGGCAAGCCGGTCGAGGGCCCGCCACGTTGGACGTTGATCACGACCATCGGAAGTTCGGTAATCACCGCCAGTCCAAGGCCTTCGCCTTTGAGGGCAATCCCCGGGCCGCTACTTGCGGTGACGCTCATCGAGCCGGCAAACGCAGCGCCGATGGTCGAGGTCATGGCAGCGATTTCGTCTTCAGCTTGGAAGGTGAGCACATTGAAGTTCTTGTGCTTGTTTAACTCTTCCAGAATGGCGGTCGCAGGGGTGATGGGGTAGGCGCCCATGAACAGCTGCTTGTCAGACAGCTTGGCCGCAGCCAAGAGCCCCCAGGCAATGGCCTGGTTTCCGACGATGTTTCGGTAGGTCCCCGGTGGCAGTTTGGCTGGGGCAACATGGTACTGGGTGCTGATCGCCTCGACCGTTTCGCCGTAGTGATAGCCGGCCTTGAGTGCCGACGTATTGGCCTGGGCAACTTCGGGGCGTTTTCCGAATTTGGTATCGATAAACCGGAGCGTCGGTTCGAGCGAGCGATCGTAGAGCCAAAACACGAGGCCCATGGCAAAGAAGTTCCGACATCGATCGGCTTCTTTCTGACTCAGTCCACAGTCTTCGACGGCCAATCGCGTCAGTTTGGTCATCGGTACGCTGTGGAGCATGTATTTATCGAGGTTGCCGTCTTCGATCGGGTTGGTTTCGTAGCCGGCTTGCCCGAGGCCCTTTTTCTCAAAGGCGTCTTGATTGACGAGCAAAATGCCGCCATCCCGCAGATCGGCCAGATTGGTGGTCAAGGCTGCGGGGTTCATTGCCACGAGCGCGTCGACCGTATCGCCGGGCGTAAAGATCTCGTTGCTCGAAAAGTGGATCTGAAAACCGCTCACGCCTGCTTTGGTACCGCGTGGGGCACGAATCTCGGCTGGAAAGTCCGGGAAAGTGGCAACATCGTTGCCTAGCAGTGCTGAGGTATTGGTAAACTGGGTTCCAGCCAATTGCATGCCGTCGCCCGAGTCGCCGCAAAAACGAACCGTTGCTTCATCCAGGTTGGCGACTGGCTTGGGGGGTGTCGTGGTGGCCATAGGTGCCGACAATTCCTTCACGCGGGGGGAGGTGATTCTTATCTTGCTTTATTCTAGGGGAAGACATCCCGGCCTGGATAGTGTTACAAAACCGAGCCCCATCATCAAGAGCAGCCCAGTGGCTGGCTCGGGCACGGCGTTCGATGCTGCCAAAGCCCCACCGGTCATGCCAAAATCGTTTTCCCAATCCGATAGGTTTCCGATATTGGTGTCGCGTTGCCATGCCAGGAAGTCGGCCCCATCGGCATCGGTGTCGTTGTCGAAATCGCCATTGAGCTGCGTAATCGCATCGGTCTCGCCCCACCAAGCGATGCCGAATCCTTGAGGAGCAAAGTTAATGGGAACGCCATTGTTTACCACTTCAATCACGATATCGTACTGCTCGGTCGAGGGGATTTGAAAAAACAGGTGCTCCAGATTATAGCCCCCATCGAAAGTCACGTTGCCATAAGAACCCGCAACAATGGGATCTTGTTGGAGATCATCTCCTCTTCGGACTAGGAGAATATCCATGTCGATCATCACGTCTTCCAGGTCGTCGTAGGTTTCAAATGTGTCGTCGATGTCATAGGCGCCCGTGATTCCCGTGTCATTGTCAAACGCGACGAGCCTATCCCAAGTAAGCGTGACCGACAAATAGCTATCTTCCAGGAGCGGTTGGTCGAGGGCATAACGATTTTCGCCTGCTACGCCGGTTGACAAACCATAGTCCCATCCGATGATCGGAACGTCGGCTCCATTGGCGTCGAACTCGCCGGCGCTGAACTGTGTCAGGGCACGCTCGGCGTTCAGATGGCCTGCGCCAAACTCTGGGTGGAGAGGAATCGCTGCGTTGGTTGCCGCCGGATTCGAGGCGTCGAACCAATCGTTTCCGTTCGAGTCAAGCACGGTGCGAGTCGAACCCAAAATTCCCGCTTTCTTGTCTGCCGAGTTCATCAGCACGGCTTTCATCACTTCGTGACGACGGGCGCTTGCTCCCCATCCCATGTTGTTTGCGTGTTCTTGGAGCAGGGCGACGGTGCCGGTAACGTGCGGGGCAGCGATGCTGGTTCCGAAACTAGAACCTATTGCATTACCTTCAATCGCGAAAAATACATTCTCATCTCCTGGCGCAATTAAATCGATATAGGTACGACCAGTACTGGGTATGACGACGTTTCTCGAATCGACTTGTCGAAACTTATTTCCATTTTTCCTTGAGAATGCGACGGTGATGCCATTGAAATTATCTGCCGGTATTCGAAGGGCAGCAGTGGCAGGAGCGGAAGTGACATAAGGGCCAGCTGCAATATAGAGAACATCATGCTTTCTTGCAGACCAGTCAATGAATGAACTGAAGAGGGAATTTCCATCAGGCTCTTCATTTCCTACCAAGCTGTAACCGGTGCTCACATTGATCGCAGGAATGTCTCCGCCGTTTCTGTTTGCGATGAGTTGTGCTGCCCGTGAGAGCATCTCTTGTGACAAAGGGGTTGGGGCAATGCCCGAGGAATAGAGATCTGCTTGTGGTGCCACACCTACAGTCGAGTCAGTGCCTGCACCTATTGGAGTCGTGTCAGTAGAAATGATTATGCCTGCAACCAAAGTCGCATGGCCAATAGGTCCTGTATTGCTAACTGCGTTCGCTGTCGGAGTGAAATCTTGTATACCTGAGAGAAGGTCCAATGTCCCAAAATAGACTTCCTTGGGATTGATAAATGAATTGAATCGGGCGGCATCCGTATCTAGGTCTGGGTCCCCAGGCCGGAAATTTTCGATTTGGCCAATACCTACTCCATTGCCAGTGAGCCCTAATCCTGAGGAATTAATTCCATTCGGGCCGGTTGACTCAGCACTCGCATGGGCCTTCTGCCCGATCATGAAAATTGCCAAGCCAAATAAAACACAAGTGGTTTTGTTTTTCATCATTCTTTTCTTTCAAATAGAATCGCTACTCGTTGATTTCAGTTCCAGGCTTCGCAGGATCCATAGCAAACGTAAATGATTTGCAGATGGTCTTCTCGGCCAGTTGTTTGTACGTTTGTCGATAAGGCTCCCCGCGTTTTTCTGTTATCGGCAATTTAATCATTCTGACTGCGATGTTGCCTACTGTCGGTTTTCCGAGCGGGATCAAAGCAAAACAATAGGTTGACAATGGTTCGATCGGTCTCCAAGGATCTTGCCAGGGGAAATGATACCGGATAGATACAGACTCTTTCGACTGTCGGACTTCTTCCAATTGGAAGCCTGTTCCCAAATCGTACGTGTAGAAAAAAAATGAGACTTCGGTTCCTGCAGGAAAAGTCTGTGACGGAATTTCACCTTGTTTCATTATTTCTTTAGCCGCTATCAACGCTTCTCGCCCTGACCCGGAGACAACAAAACCAGACCCGATTGGTTGGTTTTCTTCTACCCGACGCTTGATTGCCATGACTATCTGGAGAAACAAAGGCTTCTCTTGTTCGATGTTTTTTCTCACTACCGGCTCGAAAATATCCTGCTCTAAAAGGTGCATGCTTTGCGTTTTGGGAATCATGTGCCCCCAGATCTTATTGAGCGGGATTATGGTTGACCTTGGTTCGTCCGCTAATGGTTGGTCTGTCAGCACGGTTTCGAGGTTTTCCTCCGGCGTCTCCGGGCTCCCCACCTTACTTGGCTTCGTATCAGAGTCCGCGCAGCCCACGCCAACCGCTAGCCAAACCAGCGTTAGCGTCAACACGCCTATTCCTCGAATCTCATTCATGCGAACTCTCCGTCGATGTCCCTTTTTCTCGCCACTGCTGAGAAACGTATCCTATCGGTTTGCCAGGAATCGGTCAAAGAAAGCTGCTCTTAAAGGATGGGTTTCCCTACAGCAGATTCTTCTTCCACCGTAAACGAAAAAGAATTACACACCATCTTGCGTGCTTCCTTGCGGCTTATTGGTTCGCACTTTAGATTTTTGATATCCTGCACAATAATTTTTTGCATTCGAGTTTCAGGCACGTAATCTGGGCTAATGACTTTCCGTTCTAATGCAGACTTCACTATATTGACGTGATATTCTCCAGCCTCCAACTTGCCGAGTTGGATTAGTGAAAAAAAACCTGTTGGCCTAGCTCCAAGGCCTTTAGACCAAACAAACCGATATCGAATTTCCACGCGATTCCCTACGCGATCTACTCGATGCAATTGAGTGTAAGGATTCGACTGATACGAGAAGAAAACAAGTGTGATCTCACTGCCTGCTTGAAAAGACTGGCGAGGAGGTTGCTTCTCAACCAACACGGCATGAATTTGGCGAACTGCTTCCAAGCTAAGATTGGTGCCATCCACCGCAAAACCAGGGGGCGCATCCTCTTTTCTCGGTGATGATAACTGCAGGGCTTGGCCTATTTCCTCGAGTAATGGTAAGCAGCCCTGTTCAAATTCCACATCAATGAGGCCCTGTTTGTCATAGCCGATCTGAAGCATACCAGACATTAACATAGACGTGATCAGGTCACGCGGGATTTCGACCGCCCCTGGCTCGTCCGAGAGCGGGTTTTCAACGGGGTCGATTTCTTCGGTTATTATTACCGGACCTGTATATTTTGGTTTCACATTGCTGTCACACTCACATGAACAGCCCACCCCTACCGACAGCCAAACCAACGCTGCCACCCACGTGGAAACCAATCGAAACTTGGTCATGCGCCTTCGCGCTCGCTGGGAACCGAGCTTGGGTTGGGAGGCAATGTGTAGATGGTCTGGGGGAAATGATCGACCATGTAATGCACAATTCCGTACACGGTCGCAAGACCCGTGGGAGTGCCATCAGAGGTAAGAATCGGCAATTGCCGGTAGCCGCCTTCAGACATCGTTTTGATCGCATCGCCGACAGTGGCGTCTTCTTGTAGCGAGACGGGGTCGCGAGACATCACTTGCGAAACAGGCTGCTCGAGATCTTGCCCGCCCGCCATCAATCGGAGCGCGTCACGCTCGGTAAAAATGCCAACCAAGCGTCCTTCTTCGCAAATCATGACATGGCCCGTGCTCTGCGCCCGCAGTAATTGCAGCACTTCGCTCACGGCAGCGTCGGGGGCGACGAACAGGGGTTCGTCGGGGTATGCAGTGGTCACCGGATCGGTGCTCAAACTGAGTTGGAAGCTCACGGCTGGATGCCTTCTCTACCGGTCAAAAAAATGCGCAATTTGGCTATTTCCGGAATCTACCATGCCCGCTTCGGGTGTTAAACAGCAAAACAGGGGGAATTTTCCCGTTTTTGCAAAATGGGCATCTTGGCCAGTTGAAGGGGTATGAGTTTGCGTCAAGTCTCTTGTTCGGGGGTGTAGAATTGCTCCAGGTTAATGCCGCCTCGTTGTTCTTCTTGTATCAGCTTCATCCGCGATTCTAGCTGCTCGACGCGTCGGGCCAGGGAAGGGAGCAGCCGCTCTTCGGGGTCTGCCTGCTTCGTCCGCGGCACCTGGGGATATCCCAGATGGCGCTGCATTGCGGCAAACAGCATGAGAGGGTCTTTCGCTCGGTTGGCCCAGGCGATTCGCCCTTCTCGGCTCCCGAAGAGCACCTGCTCGGACGCCAAATCAGCCTCGCTGCCAGAGATTGCGGCCTGTTTTTCTCGGTAAAAATCGCTGCGGACATAAATCATATCTGCCAGCTCGACGATACCGAGCTGGCGGCGGACGGTCAGAATCCAGTCGTGCCAAGGCGAGTCGTACGATGGGTCGCTGGCCATGGCTTCGAGTCCCAGATCGTAACTCAAACGGTTGCGGCAGAGCGCCTCGAACTGAAACAGGAATAACCCTTGGAGGGTTAAGTTCGGTTCGATTCGATACTCGGCCTCGCGAGCCAAAATCTGTAGCCCAATGCGAAGGTCGAAACGCCGCCGGTCGTTTTCCGACTCGGTTATCACGTAGCACTGAAAAGGCGAAAAATAGTGGCTCAGCTTTTTCATGCCCTCGGCAAACGCTCCTTGATGGCGTAGCTCGGCGAGCAAGAAATCGACCGCGAGCGGCAGCTTGGTGGTTGCCAGAAGCTCTTCGCGAACCGAGGCCAAAATTTCTTGGGCTGGTATGTTCTCCAGCAAACGCTCTCCGAGCACTCGGAAAAAATGGGCCTGTTCGACGTATTCTTCATGTTCTAACGGCGAAATTGTCGCTCGGTTATTCGACATCGTCACCCCCGGCCTGCATTTTCTCGGCAAGAAACGTGGCACACTTGTCGAGCGCGGTTCGGTCGAATCCCGCAAAGATGTGCCCAACGCCGGGGACGATGTAGAGCCCGTTTGGCACGCCTGCGCTCTTGAGCCTTTCGCACATCGCGAGGGGACTTGTCAGAGGGACGAGGTCGTCGTTTTCGCCGTGGAAAAAAAACATCGGCGGGTCGTCGGGCGAGACAAATTCGACTGGCGAAGCGAGGCGGTATTGCTCGGCTTTTTGTCGACGTGTGCCTCCCAGCCAAAACGATAACATCTCGATATCTAACGGAAATGTACGGAAATCGCAGGGGACGCCCCCGCCGGCAACCGCCTGAAGCCGAGTGCTGGGCGTTTCGGCCGGACTGGTCTCGCCTTCGAGTCCATCGTCGGCGTCGGTCGTTCCGAGCAAGGTCACTAGCTGGGCGCCAGCCGAGTAGCCGAATCCACCAATCCGCTTAGGATCGATTTTTAGCCGTTCGGCATGGTTTCGCATCCACCGGACCGCTTCTTTGCAATCTTCGATCTGGGCGGGGAATTGGTAGGTGGGAGCCAGACGATAGCTGATTGCAACTGCCGTCATCCCTCGGCTGGCTAGCAGTTGGGCAAAACCCGAGAGCTGAGCCCGGGTGCCCATGTGCCATGCGCCGCCATGAACGACCAAAACGCCCGGAAAAGGGCCTTCGCCTTGGGGAACGTAGAGGTCGGCTTTGAGTGGCCCCGATTCGTGTTCAACATAGACTTCGCCGTAGTGCGACTCATATTCGCCAGCCTCGACAGCCGAGCTTGCCAGCAGAACGAAACTCAGCAGAACGAAACCACTCGAAAACACAAAAAGTGCGACTGCGAAGGCATTTGGTTTTGTCATCCGACAAGTTCTCCGAGCTCATGGTCTAAGACAGGGTTCCCACTTATAATAGTCGTAGAGTTTTGAGGGAACGGCAAGAATTGGGCAGGTCGCGAGCCCGAATTTACGGAGTTTTTCCAACTTTCATGGGCTTTTGAAGCATGGCAAGCAAATTTTCGACCATTGAAGAGGCTGTCGCGGCGATCGGTCGCGGAGAAATTATTATCGTTGTCGACGCGGAAGACCGCGAAAACGAGGGAGATTTTGTCTGCGCGGCCGAAAAAATATCGACCGCTAGCGTCAATTTCATGATCACCCACGGTCGGGGGCAGCTCTGTATGCCTATCCTTCCCGAGGTCAGCAGCCGGCTGCAATTGCAAGCGATGGTCGAGGACAACACGGCTCCGCTGGGTACGAACTTCACCGTGCCGGTCGACCACCGGACGAGCCGCACCGGGATTACGGCCGGCGAGCGTGCCCGTACGATTCTTGAACTGTGCAATCCGAAAAGCGTCCCCGCCGACTTCGATCGCCCGGGGCATCTCTTCCCTTTGGTGGCTAAAGAAGGGGGCGTGCTTCGTCGGGCCGGCCATACCGAGGCGGCCGTTGATTTGGCGCGTATGGCGGGGCTTACTCCTGCTGGTGCAATTTGCGAAATTCTTGACCAACATGGCGATCGGGCCACGCGGGACGGGTTGCACGAGCTGGCAGAGAAGTTTTCGTTGCCGATAATTTCGATTGAACAGCTGATCGCTTACCGCCGGGTTCGCGAGGAGCTTGTCTACCGGCAGGCCGAAGCCAAGTTGCCGACCAAGTATGGCGAGGGGACGATCATTGCTTATGGCGTCAAGTACGAATCGCAAGAGCCGGTCGTGTTTGTGATCGGCGATCCGACCAAGGTGCCGGCCCCGCTCGTACGGTTGCATTCGTCGTGCTTCACGGGCGACCTGCTTGAATCGCTTCGCTGCGACTGCGGCGACCAGCTGCACATGGCGCTTGATATGATTAGCCGCGAGGGCTGCGGCGTTTTGGTGTATCTTCCCCAGGAGGGGCGTGGCATTGGGCTTGTCGAAAAAATCAAAGCTTACAAACTTCAGGACGAAGGCTTGGACACGGTCGAGGCGAACGTCGCGCTCGGTTTCAAGGCCGACTCTCGCGACTATGGCGTTGGCATCCAGTTGCTCAAAGATTTGGGGCTGACTCAAGTACGGCTCCTTACGAACAACCCTAAAAAGACCGATGCATTTATTTATGGCGGGTTCGATTTGGAGGTCGTCGACCAAGTGCCGATTGTGCCGCCGATGAACGAACACAACGCCGAGTACCTAGCGACCAAACGCGACAAAATGGGACATCAATTACCGCCCGAGTGACCGAATGACCAAGAGGTCGCAGAAGTGTTTCGGCATTCGTCATTCTAAATTCGTCATTTGCTTTATGTACCGCTTTCACGTCAATGTTTTTGGACCTCCGTTTTCGATTACTTGGGAACAGGCAGCCGAATCGCTTGAGGCGTTGCCTCGGATGATTTTCGAGCCGGATGGTTCGTGGATTTGGTCGGACGGGGTTCGCGAAACGCGTTGGCAAATTGATGGCCACTTGTTCGATTTTGAAGATCGGTTGCATCGGGTGGAACTTCGCGGCGCATGCCCCGAAGAAGCATTCGACCGGCTACTTGCCTGCTTCGGTTGGCCGCAAGCGGAATTGACGTTCGAGCAAGTGCAGCAAGGTACGACGCTTGACGAAAAAGAATTTCGGCGGAGTGCAGGCTGTTGTTGACGTTTCCCATCAACCTGCCTAGGCTGAAAGCATGGACTATCGCAGCATCATTACCTTTGAGCCTGGGAAACGCGGAGGCAAACCGTGTGTTCGAGGGCTGCGTATTACGGTTGGCGATGTCCTCGACTATTTGGCCGGAGGCATGTCGATGGAAGCAATTGTTGATGACATTCCTGATCTCACGCGAGACGATATTTTGGCTTGCTTAGCTTATGCAGCGGATCGAGAACGGCGTCTTGATTCGGTTTCGTCTCAGTGAAGTTGTTATTGGACCAACATCTGTCTCACAAGCTCGCGGCTCGTTTGACCGATTTGTATCCCGATTCTGAGCATGTGCGAAATATTGGCTTGCAGTCTGCTTCAGACGAGGCTATCTGGGATTACGCCAAGAAGCATGCTTTTGCAATCGTCACAAAAGACGAAGACTTCCATATCCGTAGCGTGCTCGAAGGTCCACCGCCAAAGATTCTTTGGATTCGTAGTGGCAACTGTTCAACAGAGATTGTGGAAACTTTGTTGCGAAAGAATTCTTCTCAAATCGAGAGGTTCCAGACACAACCGACGATAGGTTTTCTGACTCTGTTGTGAGTGGTTTAGTTTGAAGGAAAGAAATTTTCGTCATTACGTGCGGTGTCATGAGTAGTGATCTGTCAGATCACTGAGGCTTGCAAACTTTACCAGCTCAGGCCGGCACGAAGTGCGCCACCGTTGAATGCAAGATCACTGGTGACTTCGCTGTTCCATAGTTGATATTCGTATTGGGCTCGCAGGAAAAAAACCGCTCGCCCCAGGCTTCGCGACCACTCCAAGCCTAGTGAGCCTTCGGTGATCGTCATGTCAGTCTTCACTTCGATCATGGCCGCGGCTATCCTGCTTTCCCATTCGCCCGTTAGAAACGAGACACGGCCACTACCGACCACCGCTAACTCACTATGTTCGCTCATTAGCAGTAGATGCCTTGCCTCAGAGAAGAGCGAGATGCCCGAAGTACCAACTGTGTTTTCAATAATTTGAGGTACGTATGTTCGAAACCCGGCACTCCTTAGACCAGCGCCTAGAAGAAAATCCGTACGCTCTAGCGAAATGTTCTTAAAGAGTTCGATGTCGAAGGTGGCTGTGCGTATCTCCACCGGGTGGTTACTTGTGGCGTTCGACGATGCCCCACGGTACGTAAAGCCGTTGATCGGTCCGTCAGCGATACCGTTGACTCTCTGGAAAGAAAGGCCCTCCGAAGCTCCATCAACATTTCGAGCTGATAGACGAGTTCGGATTCCGAACCCTGAATCACTTTTCCAGCCAAGTGAAAACCTTAGGCCTGTCGCAATTTCGCCGTCTCCGTCTTCTCCAGTAAAGTCTACGCTACCATAGTCAAGGTTCGCGAGTAGGATATCCGTTTCAAAGTTCCAGTTGGATAATAAGAGGTTACTTGCATTGAGATTGACTGGTTGGTGCAGAAGTTCATTTTCGTTCAGAGAAGCATCCAATGCATCGACAATGGCTCTAGGCTCTGCCTGTATTGCCTCCCCAGCCCCATAGACGGGAGAGTTTTGGATTGCGAGTATTAAAATTGCAGCGATTGCTGTGAGCTGCATTGTAGTAGGTCGCATAGTTAAGACAGGAGGGGCTAAGTCTGCGTATTGCATTGAGGGCAGGGGAGAAAGTACCTGGCAGGGGCAAGTAAAGCTAGGGCAGCCTTTGTGCGGGCCGCCCCGAATGCTCCGGTCACTGTGCTGGTATGCGAAAACCAAACCTTGCTGGTAGCAAAGCACCCGTTTGAAATCTTCCCTAAACGGACTTTCTCTAGTCGTACGAAAAAGTGCTAGCTTGAAATCATTTCATTTATTGTTGCTCACTCTGGCGATCTGGCCAGATCGCGGCTATTTTTGCTTTGGCCCGGGGTTGCTTGGCCATTCTAGACCGGACATTTCGGCTAGGGCGAGCATGAGGGCTTGGGTTCCTTTGCGGGCGTGGCCGGCGGCGGCTAGGTTTTTGTAGAGCTGTTCGGCAAGTTCGAGGCCGGGGAGTTTGAGGTTCATTTGGCGGGCTTCTTCGAGGGCGATGCCCATGTCTTTGATGAAATGTTCGACGAAGAAACCGGGCTCGAAGTCGCCGGCAATGATACGCGGGCCGAGGTTGCTAAGCGACCAACTGCCTGCCGCACCGGTCGAAACCGAACGCATGACGCTTTCGAGATCAAGCCCCGAACGGTAGGCGTAGAGCAATGCTTCGCAAACGCCGACCATGTTGCCGCCGATGAGGGTTTGGTTGACCATCTTGGTGTGTTGCCCTGCGCCGGCGGGGCCTTGACATACCCAGGTCGAACCCAGGACTTCCCAAAGCGGGGCCAGCCGCTGGACGGTTGGGCGGTCGCCGCCGATCATGATCGAGAGCGTGCCGTTCCGGGCACCGACATCGCCGCCGGAGACGGGGGCGTCGATGCTGACGACATTTTTGGCGGCAGCCGCTTCGGCAATTTCGACGGCCAGCGAAGGCTGACTGGTGGTCATTTCGACGAGCACTGCGCCCAGATCGCAACCGGCTAGGGCGCCGTTCGCTCCGAGGACGACTTCACGGACGTCGGCAGGGTAACCGACGATCGAAAAGACGACGTCCGCTTGTTCGGCAACTTGCCGTGGGGTGTCGGCCCAGGTTGCGCCGAGGGCCAATAGTGGTTCGGCCTTGGTACGAGTTCGGTTGAAAATAGTGGTAGCATAGCCGGCTTCGATTAGGTGGCGGCACATGCTGGCGCCCATGACGCCGGTGCCGATCCATCCGAGGCGAGTATTTTCTGGGGAGATGTTGGACATTTTTGAGTTGCCTCGCCTTGTGAATAGAAAAAACTCCAGCTTGGAAATCAGGCGCCGTTTACGCATGAAAAAATGTAACCACGAATAAACAAGCAGGGAATCGAACTGTTAGGAATGCTCCCCTGGAATTCGTGTGTATTCGTAACAGTTCGTGGTTGGTCTTGTTCTTCGTAGGAATAGGCCATTCGGCTGCGACAGGCTCGCAATCAGAACAACAGCTTGATCTGCTGAAGTCGCGACTCGGTTTCGGCCATGAGTGCGTCCTCGGCTGCTTCGTCGGCGGCCTCGTAGGTGACCGAGAACCGCAGAAACGAACCCGCATCGTCCCAAGGGACCGTGCAGATCGACTGCTCGGTGATGAGATACTGGCTGGCAGCTTCCGCGTTCTCAAAATCGATGCTGGCAAACTGTGGACCGCCTTCCAAGCCCTTCGGCGATGGCGTGTAAAGAAAGTAGGTGCCTCCTGGGACTTCGCATTGAAAACCACATCGCTGAAGCATAGCCACCAGCTTTTCGAGGCGTCGTTTGTACTTGGCATGAATCCGGCGAGGAATCGACTCGTCGTCCAGCGCCACGACAGCCGCTTTTTGAATGGCGATGAACTGGCCCGAATCGCAATTGTCTTTCACGTCGGCAAAGGCGCTTACCAAACGTTCGTGACCACAAACCCAGCCGATCCGCCAGCCGATCATGTCAAAACCTTTCGACATCGAATGGATTTCGATGCCCACATCCTTCGCACCCGGCACCGACAGAAAGCTGTTGGGCTCGCGATCGAACGAAAGCAGCGCATGGGCCGCATCCTGAACAACCACAATTTTGTTGTCACGGGCAAACTGCACGACCTGCTCGTAAAACTCGCGAGTGGCCGTCGCCCCGGTTGGGCTGTTGGGATAACAGAGCACGAGTAGCTTGGCCTTCTCTCGAACCTCGTCGGGAATCCCTTCGAGATCGGGCAGGAAATTATTTTCGGCCAGCAGCGGTAGCTTATAGACAATGCCGTCGTAGTAAGTGGTGTGTGTCCCGGCCACAGGATAGCCGGGGACGGTCATCAGCGTGATGTCGCCGGGGTTGATCAGCGTGGCCGGCAATATTGCAAGTGCCGTTTTTGAACCGATGCAATGATTCACCTCAGTCGCAGCATCGAGTTCGACGGCGTACTCTCGTTGCATGAACCGCGCAACGGCTTCTTTGAATTCGATAATCCCGTTATCGGCATAGCCGCGATTTTCGGGCTTGCCAATTTCTTCGGCCATCGTGGCGAGCACACCAGGATCGGCAACGCCATCGTTTTCGCCGATGCCAAAGTCGAGCAACTGGCGTTCGGGATGGTCGGCCAAAGCCTTGCGCTTGGCCCGTTTGATTTTCTCAAATTTATAGATCGCGGTCCCCTTGCCATACAGGGCCCCGCCAATTCGCTCGGCAAACAGTTCTTGGAAGTAAGGATCGGACATGGGTGCTCTACAGAGGAAAAAAGGGAAAACGTAAGGTTATCGAAAGTTAGCGTGGTCGGCAACGACGAGCGCCCCGCCGCTTGGTCGTTGCCGACCCCGCTAAATCAGCCAGATCGGCGTGCAAATTGGCGCAAATCGGCCGCCCGTGCATTTTTTCTTGACGAGCTGGCTTTCAGGCGGCTAGAATAGAGGGAGCTTCCTATCGCTATGGAAGTATCTACCTTTGTTTACCGCTTGGGGGCGTGCCCCGCGGGCTTCGGCAGAGGTGGTATTGGAACAAGCAAATCTCGAGTTCTTTGGATAGCGTGGCCTGTGAGTCTTGTGCCACGTTTTTGATGGCGGCTAATGTGCAACTGGACAACTGACGAGAAACCTGCCCCCTGAGGGAAAGGATTTTCGTTGCCGTCTCGTCCGCCTCAAATGCCAACGATGCTTGCCTAAGCAAGCGTTTCTTTCCCGCCCACTTTGTGTGCGTTCGGCCAACCTGTTGTTGTGGTCTCTTCGTGCTTGCTAGGCAAACTCCTTTGTGCCTCAGCTATTGGAGCTTTAGAAACAAAGCAAGCTTGGCGAGAAGATTCCATGGACCGTACGACACGTCGTGCGGACATGTTCCGGTCACCACACTGACATTTCAGCGTAAACCTTACTATGAGCGAAACACCTGCCTGAGACTTGCTCAAGCAATTTGAAACCTGAGAAAACAACCTTTGAAAGTTGGAACGATGAAGACAAATAAACAACCGATGGGCCTCTCACTTCTCGCCTTGATCGCTTTCACGATCGCGATGGGAACTTTGCTTTTGCTTGACGGTCAGCTGGTGCTGGCCCAATTCCGAACGTACAACGGCGTAGGCAACAACAGCGCCAACATCTCATGGGGAGCGGCAGGAACGCAACTTCTGCGTCTCGCTCCTGCTGAGTATCCCGGAGATGGTTCTGGCTCCACTTTTCTTAGCTCGCCTACGTTGCCAAACGCTCGCACAGTCAGCAACTCGATTTCTGCCCAGTCGAGCAGTATCAGGGACCCGAGAGGATTGCTTAGCGGGACATGGCAGTGGGGGCAGTTCATCGACCACGATCTCGTCCTCACGCAGAACGGTTCCGAATTCGGCACCTCAGATATTTTCACCCCACAGCCCGACCCCTCGGGAATGGCCGTGATACCCATGAATCGCTCGGAGTACGACCCCTCGACAGGCCTTCCAGGCAATCCGCGCCAGCAGGTCAACTCGATCAGCAGCTATCTGGATGCCTCGAACGTTTACGGTTCGAGCCTAGCCCGTGCCAATGCCTTGCGAACCATGTCGGGAGGGCTGCTGAAAAGCAGCGCAGGCAATTTGCTGCCAAGGAATACGGATGACGCGGCGCTCGGGGCACTCGACAATGACGATGGAGGCACCGGCGCGACGATGTTTCTTGCCGGAGATGTCCGCGCCAACGAGCAGACGGGCCTCACCGCAATTCAAACGCTTTTTATGCGCGAGCACAATCGACTTGCAGGCGCGCTCTCTACGGGAAATCCTTCCTGGGACGACGAGCGGATCTACCAAACGGCTCGAAAGATTGTTGGCGCACAAATTCAGGCCATCACGTACAACGAATTTTTGCCTGCCCTCATGGGATCGGCCGCCCCGAGCGCTGCTGACTACACTTACGATGCCAATGTCAACGCTGGGGTCGCCAACGAGTTTGCCGCGGGAATGTTTCGCCTGGGCCATAGTATGATCGAGAGCAATCTCCTGTTAGCGGGAGAAGGGGGCACCTCGCTGGGGCAACTTGAGTTGCGCGATGCCTTCTTTCGCCCCGATCGAATGATGTCCGACCCTAGTTTGGTGGAGCAGACGATGATGGGGATGGCGATGCAACCGGCGCAGAAAATCGATTTGAAAATCAGCGACGACTTGCGAGATTTCCTCTTCGCTCCCTCAGGCGGCGTCGGTATCGACTTGGCCTCGCTCAATATCCAACGGGGCCGCGAACAGGGCCTGCCCGACTACAACACGCTTCGCACCGCCTACGGCCTTTCGGCGAAGACCAGTTTTTCGGAAATCACCAGCGATGTCGTTCTCCAAATAAAGCTGGAATCGCTCTACGGTAGCGTGGATGAAATCGACGCATGGGTTGGCGCGTTGGCCGAAGAACATTTTGCAGGGGCAAGCGTTGGGGAGCTTATCGGAGCGGCGCTCACCGACCAATTCACGCGAGTTCGAGATGGCGATTCCTTTTTCTTCATCGGAGATGCCGACTTGCAATCGCCAGAAATCTTAGCCCTGCTGGGTACCGAAAAGATGGTTCCTTTCGACCAACTCACCATGATGGACATCGTGAATTGGAATACTAGTTTCACCAGCATGCCTACGAGTTTTTTCATGGCGGTCCCAGAACCGGCCAGTTGGGTATTTCTAAGCCTCGGCAGCCTTATTGCGATGTCGGCCCCTCGTCGCTTTGCCCGCGGCAACGCGCGACCAGGACGATTGTAAAGCCAAGAAAAATCGGCGTTTAGAGCGTGTTGCGCGGATGTGTTCCGGTCACCATCCTGGCATGTGTAAGGGGTAAACCGTGCTGAAAGCAGAACACCCGCGAGAGTCTTCTAAGGCGATCGCCAGCTTCTTTTTTTGGCGCTCTTGGCGGTTCAAAATATCGACTTGGAATCGTCCTGAACTCGCGACCGCAGTGCTAGCACAAACTCGCAGACTCCGCTAATCTGCACTATCAAAAGTGCAAGCCTCGCACCGAGGGGCAAGCCTGACTCCCGTCAGCCCTCCCCTTTAAGGAGCTGGAAAATATGCCGGAAAAAACTTGGACGCTGACCAATGCGACCTGCCAAAAGCACGAAGATGAATTTCGACTCACTTCGGCCGATATGCCGGGCCTCGGCGAAGGCTGGAGCGTTGCAAAGCGCACGCTACGCGGCGGATTGCAGGACGGCGTCGAGCTGATCGAAGTTGATACGGGCCAAATGCGGCTCTCGATTCTTCCCACCCGAGGCATGGGCATCTGGCGGGCTGAGCTGCCCGATGGCAGCCTTCTCGGCTGGCAGTCGCCCGTCCGCGGGCCGGTCCACCCCAAGTTTGTCCCGCTCACCGAGTCCAGCGGATTCGGCTGGCTCGAAGGATTTGACGAGCTAGTCGTCCGTTGTGGACTGGAAAGCAACGGCGGACCCGCTTTTGATAAAAACGGGCGGCTCGCCTACCCGTTGCATGGCCGAATTGCAAATCGCCCAGCTCAGCAAGTCTCTATCATTCTCGACGACTCGGCCGGCACGATCACCGTGCGCGGAGTGGTCGACGAAACCCGTTTCCATTTCCAAAAAATCCAACTCGTCGCCTCGGTCACCATGGCGGTCGGGTCGACTTCGTTCACCTTCGACGACGAAGTCAAAAATGTCGGCGGCACACCGGCCGAAATGCAAATGCTCTACCACATCAATTTTGGCGAGCCGATGCTTGGCGACGGTGCCCAACTCGTCGCGCCTGTACGCGAAGTCGCGCCGCACGACCCCGAAGCAACCGCTCACATCGACACCTGGAACAACTACGGCCCGCCAACCACCGGCTCGCCGGAGCAATGTTTTTTCTTCGATCTGCTCTCCGACAAAAACAACCTGACACAAGTGCTGTTAAAAAACGCGGAAAATAACGCCGGTGCGGCAGTACGATTCAATACCAAACAGCTTCCGCATTTCACGCTTTGGAAAAACATGGTCGCCTCGGCCGACGGGTATGTCACGGGCCTCGAGCCGGCAACCAATTTTCCGAATCCGCGACCGTTTGAACAAGAACAAGGCCGCGTGGTGAAACTCGCGGCAGGCGAAACTTGGTCGACGCAGGTAACGGTCGATTGGCTCACCTCGGCTGAGGAAGTGGCCACCAGCGAGCAGGCGGTACGCAAGCTGCAAGGCGAGGTGGCGGTTCAGGTAGATTCGCAGCCCAAGCTAGGGTGGTCGCCTGCGGGGTGAAAGTCTAGGAGGCTGGATATCCTGGCAAATAGATTGCACTATCGGCAGTAGGTGGTTAAACTCGCCTGTACTGAGTTTTCACCAGAAGTCGTTAAACACCACACGAGTCAGAACTAATCAAAGGCGTCACGACAGCTCGCACCCCCCTGCCGCAAGGCAAGTTTCGGTGCGATTGTCGTGACGCCTTTTTTCGTAGATTTGCCAATTTATCCGGAAAGGTCGACCTTTGAGAATCTCCCTCTATGCCGCCTGCTTGCTGTTTGGTTGTTTGGTTTCTGTTGCTGGGGCACAAAGCCTGCGTACCGTGGCGCTCTCCGGAAATGCAGCCCCTGGCACCAACGGCAATGTCAACTTTTCAGGTTTTGGCTTTGGTTTCGGTGCTCCTGTCCTCAATGATGCTGGCCAGACGGCATTCCGTGGATTCCTCACCGGCGACGAAGTGAGCGCTAGCAACAACTCTGGAATCTGGTCTGAGGGGGGAGGCGATGGCTTAGCCCTGGTCGCTCGTGCGGAAAATGTGGCCCCCGAAACGGACGGTGCCCGATTTTCAAGTTCCGAATTCGGAACCCCCGTCCTCAATAACGCAGGGCAGACGGCATTCTTTGGGATTGTCCAGCAAAATACGGAGGCAAGCAATCATAACCGTGCCGGCATCTGGTCAGAAGGAGGAGGCTTAGGATTAGCTCTAGCCGCACGTGCAGGAAACGTGGCCCCTGAAACTGGCGGTGCTAACTTTTCATATTTCGGTTTCGGTATAATTCCACCCCTCAACAACGCAGGGCAATTGGCGTTCATTGGGTCCCTCACCGGCACGGGAGTGGACTTTTTTAATGACCGTGGCATCTGGTCGGGAGGCAGCACCGGATTGACTCTGGTCGCTCGTGCGGGAAATATAGCTCCCAACACTGGCGGTGCCAATTTTGCTTCCAACCAGAACTTCAGCACTCCAGCCTTCAATGACGCGGGGCAGACTGCATTCTTTGCGCGCCTCACCGGCACTGGGGTAAGCAGCGGCAACGACGTTGGTATCTGGTCGGAAGGGGGCGATGCTGGATTGACTCTGGTCGCCCGCAAGGGAGGTGTAGCGCCCGGAACCGGTGGTGCCAATTTTTCTTTCGGCGGTTTCAGTTTCGATGCCCTAGTCCTCAATGACGCGGGCCAGACGGCGTTCACTGGGTTCTTCACCGGCACGGGGGGGAACAGCAGGAACGGCTCTGGCGTCTGGTCGGAAGGAGGAGGTGCAGGGTTGACCTTAGTCACCCGTAGGGGATTTGTGGCCCCCGAATCTAATGGTGCCTTCTTTGCAGATTTTACGAGAAACACCGCCTTAGTCCTCAATGGCGCGGGCCAGACGGCGTTCATTGGGCGCCTCATCGGCACAGGAGTGGACCTTAACAACAACTCTGGTATCTGGTCGGAGGCAGGAGGTACTGGATTGGGCCTAGTCGCTCTTGAGGGAAATGTGGCCCCCGAAACGGGCGGTGCCAACTTTGGAGATTTCAGTAACAGCACCCCAGTTCTAAATGGCGAAGGCCAGGTGGCGTTTTTTGGGCGTCTCACCGGCACGGAGGTGGACAGCGACAATGACCGTGGCATCTGGGCAGAGGACCCGTCGGGTATCTTGAAGCTCATCGCCCGTACAGGCGACATGCTTGATGTCGATGACGGACCGGGCACAGATTTCCGCACGATCAGCGGCCTCTCTTTTGCCGGCGAAACCGGCAACGAAGATGGCCGGCCGAGCGGTTTCAACAATTCAGGACAACTCGCGTTTCTCGCCACTTTCACCGATGGCACCAGTGGAGTCTTCGTTTCCAACCTCGTCGCGATCCCCGAGCCAAGCACGCTGCTCTTGGGAGCATTCGCTGCCGCATGGATGCTAGTCGGCAAAAGACGCCAATCTGTCGGCTAACCCGCTTCTTGCCGTGCCGAGTGAACACTGCCTGGGCGAAAGGACAAGCGAGCTTAGGCGAGAAAACATTGGGAAATCCACTGCAATTTCTCTTTCGCTCAGGAAACTTTGTGTCGGTCAGTTACCGCTAGCAACCGACCTCCTTCGCTCAGAGAACAAACTTTGTCGACAAGTTCCGATTTCCGTTATTTACATGTTGACTCAACTATTGTCCTAACGTACAATGAGCCCTCAGTCGATTAAGAGCTTCAGAGGAATCCTAGATGGCAAAATCCCAGCTACAACGCGAAGTGAAGAAAAAGCAGCCCTTTGAGAGCGCCGAGCAGGAGGCTTATCTCAGTATCCTACGAACCCACAGCTTGCTCTCAGCCCCTTTTGATCGTCTGTTTCGAGAGCACGGTATTTCGAGCCCTCAGTACAACATTCTACGGATTTTACGAGGTCATCAAGAGACGGGGCTTCCCTGTCTGGAAATCGCCTCTCAGATGATCACTTCTGTTCCGGATATCACTCGATTGCTCGACCGTTTAGAAAAAGCGAAGTCCGTTCGTCGAGAGCGCTCACTGCAAGATCGACGCGTAGTTCTTGTAGAAATTACTGCCGCTGGCAAAAAGATTCTCACAAAACTCGCGAAACCTTTGGCTGAAGCCGAGAAAGCAAGCCTGAATCACTTGACCAAAAAGGAGCTAGCCGACCTGATCCGACTCCTGTCCAAAGCTCGTGGTGATGCGCCCGTGAAAAAATGATTTTATTTCTGCAATTAGATGAGTGCTCAACAATAGAGGAGACACTGAATAGAGAAAGATCCTCTCGTAGCAAAAGGTTTTGCCAAATCGGATGAAATAGCAGGGCGAGTAAAGCAATTGCTAAGAAAATAATCGCTGGAAGGTCCGTCAAGACAAGGAAGCGAATTCGAACGAGGAACCAATTCTTCCCATTTCAACAAAAAGGCAACCAAACGATGAACCCATTCCTACAAGCACTACTGACCGTGATTGGTCGAATCCTACTCTGCACAATATTTTTCATGAGCGCCGTCGGAAACAAAATTCCGTCATTCAACCATGTGGCCGGGTACATGTCCGCAGAAGGCGTACCAGCTGCAAAAGTAATGCTGGCGGGAGCGATCGCGTTTTTGTTGACAGGGAGCTTGTCGGTAATCTTCGGCTACCGAGCTCGCGTTGGAGCAACCTTGCTGCTAATCTTTCTCGTGCTGGCAACCTACTTTTTCCACGACTTTTGGACCTTGGAAGATCCAGGGGCTCGCCAGCAGCAGATGATTGATTTCATGAAAAACATGGCTCTAATGGGGGCGATGCTCATGATCATGGCCACCGGATCTGGCCCGCTGAGTTTAGATAATCGTGGTGCCGCAAGCACAGGAGAACAGCAATGAACAATACGCCCCCTCGGATTTTAGCTTTTTCAGGAAGTGCAAGAAGCAACTCTTACAACCAATTGCTCGTGCGGATCGCCGCTCGCGGTGCCGAAGCGGCTGGCGCTACGGTCACGGTCGTCGACTTGCGAGATTACCCGCTCCCACTATTCAACGAAGACTTAGAGCGAGAAGACGGGCCGCCCGAGAACGCTACGAAACTCAAACAACTGTTTTTCGAGCACGACGGCCTGCTGATCGCTTCGCCCGAGTACAACAGCTCGATCAGCCCGCTCCTGAAAAACGTAATCGACTGGGTCTCGCGTCCCGCCGAAGGCGAATCGCGTCTTGCCGCTTACCAAAACAAAACCGCAACCCTCATGAGCGCCTCGCTCGGCGCCCTCGGCGGACTACGCGGCCTGGTCCACGTCCGAGCGATCCTCAGCAGCATCGGCGTGCTGGTCTTACCCGAGCAAACCGCCATCCCCAACGCCCACGAAGCATTTGACGATTCTGGCAACCTCAAAGACGAGCACCAACAAGAACAAGTAGAAAAACTAGGGGCGGAATTAGCCGCAGTAACTCGAAAGTTGGCAGTCTGAGAAAACCGTCAGCCTGACTTCTTCTTGCACCGCCCCCAAGACGTAATCCAGCGTTCCACTCCGTCTTCGGGTGGCGCAGCCGTTTCGATGACTTGGGCAATCTCCTCGGCCGTCATGCCGCGGTCGAGCATGTCTCGCTTGAGTTCATATTCGGCGTTGCGGCGATGCACCGTGCCGATCACCTCTCCGGCAAAGTAAGAGAGAACGATGATCACGCCGGTGCCGCAACCAATCGCCACGAGCAAGACCACAAATCGCTCGTCGGCTCCCAAACCGAAAAAAGCCTCGACAGCCGCCGAACCGGGGACGATTGCTGCTTCTTGGGCTAACATGAAAAATCGAGACATCATAAAAACCTTCCCATTTTATGCAGCTACTATTCCATCGCGGCTTGGTTTTCGGGTAAACACATACGACCCGCTCAATCCATTTTATCCGATCCAGTCCGGTTGCTGCGATATGGTTCGCGTCGGCAAGCCGTTTCTTGGAAGATTCTTTCGCCGATAGCACTAGCATTCGAGGAAAACGCCGTTTGTCGAAGCAGATTCCTTCGGCTTTTAATGAAACGTCTGTCTGCCTAATTCTTGGGCGACGAGTGCCTACCACTGATTGACTTGGCGACTTAAACCACTTAATGTAAGGGTGTTTGTAAACTTTCTCCTCGTGCCCGTGTCTGTGACTCGCTGTGTCTGAATCTCAAAATAAACCCTGGTCCGGCGTCTTCGATGGGGAGACCGACCCAAGGGTCGAAAAATTCACCGAAAGCGTGAGCTTCGACCATCGCCTCACCACCCAAGACATCCGTGGCTCATCGGCCCACGCCCGAATGCTGGCCAAAACCGGGGTACTCACCGACCGAGAGTGCCAGCAGATTGTCGAAGGCCTTGAGCAAATCGGCAACCAGATTGCCGAAGGGACGTTTGTCTTTCGCCAAGAGCTGGAAGACATCCACATGAACATCGAGCGGGCGCTGATCGACCAGATCGGCGACGTGGGCCGCAAACTGCACACCGGTCGTAGCCGGAACGATCAGGTGTCGACTGATTTTCGCCTCTGGATTCGCGATGCCATCGATCGGCTCGACGACCTACTGGTCGACCTGCAACGGGCTTTTGTGAGCCGCTGCCGGCGCGACGCCGACGTCATTCTGCCCGGCTACACCCACCTGCAACGGGCTCAGCCGGTGCTGGCCAACCACTATTGGCTTGCCTACTGCGAAAAACTAGAACGCGATCGTACACGGCTGAGCGACTGCCGAGCACGAGTCAACCACTTGCCGCTGGGCACCGCGGCGCTGGCCGGAACCACGATACCCATCGACCGGCAGATGGTAGCCGACGAACTAGGATTTGAAGAAGTCGTGGCCAACAGCCTCGATTCTTCGAGCGATCGCGACTTTGCGATCGAGTATTGCTTTGTCCTCACGCTCATCGCCGAGCACCTAAGCACATGGGCCGAAGAGTGGATTCTGTGGTCGACCTGCGAGTTCAATTTCCTGACATTGCCTCAGGCCTATTGCACCGGTTCGTCGATCATGCCGCAAAAAATCAATCCCGACGTGCTCGAACTCACCCGCGGCAAGACGGCTCGCGTCGTTGGCAATTTGCAAAGCCTGTTGGTGCTCGTCAAAGGCCTGCCGCTGGCTTACAACCGCGATCTCCAAGAAGACAAAGAGCGTGTGTTCGACTCCGCCGAGACAGTCGAAGCCTGCGTCACGCTCGCAGCGGCAGTCGTGGCCGGCGCAGAACTCAACCGCGAAGCGATTGCCGAACGGCTCGAGCGAGGCTACCTCGACGCGACCACACTCATGGAATATCTAATCGGCTTAGGCATCCCCCAGCGAACGGCCCACGGGATTATCGGAAATCTTGTGGCCTTGGCAATGAAAAAAAGCGTACCGCTGGCTGAGCTTTCGTTGGAAGAGTTTCAGGCAGCAAGCCCCTTGCTCGACAAAAAAGTGTACGACATCTTGGGCGTCGAGCGGGCAATCGAGGCATTTTCTAGCTACGGCTCAACCGCACCGACCGAAGTGGCAAAACAAGTCGGCATGTGGCAAGAAAGATTAGGAATCTAGTGCGTTGACAACTCTTAGAATTGGGATGCTGTCTGGCAGAAGTTATTTGTCAGTATTGAATATTAGGGTCGTCATTTGACAAAGCACTCGTGCTGCCTCGCTTCCTGAGAGGCAAAGCAGCGCAAGGTGAACAGAGTTTTCGGAATTGAGATTTGGCAACACATAGACCAATGGGTGGTTAAGTATGTTTTTATGGATTGATTCGTCCCGACCTACGGCGTTCGTCTCGCTGAGGTTGGCCTCGCTAGCGCTGACGCTACTTGTCGGCCAGCAATTGTTCGCCCAGGACAACGAGACACCGTTGACCGATGCGGCCCTACTCGCCGACGCCGCCAAACGGGGTCCTGCCGTGGCCGCCGTTCTCGACTCGCCACGAGAAACCCCTAGCGGGAAACTATTAGCGATCTTAACTTTGCTCGACCTCGGCGAAGCCGACCTTGCCGAAGCGATTTGGAACACCTCGGCACAAGCCGATTTCGACGACGATGCTTGCGCTGCTTTAGCGACCCAGTTCGGCACCGCACGACTCATGCGACTGACCCGCCGCGAGATGTCGGCGACCGACGAAACACCGGCCCAATTTGTCGGGGCAAAAAAGTTTGTCAATCGGTGTCTCGAAATGGCATCCCAACAGGCACGCGATCCCCAACGGATTGCTAAGCTGGTTGCTGAGCTCAACGACCCGTCGCCCCCAATGCGCAAAGCTGCACGAGTCGATCTAGCAGCGACCGGAACCGCTGGGGCAGTTGCCTGCCTCGAAGCCTTAGCCCAGAGCGAAGACGAATCGGTACGGGCCAACTTGATGTTTGGACTCACCAATTTGCACCCCGAAGTCGAACCGCTGCTGCTTGCGGCCTTGGCCGACGGAAGCGGGCATTGTCGCCGCGATGTGGCCGAATTGGCCGGATATCTGCGACTCGGCCCCGCCACCCCTTGGTTGGCAGCGCTCGCTGGCGGATTGGACAACGATCCGGCAGTTGCTTCTGCGGCAGCGGCTGCACTACAAAAAATGAATCTGCCGGTACCTACCAGAAGAGACGTACCAACTTTTTTCCGAAACGAAATCAAACGGATGGAACGCGGAGTCGCCTCGAACTCTCGCCCTGCTGCCAGCTTGTACCAATGGTGGACGTTCGAGGCGACAACCGGTTCGTTCGCAGTTCGCGAAGTTTCGATCGCCGGTTATCAAGTGCTGGCCGCGGCAAGGCTTGCCCGCACCTTAGGCAGTTTGCAGGGAGCCACTGCCGACGATCAGTATGGCTCGCTCATCTCTGCTTTCCAGGTTGCAAAGTTGCTAGGAACCGAATCACCCGCCACGGCTCAAAAGTTTGCCGCGACGCTAGGCCCCGAGCAATTGGGCGAAGTGTTGGCAAAGGCGGTCAAAGAAAACAAAGTTGCCGCGGCCATCGCCTGTGCCAAGCTTCTTGGCGAACAAGTCGACTCCCAAGCGTTTCGATCAACTGGCGGCCGCCCTTCGCCTCTAGCAACAGCCGTGGGACACGCCGACCGCGAGCTTCGCTACGAGGCCTTAGAAGCAATCATGAAGCTCTCGCCGCAAGCAACTTTTGCCGGGGCAAGCAACGTGCCCAAGGCGCTCTGGGAGTTTGCTGCCGGAGCAAGTGCGCCCGAAGCAGTCGTGGCCTCGTTGATTGCGGTTCGCGGAAGCAACTGGGCAGCCCAATTGCGAGAAAGAGGTCTCAACGCCACCGCGGTCACCTCGGGAAGCCAAGCTTTGGCCATCGCGACCGAATCACCCAGTCTTTCGCTGATACTTCTTGATAGCGATATTGGTCGCCCTTCGCTTCGTGAAATTGCCTTCCAGCTCCGGTCTCACAGCCGAACAGGCCGGATTCCGATTGCCGTGCTCAGTAGCTTATCGGGCCTTGATCGATCGCGACGCATTGCTGACCACGACGACCGGCTGATTGCCGTACCCCGACCACACGATGAAGTTGCCATGGACGATCTCCTCCGCCAATTAAACGAGCTTGGCTACTCGCAAGAGTCGCTGGAACGGCGAACCCAACAAGCCGTCCAAGCACTAACTTGGATCGGCCAATTACTCGAAGCAGGGCATCCCTACGACGAGTTACTCCGAGGCTCGGCCGTGCTACAAGAGACCGTCTATATGCCTGAGTTGGCTGAGCCTTCCCTACGGGCCCTCGCCGTTGTGGGTACCGCGGGAAGTCAACAAACGCTACTCGACTTGGCGAGCCAAAACGCCCAACCGATTGAACTACGTCAACGCGCAGCCACCTCATTTGCTACAAACATCACACGCTTTGGCAAGCAGCTTACCGCCGCCGAGATTCATCGCCAGTACGACCGCTACAACGCCAGCGAAGCAGCCGATGAAGCAACTCAACAACTTCTCAGCCGAATGCTTGATGTTTTAGAAGGGAAAAATTCACCAATGGCAAATCCCAAGGATGCCTCCCCCGGGACCTAACCCCTAATCGCTTGCTGTTATGGCAACCAACCCAACTAACTTCGATACAAACGACCCAGCCACTGCGCCGCTGCCCAATATTATCGGCGCGAGCTCGGCGATGGCAGACGTGTATCGCGACACGCGCCAAGTTTCGCGGTCCAACGCTTCGGTGCTGCTGCTAGGCGAGACCGGTACCGGTAAAGAGCTGATCGCCAAGGCGATTCATGAATTAAGCAATCGACGTAAGCAACCATTCATACGAGTCAATTGCGGAGCGCTAAGCGAAAGCCTGCTAGAAAGCGAGCTGTTCGGCCACGTCCGCGGTGCATTTACTGGTGCGATTGAAAATCGGACCGGTCGCTTTGAAGCGGCTCATAAAGGCACCATCTTTCTCGACGAAATCAACTCCACCTCACTCCACCTGCAAGTAAAACTACTGCGAGCCCTGCAGGAACGAGAGTTTGAAAAGGTAGGCGACACTCGAACCGTCAAGGTCGACACCCGGGTAATTGCGGCAAGCAACCGTGATCTGCTGGAACTGGTTGAGGAAGGAAGCTTTCGCGAAGACCTTTACTACCGGCTCAACGTGGTGCCCATTTGCCTGCCCCCGCTGCGCGAGCGGTCCGAAGACATCCCCCTGTTGGTAACGCACTTTCTCAACCTCTATAATGAGCAAAACGATCGCTACGTCGCCCATATCGAACCAGCTGCGATGGAGGCGTTGCAAAACTATCGCTGGCCGGGAAATGTGCGTGAACTGCAAAACAATGTTGAACGGGCGGTGGTGATGGCCCACGGCGACGAATTGAATTGTTCGCTGCTGCCGTCGGTTGTGACCACGGGACGCCAGGCGCGGACCCTTGGCACTCGTGCCATGGACTTCGAGTCGCTCACCGAAGAGCTGGTATACATTGGGCTGAACGGCATGAGCAGTGAAGACACCGACTTGCACGGGCGGATTGTTGATCGTGTGGAGCGGGAAGTGATTGCTCAAGTTTTGTCTGATTGTGGTAACGTACAAATCAAAGCCGCGGCACGGTTGGGGATCAACCGAAATACGCTGCATAAAAAAATCAAGCAGTATGGATTGGATGGCGAGTCCGCCAGCAACTAAGCGAGAACCTCAACTATGGATTCTGGTATCAACATGCTCTGCTTCTCTGCTTGCTATGCGATTGCGCTAGCGCTGGAGTTGCTGGGATTATGGCGCCAAATTCGATTGCGGCGGTTGGTGCTTTTCTTAGCAGGAGCCTCTGGGCTGGTTGCCCATACTTGGTACTTGGGAAAACGCGTAGCCGAGATGCCCGCTGCTCCCTTAGCCAGTCAACAAGATTGGTACATCCTGGCTGCCTGGGCACTTGCGGCCGTCTATCTGGTGTTGAAGTTCTATTTCCCACGTTCGGCGATGGGGCTGTTCATGCTGCCTGCTGTGTTGGTGCTGATCGGAGTTTCGCGGTTCACAACCACGACCCCTTTAGCGACGTTTCAGTCGCCGCGGATTTGGGGGCAAGTCCATGGGGTCCTGCTCATGCTCGGAACGGTCGTTGTATTGATGGGATTTCTGGCGGGGTTGATGTATCTGATTCAAAGCTACCGACTCAAAAACAAGCTTCCTCTCACCCAAAGCCGATTCCAGTTACCAAGCCTGGAATGGCTTGAACGGATGAATAGCCGGTCGTTGGGAGCAGCGACTTTGCTGGTTGGTGGCGGACTGCTGACGGGAATTCTGAGCCGGTTGGCCCAGGAAGGCGACCAAAACTTCGTACCTTGGACCGATCCGGTGGTGATGTCTCTGGCCGTAATGCAGCTATGGCTCGTCGTGGCCGAGGTGTTTCGTCTCGTCTATCCCGCGGCACGCCAGGGACGCAAGGTTGCTTATCTGACATTGGCCGCCTTTGGCTTTCTGATGCTGGTGCTCGCGGCGGTCACGCTTCGAGATTCTCTGCATACCAAGGGAGAACTCGGAAGTGTGGAAGCCCAGGTCTCGCCTTCGACGACCAACGTCTTGCGCGGAGGTCTCTTATGAACCTGTGCATGATCGGCTGTAGCCACAAGGACGCTGCCATTGATGTGCGGCAGCAACTGGCCTTCGACAACCGGCAAACTCTTGAGGCGCTGGACTGCTGGCGGTCGAAGTTCCCAAACTCCGAGCTTGCGCTGCTTGCGACCTGCAACCGAGTAGAGCTCTACGCCGCCGGTGCGACGGACTCGGAAGAATTGACGGGGGCATTGCTCGACTACCGAAATGTCTCGAGCAAGCAGGTCGAAGGCCATTTGCTCACCCTCAACGACTCGGACGTGGTGCGCCATCTGTATCGCGTTACGGCGAGCCTGGAGAGCATGGTCGTTGGCGAGCCGCAGATTCTTGCGCAGGTGAAGCAAGCTTACCAGTCGGCCCAGGACGTGGGCTCGACCGGGCCGTTGCTGCACGATCTGTTTCAGTCGGCTCTGCGGACTGCTCGGCGCGTGGCGGGCGAAACGAAGCTTCATAAACACCGAGTAAGCATCCCCAGCGTAGCGATTGCCGACCTGGCCAGTTGTGTGTTTGAAAGTTTCGACGACAAACATGTGCTGGTAATCGGGGCAGGCGAGATGGCCGAGGAGACGCTTCGCTATCTGCATGATGTCGGTAAACCTCACGTTCATGTGATCAATCGTAATGCCGAACGAGGCAAAAAGCTGGCCTCGCAATGGGCTGGTCAGTATCATCCTTGGTCAGAACTTTGGAGCCAACTGGTTGAAGCCGATCTGGCGATTAGTACCACGTCGGCTAGCGAACCGGTCGTCACCGCTGAAAAATACGACGAGCTTGTGACGCCCCGCCGGCATCAACGGGCGTTGTGTGTTCTTGACCTTGCCGTTCCTCGCGACTTCGACGCTACGATTGCCGATGCCTTGGGAGTCTACTTGTACTCGCTCGACGACTTGGCAAAGGTCTGTACGGACAACCAATCGGCTCGGGCGGCGGAGCTACCCAAGGCCGAGGGGATTATTACTCAGGAGACACGGCGTTTTTGGGTCGATGCCAATCATCGTGCCGCGGTTCCGGTTATTAGTAACTTGCGGCAGGAATTGGAACGGCCCAAAAAAGCAGAACTTGAACGCCTATTCCAAAAACTCCCCGATCTCGAGGAACCTGTTCGTCGGGAGATCGAACAATTCGCCGACCGGTTGGTCAACAAAATATTGCACCCGCCGATGGAATCGCTCCGCGATGCCTCGCAGGAAGGGACGCCGCACGGGCTGCTCGACGCGGTGCGGAGGCTATTTCAGCTCGAAGACTAGTGCTTTGTCATAACTAAAAGTTGGGCTGCTGTCTGACAGAACTACTTAGGGCAAATAACTTCTGTCAGACAGCATCCCAATTCTAAGAGTTGTCAAAGCACTCGTGCTTTGTCAGCTTTCGATTGATGGTCAAAGCACTCGTGCTTGCAAAGCATTTGCGGGTCACTTTTTCTCGTCTTCATCATCCTCGTCATCGGAGCTGTCGTCCTCTTCACCCTCCTCGACTTCTTCGTATTCATACTCATATTCATATTCGTATTCGTATTCTTCGTCGCCATCGCCATCGTTTTTGTTTTTGTTTTTGTTTTTGTCGTCGTCATCTTTTTTGCTTTTGTCGTCTTTCTTTTCATCGAGGTCGGAGTCATCATCTTCCTCGTCATCGTCTTCGTCTTCATACTCTGAGTCGTCGTCGACTTCTTCCCACTCGTCTTCTTCGAGGTCGTCGTCTTCTTCGTCGTCTTCTTCGTCATCTTCGTCATCTTCGTCGTCATCTTCGTCTTCGTCGGAGTCTTCGTCGGAGTCTTCGTCGTCGTCTTCGTATTCCACGTCGCCATCTTCAAATTCTTCTTCTTCTTCCTCTTCCTCCTCTTCATCTTCGTACTCGTATTCTTGCTCTTCGTCGTCTCCGTCCTCGTCCTCAACTTCTTCCTTCTCTTGTTCGTCGCTGTCTAGCTCGGGGCTTTCTAATTCGGCGCCGTCTAGCTCGGCTGCCAAGGGATCGCTACTTGATTGCATAGTAAAACTGCTCGGGTTGTGAATCTCAATCAACTGCACGGTTTGCTCCTCCACGTATCTCTCAGAAAGCCATTTTACTGAAAGGCCAACGCAATTCTACACACTTTTTTCGACACTACGAATAGAATCGATTATTGGCAATTGTTCCAAGCGTCGAAGACCAAAAACTTGTAAAAACTTTTTTGTCGTCCCGTATAGGAACGGCCGGCCGAGCTCTTCGGCACGCCCGACGATACGCAATAAATCGCGTTCCATCAACACTCGAAGAATTTCTCCGCACTGAACGCCGCGAACGGCCTCGACTTCGGCTCGTACGACGGGTTGCCGATAGGCCACGACCGAAAGGGTTTCCAGCGCAGGAGCCGAAAGGGTTATTTCTTCGGGACCTCCATGTAAACGTCGAATCCAACTGGCCAATTGAGGCCGGGTAAGCAACTGGACGCCGCCTGCCAGGTCGACGACTTGCATGGCGCTGGCCCTCTGATCGTAGCGTTTTGCCAATTCTCGAAGTAAAGTTCGGGCTTCCGTACCATCGGCCAATTTTGCCAGATTCGCCAGTTTTCTCGTAGAAATCGGCTCGCGTGCGAGGAAAAGCACGGCTTCGAGTCTCGACAATTTGGCTTGGAAATCGTCTGCTGCGACTCTTGTGACGACGGCCAGGGGTGGGCCTGCCGGCAAGATGGTTCCGGTCGCCCGTCGAGCAAGCGGCGCGTGGTAGCGACTCGCAGTGCTTGAAAGGAGAGTGGCTAGGGTGGGTTGAAACTTTTGCATTGGAGTGGATCTCAGGAATTGTAATTCCTGGGCTTTGACGTGCTGATTGAAAGCTGATTCGTTGTTACGTTTTCTTTAGAATTGATTTTGAGTTTGTCGAGAGGCGTGCCAAGTTGCGACTTCGACGACGACTTGTTCGACCGAAAGCAGGGGACTGTCCGCAACGGCTTCAAATTGGCGTGTGATGTCGTCGCTTTGGGCCAGGGGCATGGCACAGCGAAAACGGTAGAGCTGGCCTGCATTTCCCCATTTTTCTAGCGTGTACTCTGAAACTCCAAGACTCCGGAGCCGTTCTAAAAGGGGTTGGACTTGTAGGGCAATGCTTTGGGGGGCGGTTGACTCGGGCGTGGCTTGCTCGGCAGTGGTTTGATATCGGGGTGCCGAAATCGTCGCTTCGGCCCGCTCGGTTTGCTGGCGAGTCCCGAGGGCGTCTTGAGCGATTTCGACCACTCGGTCGACGACTTGCTGGGCACGGGGCGGCAAGGGGCCGTAGTAGACCCAGGCGGAAGGCAATCCGACCAAAACCAGCAACATGACGATCGAGCGCATCGCAGTAGCCATGGTATTTTCTCTTTTTGAAAGTTCGTTGGAGATTTGCAAAGCACCAAAATTGGCGGTTGGGATAGTAACTGGGGAAGAATTCCGCTTGCAATGGCAATTGGAATCGCCGGCGGGCTCAGGGATTGCAATCCCTGGCCTTTCTTTGGGGTTCGCGTGTTGTGACGTGTTACCCCGGCCCCCCCGAATGGGGTTTTGTCCCATGGCTAGGGGTCCCATGTTTTGGGACTTAATTCATGGTTTTTGTCCCTTGAGGTTTGCGAAATGTTCGAGAAACCTAGGGTTTTTTGTGAGAGCAGGGGGACAAAAGGGGTTGAATTTTGGATTTTTGGGGACCTCGTGTGGGACATTATTATTTGGCTGTTTGACCGGCTCCCTCAGGGGCACATCTGCGCAGGACGATTGCCAAGTCGATATTTTGAACCGCCAATTTCGCCAAGAAAAAAAGGAAGAAGCTGGCAATCACCTAGTGCTTTGTCATAACTAAAAGTTGGGTGCCACTGCTGGCTTGCCCAGCAGTGGCACCCGAAAACCAAGCAGCGGTGGAATACTAGTGTTTTGTCAAATACCTGTTTTTTTGACTTGGCAACCGTCTTGGCGGTACTGTTGGGACGGTTTGATTTTCTGGGAGTTGGTGGCTAATTACGAGCGGAAACTTGTTTGAAAGCCGGGGGATTGCAATCTCTGGGCTTTGGAGATGCTTGTGTTTTTTGGTGGCTGCTCTCATAGGAACGGGTGCCGGGTCGCTCTATACTGCCAGCATGCCTGACTCGATCTACCTCGATTATAATGCGACCTCGCCAATGCTTGCTGCGGCAGCGGATGCGGTGCGCGACGCTAGTTTGCGGTTTGGAGCGAACCCGGAAAGCCAGCATGAACCGGGTCGGCAGGCCCGTCGGGCTATGGAAGAAACGCGAGAGCGGATTGGCGAGCTTCTTGGGGCTCGGCTGGGAGGTACTCGCTCGGATCGCGTAATTTTTACTAGCGGCGGGACCGAAGCGAACAATCTCACGCTGTTTGGGTTGCTGAGTGGGCATGGGATGGCTGATTTTTCAGGCGATTCGGGCCCTGCCCTAACCCCTCCCAGCGAGAGAGAGGGGTCTGGATCCTCCCATTTGGTGACTTCTGCGATTGAACATCCCAGTATCCTTGAGCCTGCTGGGCAGCTGGAGCAGCGTGGTTGCCGAGTCGCGCGGGTTGGCGTTGATGAGCATGGCGCTGTGCGTCTTGGCGAGATTGAAGAGGCCTTGGGGCCTGAAACTCGGCTGGTCAGTCTGATGCTTGGCAATAATGAAACGGGGGTACTGCAACCGGTTGGCGAGGTTGCTGAATTGTGCGCCGAACGAGGTATTCCGCTGCATACGGACGCTGCTCAGGTTGTGGGGAAGCTGCGAGTTGATTTTTCTGAGCTGAAGGTCTCGCTATTGAGCTGTGCCGCACACAAATTCGGGGGGCCTTTGGGCATTGGAGCTTTGGTGGTCCGCCACGAGGTGGCTCTCCGTCCGATCGCGTTTGGTGGCCATCAGCAAGCCGATTTGCGGCCAGGCACCGATACCTTGGCGCTTGCGGTGGGAATGCGTGTGGCGCTGGAGCACTGTGATCGCGAGGCCGATTTGCGGGCCAAGAAGATGGCTTCGCTACGAGACCGATTGGAACAATCGATTCTTTCTGAAATACCTACTGCGGTAGTGATTGGTCGCGGAGCGGAGCGTCTTCCGAATACCTCGAATATTGCCTTTGTAGGGCTCAATCGTCAGGCGCTAGTCATGGCACTCGACCTGGAAGGGGTGGCTTGTTCGACGGGTTCCGCGTGTTCGAGCGGGTCAAGTGAACTGTCGGCGGCCCATGTTGCGATGGGGCTAGACGAGGAGGCTGCTGGGGGGGCTGTGCGGTTTAGCTTGGGGGCCACGACGACCGAGTTAGAAATTGACGAAGCGGCTAGCCGTATCCTCTTGTGCTGTCAGCGTTTACGACAAGTAGGAAACCTCTAAAAAATCGGCTTAGCACCTCCCGATTTTGCCCCGGATCGGGTAGAATTGGGTCTTCGTTTTTCCGACTTTTTCTGCGACGAGGAAGCCAACTTTTCCTCGCTTCAAAACTCCTCAAAAAATACACTTGCGTGTGGACGGAACCAAGGTGGTCAACGGGGTAACGCAAATCGATTTGCCCAGCTGCATTGGAGACTCAAGCCGAGACTCTGAGGTAACGCTGCCTTCGTTTGTTGCCGGTCCCGAAAATCGATTCGCTGCGGTCGCGATGCGACGCTTGTTAGATGTCGATTTGGTTGACGCCGATTCTTGCCTCTTCAATCCGCTCGTATTGGTTGGACCCACAGGCAGCGGCAAGTCGCATTTGGCTCGCGGCATCGCGCGTCGCTTTCATCAGTTGTCTGGCCAAGATTCGGTGGAGTACTTCACCGCGATTGATTTTGCACGCCAGCTCCATGTTGCCCGCGACGCAAACGAGCTTGTTTCGTTTCGTCAACGGTTAGCGAATCTTCGATTGTTGATTGTTGAGGATCTCCAGCGATTGCCTCACCGCGTTTTTGTGCAGCGTGAATTGCGTGATACAATTGATGCTTTGGTTGCTGCCGACCGCACGGTGCTATTCACGGCGCAGCAGCCTCCGGCAACGATGCTGAAGCTCGAAACCGGTCTGCGTGATCGGCTTGCCAGCGGTTTGCTGGTACAGTTGCGACTGCCTGGTTTAGAAGCCCGACGAGAAATTTTAGGGCTGGTTAGCGCATCGCGTTCGATCTCGCTTAGTGAAGATCGACTTGACGCACTTGCAAAAAAAGTCGATGGACCGGCTCCTATGCTGCTGCGAGCTTTGGCTGAGCTTGAACTTACGGGCGAAAGTGGCCAGGCCACAAGCCTGGACCAGTTGCGAGAGCCAATTCGGCTCAAGCAAATTGTTGCTGTGGTTGCACGGTATTTTTCGCTGACTCAAGCTGCGATGCGGAGCCCGACTCGCCGCAAATCGCTGGTTTACGCTCGTGGAGTCGTCATCCATTTGGCCCGAAAACTTACCGACGTAAGCTACGCACAAATTGGGCAGGGCCTTGGCCGCCGCGATCATTCGACGATTATGCATGCCCATCGAAACATCGAACGACAACTGGCCGAGGATCCGGTAACTCAGAAAGCGGTTGATGAGTTGCAACGGATTTTGACGGCAGTGTGATATTTTTCTTATTTTGAAACTATTTGGAAAGTGCCGGTTGTAATTTGCTGTTTGAATTGAAAGGATTTTGGTTTGCCAAGTTGATTTGCTCCCTTGCGAGTGTGACCTAGTTGAACTTTGATATTCGTTGCTGACTTAACTCATTGTGGAAAACCTGTTTGAATGTTGTTGTTTAAGCTTCTTAAATTTGGGTTTGGGTGTCGGTTGTTGTTGCCCTCCTTATTTTCGCTCATTGTTCGACACTCGACTGACTTGCTATCGACAGCCTGCCAACGGCTTTTCCACCAACTCGACGATTCGCTAAGTGCTTTCAGGTGTTTACTTTAGTCGTTAGAAATCAATTCTATCGACAGTAAAGCACCCCGCTTTAATACTGCTACTAACTTAAATATATATAAACAAAACCTACTTACCATCTACAGGAGGTGTCTGTTGTCTACGACCTTAGAAAACCAATCTGCCGCCGAAGCATCTTCGATGGAGCAAACCTCGGATCGAGGAAAGGGAGGCCAAGCGATGAAAGTATCTTGCGATCGAGAGCAGCTGTTGCAAGCGTTTCAAACGGTAGCGACGGTAGCACCAACGCGGAGTCCCAAGCCGATTCTTCAGAATGTGAAGCTGGAGGTGACGAAGGAGGGTGCCGTGCTTTCAGCGACGGACTTAGAAATCGGGATTCGGCATCAGGTGTCGGGCGTGGACGTTCATGTGCCGGGATCGGTGGTGCTTTCGGTCAGCCGGTTTGGGTCGATTTTGCGAGAGAGCAACGACGAGACGTTGCACCTTGAGGCGGATGGGACGGGAACAACGATTCGGGGTGAGCGGAGCCAGTTTCGGCTTCCGGCAGAGAATCCGGCGGATTTTCCTAGCGTGACAGGGTTCGAGGAAAAGAGTTTTTACGAGGTGCCTGCTCGATTGCTGCGGGAGCTGATCCGTCGGACAGCGTTTGCGACCGACAACGAGAGTAGCCGGTACGCATTGGGCGGAGTGAAAATTGAGTTTTCGGAAGGGCAGATTACCGCGATAGGCACGGATGGGCGTCGGCTTGCGAAGATGACCGGGCCCGTGTCGACGACGGGAGAAGAGATTGATGCTGATCAGTCGATTATAGTGCCAACTCGTGCGGTGCAGTTGATCGAGCGAGCGGTAGCGCCGAGCGATGCGGAAGTGCAAGTCGCGGTGAAGGGGAGCGAGTTTTTGGTGCATACGGCCCGTGCAACGATTTCTGCACGTCTGCTCGAAGGTCGCTTTCCTGATTGGAGGAAAGTATTTCCTGAGCAAAGTGGGGGCATGAAGCTCGACTTGGCGGTAGGTGCGTTGCATTCGGCGGTTCGTCAGGCAGCGATTGTGACGAGCGAGGAGAGCCGAGGCATCGATATGACGTTTGGCGAGGGGATGTTGGTGCTTTCGGGGCGGGCGGCCGAGGTGGGTCAGTCTCGGGTCGAGTTGCCAATTTCTTATGATGGGGAGGAGCTGACGGTGACGCTTGATCCGAAATTTGTGATTGAGTTTCTCAAGGTGCTTGATGCCGAGAAGACATTTACGATTGAAGTGAAAGATTCGGAGAGTGCGGCGGTTTGTAGTACGGACGACGGTTATGGATATGTGATCATGCCGTTGGCGCGTGATCGATGAAACCGCGTCGCGACGAATCGAAGTTTCAAGAGTCGGAATTGAAGGAGCTTGAAGAGCTGGAGCTTCGTCGGGCGTCTTACCAGCGTTGGTATCATGCGAAGCGGCGTCCGAAGGAGATTCGGAATGTGATAGCTCAGTTGGTTCAGCGGAAGGGTTATGCGCAGGTTCGAGCAGCCGGCGCGCGAGATAAAGCTTGGCAGGCAGCAGTGGGCGAGCAGTTGGCGCCTTCGACGCGAGTGTCAGGAATGCGGCGAGGGGTGCTAGAGATACTGGTAGCCAATTCGCTATTGATGCAGGAATTTACGTTTCGGAAGGAAGAGTTACTAGCCAGTTTGCAAGAGCAGCTTCCGGAAGAGGGGATCAAGCAAATCCGCTTTCGGCTAGGAAAAATTGATTAGAAGTATTCGACTAAGAAATTCTCAATACACGGCAAATTTTTTGGTGTAAGAAGTTTAATATGGCAAACGACGAAGCAAATAGCAGCGACAAACCAGAGAAAAAAGAATACGGCGTCGACCAGATGCGCTATATGAGCGATTTGGAGCATGTTCGAGAGCGGACGGGCATGTATATCGGCAACCGCGATATGCGCGGAATGCACCATTTGGTCACCGAAGTGGTCGACAATTCGATCGACGAAGTGATGAACGGTCATGCCCAGCGAGTGAGCGTGACCGTGAATGGTGATGGATCGCTCACGGTGGTGGACGATGGCCGAGGGATTCCGGTGGCGGTGGATGAAAGCATAGGGAAGGCGGCCCTCGAGGGTGTGATGACGATGTTAAAGTATGGCGGCAAGTTTGGTGGGGCAGCCTACAAAACTTCTGGCGGCTTGCATGGCATCGGCGTGAAGGCGGTAAACTTTCTTTCGCAATGGTGCGAGGTAGAAGTACGCCGCGAAGGGCATGTGTTTCACCAAGAGTACGAGCGAGGTAAGCCGCTGGCTCCGGTCAAGCAAATGGGGGCAACCGAGGAGACGGGTACCAAGACGACATTCAAGCCGGACCCTGAAATTTTTGGGAATTTGAAGTTTGACTACAGCATTCTCCATCGACGGTTGCAGGAGTTGGCGTTTCTTAATAGTGGCGTGAAAATAATTTTTAAGGATGCACGCAATGGGGATGGCGAGACGTTTCAGTATGAGCGAGGACTTATTGAATTTATTGAGCACTTGAATCGTACGAGTGAGCCGATCCATGAAGACGTGGTAACGATTGCTGGCGAGGTCGATGACGTGGAGATTGATGTCGCGTTTCAGTATTCGTCGGAGTTTACCGAGAATATTCATTGTTACGTGAACAACATCAACACGCCTGATGGGGGGACGCATTTGACGGGATTTCGTACGGCGCTGACTCGTACGCTCAACCGTTATGGGAAGAAGCAGAATCTTTTTAAGGATATTATTCCCACGGGTGAGGATTTTCGAGAAGGTTTGACGGCGGTTATTTCGGTGAAAATTCCTGAGCCGCAGTTTGAGTCGCAGACGAAAGTGAAGCTGAACAACCCCGAGCTAGAAGGGATTGTGAATTCGGCAGTCGGCGAGTATCTCGCGAAGTATCTGGAGGAGAACCCTAGTTCGGCGAAGAAGATCGTTAGCAAGGCGGTGATTGCCGCGGAGGCTCGCGAGGCAGCTCGCAAGGCGAAGGCGTTGCTTCGAGAGCGGAAGGGGGCACTGACTTATGGCGGGCTTCCTGGCAAGTTGCGAGATTGTTCGAGCCGCGAAGTCGACAAGTGCGAATTGTATCTGGTAGAAGGTGACTCGGCTGGCGGGAGTGCGGAGGGGGGGCGAATACGCGAGTATCAGGCGATTCTTCCTTTGCGTGGAAAGATTATCAATGCTTATAAATCGCGCGAAGATAAGGTGCTTGCCAATGCGGAGGTGCGGAGCATGATTTCGGCGATAGGGATTGGTATCGGGGAGGATTTGGATCTCAGCAAACGCCGCTATGGGCGGGTTGTGATCATGACCGATGCCGACGTCGATGGTTCGCATATCCGTACGTTGCTACTTACTTTTTTCTATCGACAGATGTACGACTTGGTTGCCAAGGGGCATGTTTACGTTGCCCAGCCGCCGCTTTTTCGTGTGCTGAAGGGCAAGAAGGCCCATTATGTGCAAACCGAGGAAGAGATGAAGGCGCAGTTGTTGGAGTTGGGGCTAGGCGATTGTGTGTTCGACGCAGGCGACGGGCAATTGGTTGATGGCGAGAAGATGGAAAAGTTGTGCCGTAACCTGGCCGCTTTGGACGATGCGATTATCGCTTTGGAGCGACGCGGTATTAGTCTGAAAATTCATGCCGAACGTCAAAACCCGGAGACGCTTAAGCTGCCGGTTTTTCATGCTTTCTTGGGTGCCGAGGAACATTGGTTTACCTCGCGCGCTGATTTGGATGCTTTTATTTCCGAGCAAGAAAAAAAGCTAGGGCATGAGCTTTGTATCGATACCGGTGTCATAGCAGAGTCGAATGAGGAGACCGAGAGTTCAGAAAACGGGCAGCCGTCCGAAGACGAGACAGAGCAAGAGGCGGCTGGGCCGAAGCTTCGGATAGTTGAAATCCACGAAGTCCGTACGGTGAATTCGCTGCTCAAAGACCTGGACGAGCTTGGGTTTCCGATCGATTCGTTGATACCGACCGACCGGACGGGGCTTGAGGGATCTCGATATACGTTGCGTCGGGGCGAGAGCGAGATCGGGATGGACGACCTTCGCGGTTTGCCGGCGGCCATTCGGGCAGCGGGAGAGAAGGGCTTGAAGATTACTCGCTTTAAGGGCCTGGGCGAAATGAATGCCGAGGAGCTTCGCGAGACGACTCTCGATCCGACCAACCGGACTTTGCTTCGCGTGAGAATGGACGATGCAGGGGCGGCCGACGATTTGTTCCGCATTTTGATGGGCGACACGGTTGAGCCACGCCGCGAGTTTATTCAGAAGCATGCACTCGATGTGAAGAACTTGGACGTTTGATTTGGTGTGTTTACTTTGTTTAGCAATTTGGCTGACTGCTGCTGATAAAACGTGGCGTGGGAGCACACTCCGAAATCCCGGGGGTTACAACCTTCGGGCTTTGAAGGCGGTACCTATTTCCGAAAGTTGCCTAGTCGCCGTAAATTTGAAGCCATGAGGATTCCAGCGACTGCGAGCAGGCATGATGTCGGCTCTGGAATCGTTTGCATGGTAACTGTGACATAGGCGTATCTCCCAATTGGACAGGGCAAAGCATCGCCGCCGGTAGCCAAACTTCCTCAAGAAAGTCTACCGGCTCACGATGTGCCCATGATTGATTGTTTCGCCTGTTATGACAAACGAAGTTTCCATGTGACTTATCTTTGTCGATTGTGTCACATGTTTTGCGGCCAGCTCCATAAGAAAACCGTCGCCAACTGCAACAGCTTGCAGAGCGACTTCTTGGATAGGAGGTAGCTCCCGGTAAACGTGGTCCAACCAACCACGCTAAGGGGAGAATCCAGCTTTTCTTACGCTGCCTGTCCGTAGAGCCGGATGCCATGAGAGTGGCTTGTCCGGTTCGACGGAGGCTCTGTGAACTAATCCTGGTCTTGTTGCTTCCTTTGTCTCGAAGCAACGCACGTCCAGAGTAATCTCACAGTTCTATCCGATACGAGCTGCGTCTATGAGAAATAGGCAATAAGCAATTGAAACGTGGGCGACTCTGAAAAACCTTGTGCGATGCGAATCGCCCAAGGCCGTCATAGGCAAACAGGTGAAAATCCTGTCGACGGGGCCTGAATCCGCCATTGGCGGACGGTGCAACGTTGCGAGCGTGGGGACTTGCCGTGTGGAGACACACGGTATCGGAGCGATGACAAGCTTCGGCGTCCTGGGAAACTGGAGTGCTCCCCAAAAGCTGATCCATGTGTTATGAGAGTCTAACGGCCCGCATGGGCAGAAGGACTTTCGATGAAAGGCAAGAAACACAATCCGGGACAGATCATCAAGAAACTGCGTGAAGCAGACGTGATGCTGGCTG
>JAJRSE010000018.1 GCA_024278955.1 Planctomycetota bacterium | reverse complement strand
CCGTGACATTGAAATTGGCATCTTGCAGGTAGTAGTGTTCGACGCCGGCGGAATCGTAGCTGAGCGCGATCGCGTCGACGTAGTGCGGATGGTAAACGTATTGCTTGTCGGCTGTGGTGGCGGTGCCCACCCGCTCTTCTAAGACTTGCCACTGCTGGTTGTAATAAAAATGCCGCAAGTTGCCGGTGCCGCCGGTTTCGTCCCGGACGATGCGCCGGTTGAGGCCGTCGAATTGGTTTTGCTGAATGACCGTCGCGCCCTCCTTTACTTCGACCATCCGGTTCCAAGCGTCGTATTTGAGTGAGAGGCCGGAGGCTGGGGACTGGGGGTTTGGTATGGTGGTCATGTTGCCGGCGGCATCGTGGGCGGCGGTCGGGGGGTATGCCCAACCGATTTGTCGACGGAAAGTGGAGCATGAGCCAGCCGGCGGAACCTCCCACCCTACAAAAATATCATTCCCTCGTGAGTGAGGACTTTTAGTCCGTAGCTCACGAAACTTTCAAACCTACCGGCTTCAGCGGGTGGTAGTTGAGTTGGAATAGTCTGGTAGATTATTTATTATGCAGCGAACAAGCAAGCTAGTTCTGTGGCCGGTTTTGATTCTCCTTTTGGCGGCGAGTGGCGGGTGCGCTCGCGAGGAGCCGGGGGTTGAAATTCCCTTGACTCAACTACCACCCGCTGAAGCAGGTGGTAGTTGAGTTGATACCGATCGGAAAGCTGCCAGTAGGCAACTACGCCGTTGACATGGTTCAAACGACGGAAAGAAAATACCAAGGAGAAGGTTATCAGGCAGTAGGAAAGGAAGTCGGAGAGAAACTCGTCTGTAAATCGTTTGCGTTTACAGTTGTGCATGACGAAAAGGAAGAGAAGAAAGAGAGGATGCGTGGTTTCTAAAAAACTGTGCGTTCGTTTCGTGGCATCAAGGTCGAGCTGGTGTTAACGCATTGTTCGCTTGTAACGCACCAAATTTGGCGACGGCCACGTACCTCAGGGACTAGCTCCATCTCGTTGTGCCTGTCGAGTCGCCGTACGTTCAACCTAGCGTTGTCGTATTAGGTAGGGTCGGCAAACTCGTGTTGGAAGGCGACCACTTCGTCGAGACGGTTCAGGAAGGCGTCGAAGACTTCGGGATCGAAATGCGTGCCGCGTTCGGCGGTCATGATCGAGATGCATTTCCCTAGGGAGAATGCCGGTTTGTAGGGACGTTTGCTGCTTAGTGCGTCGAAGACATCGGCTACGGCTGCGATTCGCCCCTCGATCGGTATCTGGCCACCGGCAAGACCTTTCGGGTAGCCTGAGCCATCCCACCACTCGTGGTGTGTTATCGCTATCGAGGCGGCTGTCACAAGAAGGGGTGAGGTGGTGCCGTCGAGAATCTGGCTGCCTGTTTGCGTGTGGCTTGTGAACTCGGGGGCTTGTTTACCCGTGACCGGTTCGAGGATCTCTCGACCAAAACGCGCGTGTTGGCGCATGGCCTCCATTTCGGCGGAATCGAGTTTCCCCTGCTTGAGCAAAATCGAGTCCGGGATGCCGATTTTACCTAAGTCGTGCAGGTAAGCTGCTAATTCGTACAGTTCCGCTTCGCTCTCGTTGTATCCCAACTCTTGGGCAATGACGTTCACGTAGCGACCGACACGGATCACATGCATTCCGGTTTCGTTATCTCGAAACTCGGCAGCACGCCCTAGGCAGCGAACCAGTTCGAGGCGAGAGTGCATGAGGTCGCGAGTTCTTGTCTGGACGATGTCTTCGAGATCTGCGGCGTGATAGTGTAGCTGATCTTGCTGGCTCTTGATCGTCAACGCATTCTGAACTCTTGGCAGCAGATCGTTGATGTCGACCGGTTTGGTTAAAAAGTCGTATGCCCCGAGACTCAGCGCTTCGTGCTTTGTCTCGGGCGTGGCAGATGCGGTGAGAAAAATCACAGGAATATGCTTGAGTTCGTCGTGAGCCCGCATCGCTCGTAACACCTCAAGCCCATCCATTCCAGGCATCGAGATGTCGAGCAAGGCGAGGTCTGGTGGCGACTTTTGAAATATTTCGATGGCCTTGTTCGATTCGGTTGTCGTGGAAAAACATTTGTAGCCGTTCTCGCTGAGCAAATGTCTCACGACTTCGATGTTGGCGTTTTCGTCGTCAACAATTGCGATGTTTGCGTGAGTTATCTCAGAAAGTAAAGCATGGCCGTCGTCGGTTTTGCGCCGTCGGGGGTTTATTTCGGTGGTCGTGTGGTCAATCTGGCTCTGTTCTTCGAGCGTCAGCATGACCGTGGCATGGTCTTCTTTTTGTTGCAACGATTTGGTAAGCAGCTCGCCGGCTCGACTTGGCGAATCGGTCGTTTCTTCGGTTTCGAGGAAGGAGATGCGTTGTTCTAGCATCATGAGAGTTTCAATCGCTTCAGCAATTGCCTCAATACGATCCTCCGGATTATCGAGCAGCAATTTTTCAAGGGCGGCTGCTTCTTCGGTAAGGATATTGAAGCCTAAGGTGCCGCCTGTGCCTTTGAGCCAATGGGCTAGCTCTGCGATCTTCTGAAAGTCGCAGCAGTTCAAAGCGTTGTGAAACTCGTCAAGTTTTTCGTTAAATCGTTTGACGAAATCAGCGATCATCGAGTTCAATTGGGGGAAATCGGGGGGGAGCGTCGAGACAAGCTTCGGCTGATTTTCCAAGTTTTTTTCTGCGCCAGAATTCGTCGAACTGTTGTCCTGCGAGGCGTTTTCTGACGAGGCCGACTCTGAAGGAACTTTTTTGCTCTCCTGAAGCGTTTCGGCTACCGTCTGAAGGAGGAGATCGTGTTTGATTGGTTTGGAAAGATAATCGGTGCATCCGGCTTCGAGGCACTCTTTTTTGTCGCCCACAATGGCATTGGCTGTGAGGGCGATGATTGGAGTCGTGATACCTTTTTCGCGCAGCAATCGCGTGGCCGTGTATCCATCCATGATGGGCATTTGCATATCCATGAGGATGAGATCAAACGGCTCGGAGGTTGCAAGCTGGACGGCTTGCTGGCCATTTTCGGCTTCGGTGATCTCGATGCCCGTTTGTTGTAGCACTAGGCTGACGAAACGCCGGTTGGTCTCTCCGTCGTCCACGAGTAGGACGCTTCCTGATATTTTTTTGATACCGAGTGTCGTGTTGTTGAGAGAGGGATTTTGGAAAACGGCTTCGGCTAGGTCTTTGCCTTCGATCAAACTTTCGTAATCAATGGGACCTGGGTCGACCGTAAACTCGAACGTGCTGCCTTTGCCTTCGGTGCTGGTTACTTGGATCGTACCTCCGAGAGCCTCCACTAGCTGGCGAGAGAGGGACAGGCCCAGGCCGGTTCCGCCAAATCGTCGTGTGATGGAGGAGTCGGCTTGCTTGAATGGCTTGAAAATTGCTTGGATGTTCTCTTCTGAGATTCCGATCCCTGAGTCCTGGACCTTGAAGACCATCATCGGTCGCCCGTCTTGTTCGATCATCTTGGCGAGCACGCGAACTTCGCCTTGTTCGGTAAATTTGATCGAATTGCCTACGAGATTCATCAAAATTTGCCGTAAGCGGGCGGGATCGGTATGGATGGTTCGTGGTATTTTCCCGTCGTATTCGATGTTAAGTCCCAGGCCTTTCTCTTGGGCACGTACGCGGAGCATCGAAGCGGCATCAGAAACGATTCGAGAAGGGGACGTGTCGATACACTCAAGCGTCATCTGGCCTGCTTCGACTTTCGAGATATCGAGAATGTCGTTGATCAGCTTTAACAGATGATTGCCGCTGGAATGAATCGTATCAATAAACTCCCTCTGCATCGCAGGATCGTTTTTGGCCGAGCCATTGCGTAGAAGCTCGGTGAAACCCAGGATGCCATTGAGGGGCGTGCGGATCTCGTGGCTCATGTTCGCCAGGAAAGTGCTTTTTGCCTTGGTCGCCGCTTCCGCCACCAAGTGAGCTTGGTGGAGACTCTCTTTGGTGTCTTCTAGTTCGCTGATAATCTCTGCCGAATTGACGATCGCATCTGCCTGGGCTTTGCTTAGCTCATTGGCTTCCTGGGCTCGCTTATCTAAATGCGCACGAATCTCGTCCAATGCTTCGTTCAGATCAGAAGCATTGGAGATTTCGAGCGTATCGATACACTGCTGTAATCGTTCAATTAGTTTGCAAGGAGCCTGCATTTTCTACTCAGCCGGAGAATCTTTTTTTCGAATTACTGCCAAAAGCTGCTTATCAACATCTTCTAGCCGAACTAATTCGTGTCCTGTGCTATTGCACCAGGACTCAACATCTAGACAAAAAGCGGCGTCGTCGGCCGTCGCGGTAAGTGCTTCGCCCGGGTCGAGTTCTTTCATGAGTTTGGTAAGCTTGACAATCGGCATCGGGCATTTTAGCCCGGTGAGATCAACTTTTCGTTCTGTGATCATGAGGATAATCTCCCTTAGATGAATAGGGTGGTATTGGAGGAAGAAGATTGTTCGACAAAGCTGGCCACACCGCAGTAGCTCATGTTGGGGTAGTCGATTATTTCCTCGGGACGTATCCCCATGAGCGACATCGACATCTCGCAGATTTTAATTTCGACATCAAGCTCCTTAGCAGCCTCAACGAGTTCCGGTAGGGTTGCCACATTTTTCTTTGCCATTTCTCGGACCATCATTTGTCGTCCCACTCCCAGCATGTCGAGCTTGGAGAGTTTTCGCCTGGAAAGGCCGCCGGGCAGCATCCAGCCAAACATCCGTTCGACGATACTTTTCCCGCCCGTTTGTGGTCCCTCTTTTTTCAGCGATGCCGCGCCCCAGAAAGAAAAGAACATCGAGACTCGCATCCCACATGCCGCTGCTCCGGTTGCGATGACAAACGCAGCGAGGAGCTTGTCGAGTTCTCCACTGAAAACCACCATGTTCAAGGCATTGGAGTCGGCTGTTCTCTCTATTCTTTTCTCAAGCCCCTCGATGCGTTGTTCGAGGGCGGCCACTGTTTCTGGGGAGAATGCTTCGATAGTCGAGGTCATTGGGTCTCCTGTTTTTCTTTCAATAGGATCTGTGTTTATCATTTCAGTGCGTGTCGCACGGACGTGTTCTGATTCTCGCACTGACATTTCAGCGTCAAACCGTGCGTTGACTGCTTCGTATCTACTCTAGGTCACACTCAGACGAGCATGGTAGAATTCGAGTCAACCGTAGGGGAGTTATTCGCTCTGTAGCGATTGGATCGATTTCAACGTGTTGAATCGAAGAACTCGCCAGTAGTCAACTTTCGAGTAGGGTGCCACTGCTGGGCAAGCCAGCAGTGGCACCCGAAAACCAAGCCGCGATTGGGCGGAAGAAAAAGAGGGGAACCCAATGTGCAGCTTCAACACTTGCACATCGGGTTATGGAAGACGCCGTTTCGCGGCTAGGCGACGACCATTCGCCAGCAGCGGTGGATTCGCTTGTTGCGAAAATCTTCGGGGACGGTTTGCTTGCTAATTTCTCTGATCGCTGTGCCGTCGAGCGTTTTTTCGTCGAGCTTGAAGCGGCGCGAGTTTGTCGAAAAGTAGATGACGCCGCCTGGGGTCATTTTTGTGATGACTTTTCGGAGCAGCGGGGCAAAGTCGTTTTGGACGTCCCAATCGTGATCGAGGCGTTTGCTGTTCGAGAAAGTTGGGGGGTCGACGATGGCAAGGTCGTATTTTTCGGATTCATGGGGCGAGTCGAGGAACTCCTGGACATCGCGACAGACGAGACGGTGTTCTGGGCCGGTAAAACCGTTGAGACGCAAGTTGTCTTCGGCCCACTGGACGTAAGTTTGCGAGAGATCGACCGAGGTGGTCTTCGCGGCTCCGCCGGCAGCAGCATAGACCGAGAAGGCCCCGGTGTAGGCGAACAAGTTGAGGAAGTTTTTTCCCCCGGCCGCCTCGCGAACCCTCGAGCGCGTGATGCGATGGTCGAGGAATAAGCCGGTATCGAGGTAGTCGGAAAGATTGACCTGAAATTTCAAGCCGGCTTCCTGGACGACTCGCAAAGCCTGACGGTCGTCGACCCGTTCGTACTGAGAGTCGCCCCGTTGTCGGGACCGATGTTTGACGAAAACAAGATTTCGTGGCACGTCGAGGGCTGCGCTTGCGGTGCGCACCATGAGGTCGAGCCAGTCGGCATGTTCGGCGGCGGTACGCTCGTGGGGGCGTTCGTACTCGGCGATGTGGAGGGCGTCTTCGTAGCGGTCGACTGCGAGCGGGACTTCGGGGATGTCTCGATCGTAAATTCGATAGCAGGTGATGCCGCGTTTGGTGGGCCAACGGCGCAAATGGCGTGTGAGCTTTCGGAGTCGGTTGGTGAACTCCTCGACCTGGCGAGCGGCTTCGGGGCGGAGGCCTCCGAAGGCAGAGGTTTGTGGTGGTGGGGGCGAAACCGCAAGCGTTGATTCTGGAGAGGTTTCTTTGGGCTCCGGCTTAGACGCATGTGGAGGGCGTGGTCCGTAGAACTGGAAGTAGGTGCATTCGATTTGGGCGTTGTAGAGTTTTCGGCGTCGGTCGGCTTTTTGGCCGACGAGCTGTTCCATATCGCCTCGGGCAGAGAAGATGTAATGCGACCAGGTTTTTAGTCGGCGCAAAACCTCGGGCATTTGGCGGTACAGCTCTTCGACCTCGCGACTTTCGCCCATCCGAATGCCGTAGGGCGGGTTTGTAATCGTGCAGCCGTACTGACGTTTTGAGCGAAGATCGGCGAAGGCCCGTTGTTGGAAATGCAGGTCGTCGGCCACGCCGGCTCGCTCGGCATGATAACGGGCAAGGCTTAGGGCTTCGGGATCGATATCGGTGCCGATGGGTCGTTCGTCGAGCGGCGGGAGCTTGAGGTCGTCGGCCTCGCTGCGAGCGGTTGTCCAATCTTTGGCGGGGAACATGGGCCAGTGCTCGGAGGCGAATTCTCGGTTGCGACCTGGTGCGATGCGCCGGCCAATAAGAGCGGCTTCGATGACGATCGTTCCGGTGCCGCAAAAGGGGTCGACCAGCGCACGCTCGGGTTTCCAAAAGCTGAGCTGCACTAGGGCGGCGGCGAGGGTCTCGCGGAGCTGGGCCTTTGCGGCAAGAGTACGGTAGCCCCGCTTGTGTAAGCCGGCGCCGGAGGTGTCGATTGAGAGGGTCGCCTCGTTGTCTAGGAGTGCGACTTCAACCGAAACGGGAGGGCCGGTCTCGGGGAGTTCGCTGACGGAGTGATGTTTGAGTAGGCGATCGACGATTGCTTTTTTTACAGTTCGCTGACAAGCGGGCACGCTGGTGAGCTGCGACTTGTGTGATCGGCCTCGGACGGGAATCGCGGCGTCGGGGGCGATCCACTCTTCCCAGGGCAGGCTGCCAGCGGTATCGAAGAGGGCGTCGAAATCGGGAGCGGGAAACTTTGCCAGTTGTACGAGAAGGCGGTCGGCAGAGCGGAGCCAGAGGTTGGCTCGGCAAATGGCGGCGAAATCGCCGGTGAACTCGATTCGCCCAGGACGAGTGATTTTTGGGGAATAGCCGAGTTGCTCCAGCTCGCGGACAACGATTGCTTCGAGTCCGAATGCAGCGGTAGCGATGAGTTGGAACGACATGGGACTACAAAAGCGGAAAGGGGAAAGCGGAAAGCGAATCTGCCATCATGCGCTGCCGGAAGGGCAACGTCTAGAGGCGGCAGGCGGGGCTTCCGGTGCAGAAGCGTTTGTAGCGGGTGATGCCGGTGCCGCGGCTTACTCGTAGCTCGACTAGCGAGCCGCACTTGGGGCAGAAGTCGGGCTCTTGGGGTTCTTCGCCCCGGTCGGCTAGGCCTTGGCAATCGACGCAGCGTCGGGCGTCGGGAAAGATTTCGACTCGCTCGGGAGGAATTAGTTTTTTGCAGACTTCGCAGACGATGGCTTGCTGCCAATCGTCCGAGGGCCGGTCGTCGTCGTTGTTGTCCTCATGGTCTCGGGCGAGCACGATGCCTGTGTTTCCACAGGCATCGCAACTTAGCCGCGAGAGATTGGCATTGAGCAACTCTGCAACCAGCTCCCCTGGCGGATGAGGAGCCCGCCGAAGCAGACCTAATCCACGCAAACGATGCTCAACTTCCGCCTGGTTGCAAATTGCTTGCCAATTACAGTGAGGACAACCTAAGGTGACCTGTTGCATGTGAGGGGTGAAGGGATTGGGATCTGGGGGTTGGGATCTGGGGCGATCCTTTTTCCCGGGCGTTTTACTTTTACTGCAACGTGCCGCTACCGCGAATGGTTACTTACGGTAGAGGGACGCTGATGATGTTGTCGAAGTCGGTGACGACGTTGCCTGCGGAGTCGAAGACGAATCCGCCGCTGGTGTTTCTTGCTTCGACGGTATCACGCTCTTGGATGTTGAAGTCGGAGGCGCCAATTTCGCGAAGCGTGAAGCTACCTGCTCCGCCACCGGTCGTGTTGTTATGCAAGTGCAAGTTGATAACGGTGGTCGCACTGTTGGAAGCGATTTCGTAATCTCCGCCGGCACCTGCGTTGTTGAAGAAATTGTCGATAACGGTTGCGTTAAGGATGGTTGACTGCGAAGCATCGATATCGGCAGCGACGTTGGCACTGCTGTTTGCCACGGTATTGCCGTCGATCTCAAGATTGACCGTTTTGCTTGCCACGCTTGTGATATCGATGTCGAGTGCGGTGGCGTCGGCCGAGGTAATACCATTGCGAAGAATCCTTACGTCGGCCTCGGTAACCGCGGCGTCAATGGCGAGAGTAAAGGCGACGTCGGTACCGGTGGTATCGATGTCTGTATCCTCGAATGTGAGGTCAATGTCGCCGGCTCCGTTGGCGTCGATATTGACCGTCGAATTGATATCGCTGTTGTCGACCAAGAGGGTGAAGTTGCCACCGCCGGTGTGGACGGCGAGGATACCATCGGCAACCCCGGAATCGACGGTGAGATCGTTGACGTTCACATCCATGGCATTTGCGTTGTCGTTGATGACGTTGAGGCCAGCTCCGCCTGTTGAGGCGGTGACGTCGATGTTTACTAAGTTCACGTTGGCTGTGTTGGTGAGCTGAATGGCATCGCCAGAGGTGTCATTGAGTGTGGAAGCCGTCGCCGTGCTACCCACGGTTACTTGACCGCCGATCAGATTGTTAAGAACTACGCCGTTGACGGCGCCATTGACCGAGACGCTGCTGAACGAGGCCCCGGAACCTGCGATCGTTACGCCATCGAGTGTCAAGCCGACGCCGGTGGTTGTGGTGATCGTGTTGGTGCCGCTCGCGGCCAAGGTGCCGGTGCCCGTGGCAGTGAAGCCGTCGCCCGTGGTGGTGTTGAGGCTGAAGGCAGCGAAGGCGGTGGTTGCGGTGCCGTTGTTGTTGACCAACACACCGCGGGCTAAGGTTGTATCGATATCGCTATTGTTGAAGGAGAAATTCCCTGATGTATTGTTTTCAACCCGAATCGCGGTGTTAGCCGCAGTTCCCACAGCTACGTTTGCGACAAGATCGGTGAAGGTTACGCTGCCCCCATCATTCTGACGAAGAGTGACCGCGTCGTCGTCGAAGGTCTGGACTTCGACCCCGTTGAAGGCGATGGTACCTGCATCGTTGTTCAGTACGTCGATGCCAGCTCCACGACCTGCGAATGCGTCGTTGTCGACAAGTAAGTTGTTGAAAGTGACATTGATCGAGTTATCGACAACAATTGCTGTGCCGTTGCTGACCAGCGTTCCGCCATCCGCAGGGTTGGTACCTGTGCCGATAGTCAAAGCGGTGCCGGTAAGGTCTTGTAGGCGAATCGCCTGAGTGGCACCGTTCGAGACGTTGACGGTTGTAAAGCCAGCTCCTGCACCGGCAATCTCGATACCATCAAGTTCTAAACCGATACCCGTAGCACTGGTGAGGTTGTTCGTTCCTGTGGCAACGAGATTGCCTCCGCCGGTTGCGGTGAATGCCCTTCCTGAGCCAGTGGCTGTGGCTTCCATGCCGTTGATCGTGACGGTGGCATCGGCGTTGTTGGTAAGTACAACCGCGTCGCCGGTGCCGGTGGTCGTGGCGTTGAGATCGTTGAAAGTGATTGCTCCGTCAAGGTTTGCGTCGACGGTGACGGCGTCGCCGTTGACGGTCGTAACTGTCAGGCCGTTGAAGACCGCAGTCGAAGCGGCTTCTTGCAGGGTCACATTGACCCCCGCAGCACCGCCGGCGTTGTTCACAGTGATGTTGTTGACAACCAAAGCATTGACGTCACTCACTTCAATGGCAGTGCCCGCGGTGACCAGAGTGCCTCCGTCGGCGGGATCGGTTCCCGAGCCAAGGGTCACGGAGCCGTCGCCGTCGATGTTGGTGAGAGTGATGGCCGATGTTGCGCCATTGGTGACATCAATGGTATCGAAAGTAACGCCGAGAGCTTCGACGGTTACGCCGTTGAGGTTGAGTGCCACTCCCGTTGTCGTATCGATCGAGTTCGTGTTGCTTGGACTCGAAACGACCAGTTCTGCTCCGCCGGTGGCTTCAAAGCCTGTGCCTGTGGTGGTCGTGATTTGCAACCCGTTGAAACCAAAAGTAGCATCGGTATTGTTGGTCAAAGTCACGCCATTGTTTGTTGCCGTGTCGAGAGTAACCGCACTGTTGAAGAAGAGGCCTCCGCTCGTGTTGTTCTGTGCAAGAATACCGCCACCGCCCGTGTTTGCGTCGACGGTGCCTGTGAAGGTGACGTTGTTGGCTCTTCGGTTCTGAAGGTCTACCGCCAAGCCGCCGCCCGTGTTCTCGACGTTTGAATTGATGGTTACGGTTGCGTTGTCATCGTCCTCGGCAAGATCGCCTAAGATTCTAACCGCGGTTCCGTTGCCCGTGTTCTCGATCGTCCGAGTATCGTCCGCAGAAGACAGAATAATTCCTGCCCCGCCCGAGGTTGTCGCGGCAGCGCCTCCCTCGATTGAGATGGTGTTTCCATCGACCGCCGTCGCGTCGAGATTGCCAAAGAGTACGCCGGTCGCAGCATCGTTATTGGCGATAACGATACCGTTGTTTGCCCCGGTGGCGTCTACGCCGACGGTGCCGGTGAATTCGAAGATCGAAGCCGTGTTGCCTGTGATCGTGATGGCATCGCCGGCGGGGGCCATGATGTCGATACCGTTGGTGAGATCGGTCGAGGCGTTGGTTAACAGTACGGTTGAACTATCGTTGTCGATGAGCGAGATGCCGAGTCCGCCATCGTCGTCGATTGTGCCGCTGTAGGTAATGGTGCCGCCGGTGCGGTTTTCGACCGTGAAGGCCGAGCCTGCGGTGTTGGTGATTCCGGCAGCGATCGACATGCCGTCGAGCCCGCCGTTGACGCGAATGGCAGCATCCGCTGCGCCGATGATGGTAACGGTGTTGTCGACGACGGTGGTGCCGGTGACTTCGTTCAGGAAGATCGCATCGCCTGAGGTGTTTGCAATTCGCAAGTTCGACAACGTGGGCGAATCGATCATGATGGCCGAGACGGCCGTTCCCACGGTATCGATGATGAAGTTATTAACGGTGTTGTCGTCAGCCAGAGTGAAGGCGGTAATTCCTGCGCCCGAGATGGTTGGTGCCGCCAACATCGAAGCGCCGACCGAAGATTCGGGCAGAGTAACCAGGCCACGTTCCAAGGTGTCGACGATATGTGCGATGGGCTGTGGATCGACGAGAGCGCCGCTCAGGCCTTCTCCCAAAATCCGCTGGTCGTTCTTCGCAACAAAGCCATCGGAGAGTGTTTTTCCGCCGTGAACGAAAACGATGTCTCGCTCGGTAGCATCTGCCGAGGCGAGCGTCATGGTGTCAAACGGATTCTCAAGCGTACCGTCTCCGGTACCAGCAGTCGAAGTGCCGACATGGACAAATCGTAGTTGCTCGCCGTCGGTATCGCTCAGCGCATTGCCGGCAGCCTGGGTGACTGTTCTACTCGACATGGCGATAAAGTTGTTACGTAAAACCGGCTCGCGGAAGCGATCGTAAATATTGCCCAGTGGCTGGTTGCCGCGGTGGGTTCGGCCGACAAACCAGGTAAGCCCGACCATGACATTGGTGTTGTAGAAATCGTCGTCGGTGACTTGTAGCGAGACCGCGAAGTCGGGCGTTGCGTAGCCACGTACGCCAGCGCGATAACCGACGGTGTCGACCCCGCCCCCTCCGATGTGGTAGCCGCCAAGAAAGGCCCACGCTTCGAGATTGTTGATTCGTTTCGCAAGCTCGCCATCAACGACGGCGTAGGCGGTATCGACAACGACGTTTTCGAGGCCCGAGAACAATTCGTTGGCGCCAAAAGTGAGGGTATCGATCGAAGTTAAACGAGGATCGCCCCTTTGGCTTCGTTCAAGCGGAAAATGCGCGTTGAAACGCGCATCGAAAGACTCGCCAAGCGATTCGAGGCTGAAACCTAATTGGGTAAAGAAGTTGTCGCCGCTTGAACTTTGGCCGTCGGTCCAGAGACTGACGCCATGAATTCGCTGTGGATCGAAACTGATGCCCGTATTGACCAGCTCGCGATAACCAAGCCCAAGATTGAAACCGCCGCCGAAGTCGTCGCTCAAAGTCGCTTGGCCATCGATGAAGATCGTCGCTTCGTCGAGGTTGAAGACTTTCATGCTGCCGAGCGAAACGACGTCGTCTTGGGTTCCGTAGCCCTGGCTGTTGTAGTTAAAGCGAAACACGGTGCCCAGCTGTCGGTTGAAAAAGCTGCCTGAGCCTTGATAGCTACCTGGAAGCACGCCGGAATCGCCCGACTCGACATAGGGAGGGGAGCTTCCGCCTTGTGCAAAAGCAAAACCGGCAAGGCAGCATATCGGAGCTAAGCCAAGAAGTGTTAAAAACAACATCTTCGTCAGCATGCGTGTTGGGCGTATCATCCGGTGAATCTCCTGGTATTCCATTTTGTGAATCGCAACGACAGCTCTCGGACAAGGGTCTGGCGAGGAAGCACTGGTCGGCTCCCTTAGTCGTTCCAACGTGGCTGAGTTGCGTTCTTTCATCGAATTCAATTTCTGCTCGAAAAGACGAGTTGCAATATTCCCCCGCGAACCTTATCGGTCGTAAGCACTGGGAAAGGTGAATCGATTTTCCCGGAGAATCCGGATGAAGGAAGTGGGCAATCAGCGTAGCTTAGGCGAAGGCAAATTCGGATTTTTATGCTAGCGGTGAATGCAGCGTGGCTTGGCTTCGGGCGGTATTCAAAAGCTGAAAACGACGAAAGCCCTGGGATTGCGACCCCAGGGCTTTCTGTGTTGCTTTGTTATTTTGAAATCGACTGCTAGCTAAACTTGGGGCGCGATAGGGCCGTGTAAAGCATCAGGGCGCCGATTACTAGCACAAGAGCGGGTGGCTCGGGAACGGCCAAGGAGTTTAATGCCGGCGGCGGGGGGGGAGATCCGAGTGCCAGGGCGGCTGCTGCGATCTCTTCGGTGCTGAGCATGTAGGCACGTTCGACAAAGACGACGCGGTTGTCGTCGAGAACAGGGACGTCGTCTCCGGCTAAGCCGCCATCGGGAAGATTGACTTGATTCAAACTAAGAATCAAATCGATGGTTGCCATATCCGCGATTTGGGCAAAGGGAACAAACCGCATGTTCGCTGCATCTAAGCTGGTGTTGGTTCCCAAATTCACGAAGAAGCTACTCGTTCCCGTGTTGGCGCTACTCGAGAGTGCGAGGGAAACGGTTCCCCGCGTGTTGAGCAAATTGCTGACATCGAAATCAACCACCCCATCGTTGTCGGCATCGACGATTATCGGATCGAATTTCGGTACAGCAGGAAAGGTACTGAAACTTGCAGGTAACACGGCGGAAGTTGTCTGGAAGCCGCCCATCTGCATGACGAAGCCTTCGGCCGCGCGATTGATGACGGTAAGGTCGTAGAGCCCGCCCTCAACGTAAGCGACCATGTTGTCGACATGCCCTTGCAAGTTGGCGTTGCCGGTGGGGTTCAGTTGCATGTCGAAGGTACCGACGTTGGTATCGAAACGCACGGTCTGAGCCTCGACGGCAGAGACAACAAACAAACCAAGAAACATCGCACTCAAAATTCGTGAGAACATCAACTAACTCGCTTGAAAAGAAGATCTGAGAAGGGCCCCCTGAACTGATCCGATAACTCCACACTATTCAGGGAGTCTCGAATCGTCAAGTAATTCGCGTAGAAGCCGCATTTCGCTCTATACAAGCCGTACAGACGGAACAATCGCTTCAACGCCCACGGGTTGCAACCCGTGGGCTTGGGACACTTTTTTCTGTGCGAAGTGGAAGAACGCTAATCGCTAGTGCTTTGCTACGACGCGGTTGAAGTGCAATTGCACTTCGCCGGCCACGACGCGGCGTACGCCCTCGACGAGACACTGGGGCTCGTTCTCTTCTTGTCCGCGAAGAATGATCTCTTCGCGGCGGGTGCCTGGGGGCACCGAGAAAGTCGACTGGTTGATGATTTGATTTCCGGCGTCGAGTTCGGGGACAATAAAATGGCAAGTCGCGCCGTAAGTAAGCATGCGAACGGCAAAGGCATCGTGATAGGGCCTCATGCCGGGGAAACTCGGGAGCAGGCCATGGTGGAGGTTGATGATTCGTCCTCCTGCGTATTTCCAAACACTTGCGGGGCTGAGAATTTGCATGTAACGCGCTAGCACAATGTAATCGATGTCGTGCTGGTCGCAGATTTCAATCAGGCGGTTGTCGTCTGCTTTCCCCTCCGAGTTACCGATGTTAAACCAAGGGACGTCGAACTCTTGGGCCAATTCTCGACACGCATTGCGATTGCTAATCATGAGCGTTGCTTCCCCTGCGATCTGTCCGGTGCTTAACGCCTGGAGCACGGCCCGCGGTGTTTCATGCCGATAAGTAGCACAGATTGCTAGGCGAGGTAGTCGACCTTCGAGGGGCGGCGACCATATGCGAATCGACAAGCCGGTGCTTTCAGCAATTTTTGCCACCGCGGTTTTCAATTGCTCGGCGTTACGAGGTTGCATCTCAACTCGTGTCAACATCGAGAAGAGCGATTGCTCGTCGTGGTCGAACATCTGAATTTCAGAAATATTTGCGCCTAGCTCGGTGACACAATGCACGATGGGATCGGCCAACCCGCAATGATCAGGCCCAACGGCGGTAATGACAAACTGCATTTGAGAATCAACCAAGGGGGAAAACGGCGGAAGCTGCCAAGCTAATCTACTCGTGACAGGATGTCTGCGCCAAACGGGCATTGGCAGATCGTAAGCATTGGCCGCTCAATTCAGGATAGCCGAAGCCCTTGGAAGAACGGCGAATCAGATATCGGCTAGAATTTGGGCGGATTCGAGAGTTTCGTCAAGCTCTTTGATCAGCGTTTCTAGTTGTCGGCGGCGGAGTCCTAAGGATTCGTATATTTGCTCGGACGGATGAGCGACATTGTGGACGCCTAGCGAGGTAAAGCCTTTTTGAGAGGCCAAGTAGTTGGCTACCGCGACGATATTGAGCAGTTCTCTCTCTGGCCCTTCGTAATCGCTCGGGCGGTGGTGGTATTGGATGGCTACTTCGATGCGTTTCGGAAAGTTGCTTTTTCGGGCAACGTAGGCACCTAGGTCGGTGTGGTCGAAGGTCAGCACGCGTTGCTCGGCCACGGTTGTCTCGGCGCCTTCAACGACCAAATCGATTGCCTTGCAAAACGTGCTGTGCATGTATTGGTCGATCAGCAACATCCCAACGTCATGGAGTAAGCCAGCGGTGTAGGCTTCTTCGGGGTCGACGCGTTGGTAGATGGTCGCGATTTTCCGAGCAATCGTTCCGACAGCAATCATGTGGCTCCAAAGAGTCTCGCGAGAAAAAGTGCGATACTCTGAGGAATCTTCACACAGCCGAGCCACGTAGACGGTCAGCGCCAGATTTCGTACTTCGACAAACCCTAGCATGGAAATCGCGGTTTTTAGATCGGCAACTTCATTGGGAATTCCAAAGAACGAGGAATTGACGGTACGCAGTATGCGAATCGAAAGCGTTGGGTCTTTTCCGACGACCGCCAGCAAATCGGCCGCTGTCGAATCGTCGTCCTCTGCTACCTGCAATATCTTTTGGGCTACCGCTGGTAAGGACGACAACTGGCCAACACGTTCAAAAAGCCGTTCGAGTGCTTCATTATGCTGCTCTGACTTTGCGCTGAGGGCGATGGGATGGTTTGCAACGAAAGTACTCATGGGTCGCCTTGTAGGAGCGAGAGCCGTCGTTTTTTGAGTCGTTACTGCAAACTTTGCGAGCGACTAATCACTTTGCGACATGCCCTTTACGACTATTTTCAAAAAGTTCAAAAGGAGAGCAGAAGAATACAGCCCAAAAGGTGTAAACACCCAGCCAGGACCTGGAGTTTCTCCCCCTCAAACGTACTTTTTTTTCGGTTTCCCGCTATATCCCCGATCACTGCTACTACTAGAACCAATTTTGTTGCCACTTGGGTCTCTAGGACCTAACCTTGCAAAACGCTGCGACCGGTGATCGAAGGGATCTGGACTTTTGATTGCTAGAGAAAGCGGAAATGCAGAGCGATTGCCCTAACGGCAACGCCATTGACACTCGCATCAAAAAAATCAAACCGGAACCGACTTCCATGCCATTCGACTCTTCTGAAACAGAATCAACCCCAGGCACTGCCACCTTGCCCCAGGAGACGGCGAGCGACACTGCTGGTAGTAAGTCGGACGCAGGCAACGATTTGGAATCGCTGTTAAACCGAATCAACCAGCTTGCCAATAGGGATGCCTCTGTCGATGCAGGTCCTGCGGTAGCTGCTCAGGCAGACCGCCACAAGTCGGCAGTTCATCCTGCGATCAAGAAAGCGCAAGAAGAGGCCTCCGCCCCGTGGCAGCCGATCGAGCCACGATCGCTGAAGGAAGCGAGCCTTTCGGAATCCGATGTCGAACATCTTGCGCTGAAATGTCTTTTGTCGTTTGGCCAATTTTCAGGGCGGCATATTGCCGAGCAGCACTCGCTGCCTTTTCGGCTCATGGAGCCAATACTGGCTCACTTAAAGCAAGCTCAATTGGTCGCCTACCGTGGCTCGGCGCCAATGAACGATTACGTTTATCAGCTTAGCGAGCTAGGTCGCGAAACGGCAAAAAAACTAAGCGACACCTGTAGCTACTATGGTGCTGCCCCTGTTTCGCTCGAATCGTACATTTCTAGCGTTACCGAACAGACCCTTACCAAAATGCACCCCACGGTTACCGACCTGCAAAGGGCGTTCTCCGATCTCCTGGTGAATCCGAAAATGCTCCGGCGGCTCGGGCCTGCGGTGAACTCTGGTCGAGGGCTCTTTTTGTTTGGCGCGGCAGGCAACGGCAAGACGAGCATTGCCGAGCGGATTACTAAAGCATTTGGCGATACGGTATGGATACCGCGTGCGATTGGTATCGATGGCGAAGTGATGCGAGTGTTCGACCCGGCTCTGCACGAAGAAGTACCGCTCGAAGAAGTCGCAGGACCACTTCAGACTCATACCGTCGACAAGCGATGGATCCGCATTCGTCGACCGACAATTGTTGTGGGCGGCGAGCTGACGATGGATGCGTTGGAAGTGATGCCAGGCACTGGGAAGAATGTCAGCGAGGCGCCGCTCCAGATGAAGAGTAACTGTGGCACGTTGGTGATCGACGACTTTGGCCGCCAGCGGATGACCACCGACGAGTTATTGAATCGCTGGATCGTGCCTCTAGAAAAGCGCTACGATTTTTTGCGGCTCGTGAATGGCAAGAAGATTCAAGTGCCGTTCGACCAGCTCATCATTTTTTCGACCAACCTCGAACCGAAAGACTTGGTCGACGACGCATTCTTGCGTCGTATTCCTTACAAGATCGAAGTCCCGGACCCGAGCGAAGAAGAATTCCGTAAGCTGCTCGAGATCATGGCCCCGATCGTTGGGCTGGAGTACAACCAAGAAGCAGCTGACTATTTGGTTGAACACCACTACAAGTCGGTCCAACGCCCGTTCCGGTGTTGTCAGCCCCGCGACTTGCTGCTCCAAATCCGCAACTACTGCCACTATCTCGACGTTCCTCCACAGATGTGCCAGGAGTATCTTGACTACGCAGTCGAAAATTACTTTGCTATTATGTAGGGCCGGCAGCGTATCTTTGAGCAGGGATGTCTGAATTGAAACATCCGTTGAGAGCGTTGTCGAATCGCTCCCTTCCCAATGGCGTTTAACTGTGCGAGCGTTCTAAGCCGAAATCGAGAGGCATCTGTGGATCTTGTTCGTGGTCGGGGGCAAGCTCTTTGAACAATAAGCTGGGTTGAATGTCGCGGTTGTGTTGGTACTTGCTTTGATACTCTTCGTGCTCGCCAGCCAGTTCGTGGTAGATGATTTGGCAAATTGCGGTGTGTGCATAAATTCGCACCGGTTGGACGGCGAACATTTCTAGTGTCCAGTGCCCGCTGAAACCCACGTCGCCGAAACCTGCGGTCACATGGACGAATAATCCGAGCCGTCCGATAGACGAACGTCCTTCGATTTGGGGCACCAGGTTATGGGTGGTTGTACGTTCGACCGTACGCCCTAGGTAGAGTTGATTGGGACTTAGGATGATGCCCTCTTCGGGAATCGGAATCCGCCGCACTCGATTGGCCCGGGCCATGTCGAGCACCACTTCTTCATAAACCATCAACTCGTTGTGAAGCGTGAGGTTGTAGCTGTTGGGATTGATATTCGAGGGATCGAAGGGTTCGATTTCGATATCTTCGCCCATGCGGCTAATAATTTCTTGTCCCGAGAGAATCATTTCTTTCTGTTCCTTGTTTCTCTAGTAGGTAGCTTGAAGCCAAACTTTTCGGTCAACTCTCGATGCCCACGCGAGGACAAAACTTTTTCATCGAACACTCATCACAAACAGGTCGACGGGCAGAGCAAATACTGCGTCCATGGTAGATCATCCGATGAGAAAACTCGATCCACTCTTTTTTGGGCAACACGCGGGTCAAATCTTGCTCGACCTTGACGGCATCTTTCTGTCGAGTGAGGCCCAGCCGGCGACTCAATCGACCGACGTGGGTGTCTACCACCACGCCGGTTGCCAATCCGAAGGCCGTGCCAAGCACCACGTTAGCGGTCTTGCGGCCGACACCGGCTAAGTTTACCAGGGCGTCGATGTCTTTGGGAACTTTCCCGCCGTGCCGTTCCAAAAGCCCTTGGCTACAGGCCTTGATGTTCTTTGCTTTGTTGCGGTAGAAGCCGGTGCTTTGGACGGCTTTCTCTAGTTCGCGAATCGGCGCGGAAGCAAAATCGGCAGGCTTGCGATATTTGCGAAATAAGTCTTTGGTCACTAAATTCACCCGAGCGTCGGTGCATTGGGCAGAGAGAATTGTGGCCACAAGAAGCTGGAAGGGGGTGCGATAAACCAAGGCACACGGCGCCTCGGGGTAGTCTGCTTTCAGCCGCCGGAGCACCTTGGCTGCATGCCGTTTGGTTTCCAATTTTTCAGAAGCCAAGTCGTCAGTAGAGTGTTCAGCAGACACTGGTCTTATGCGCGTGAAGCGACCCTAATGCTTTGACCATGTTGAATATTAGGATCGTCATTTCGATTTCACTCGTATTTCAAAGGTCGAATCGAAACGACGATCCTAAAATCATGATTTGACAAAGCACTCGTGTCTAACTTTCCAAAAAATTCAAGATACCCAAACGCCTGAACTCGAGCCAAACGGTAGACGGGGATCATTGTGTCGGCTCTCAGGACTCTGTCAAGGTACTGGCAATAGAGAAGTGGCGACAGAAGCCTGCGGCTCGCGATTTTTTCGACTTTGTAATTTGAGCTTACTGGCCTTGGGAGAAGTGCGTGCCTATAATCTAGGCGTACTGCTCAACCGTATCGTAAAAGTCAGGAAGAACAAGGGAATGATAGCCGCTGCCTCGAATGTCGACTCAGACTACCCTCCGCTTTATCTCAAAGGCATCGAGCATTTTAACGAATGCGAATTCTTCGAGGCCCATGACATTTGGGAAGAGCTTTGGACTGAACATCGAGGCACTGCCCGCAAGTTTTACCAAGGGCTCATCCAAGCGGCAGTCGCGTTACACCACTTTGGCAATGGTAATACGCGAGGTGCGAGAAAAGTTTATTTGACATCCCGAGTCTACCTCGAAGAATACACTCCGAGCTACCAAGGACTTGATATGGAAAAGTTCCTCGGGCAGTACGAGCAATGCTTTGCCGAAGTCAACGCGAGCAAAGAAGACTACCCCCGACTGGAAGTCGACCCAGAATTGATCCCCGAAATCCATCTCGATCCGACCCACGCCGACCAAGGCAACTCCTAAAGCCGCTCCAGCCCACCTGGTTCTCATTCCCTGTTTTTTCTCGCCTCAGGTAGAAATTCTTATGCTTCCCTGGAATGCCGAAGACCTTACATTCGACGAAAACCGATTCAACGGAACGGTGCGACTGTTTCCGCTTTCCGACTTGGTGATGTTTCCGAATGTGATGCAGCCGCTGCATATTTTTGAGCCCCGCTATCGAGATCTGTTGAACGAAGCCTTGGATAGCGATGGGCTAATCGCCATGAGCGTACTGGCCCCTGGCTGGGAAACCGACTACGAAGGCCGCCCGCCGATTATGCCGCACGCGTGTCTCGGAAAAATCGTGACTCACCAGCGCACCGACAACGGCGAGTACAATGTGCTACTGCTTGGCGTGCGGCGAGTGCTGATTGAGAGTGAGCTTCCGTCAGAACAGTCCTTCCGCAAAGCGGAGGTGACCCTCCTGAGCGATTGTTGTGAAACCGAAGTAGACGACCAGCGCGAAGAGTTGCAAATTTCGCTGATCAAAGCGTTTCAGGAAAACCTGCCGGAGAATCAAACGGCGAATCCTCCTATCCTCGATTTGCTCTCGGCTGAGATTCCGCTGAGCGTGCTTACCGATCTGGTCAGCTTTGCCCTGCCGCTCGAGTACCAATTGAAATGTCAGTTGCTAGGCGAAACCAATATTGATCGCCGGGCTTTGATGCTGCTCGAATCTCTAGACGGGCCCCGCGACCGCGAGGAAAAAAAGGCGTCCAAGTCGATGCCAGGCCCTCCGCCGCCGTTTAGCCTGAACTAGCTGAATACTTCGTTAAGTCGGTTGACGGTTGTGGTTGTCGAAGCATAGGATCGAGGGTTTGAAACCTCTCCCCGCACGGGCGACAACCTGCTATGACCCCCCCTCGTACGAACGAATCGTCGGCTTCGCCAGACCAAGGCAGCCTTTCTGGAGAACTTGACGACTCGCCGGTCGACGCTGGCTGCCAGGGCCACCCGGCGACTCCACACCAAGTCGATTTGCCCCGTATCGAGCGAGCCGTTCGCGAAATCCTGACTGCCGTAGGCGAAGATCCTGATCGCGAGGGACTGCTCGAAACGCCTGCCCGTGTGGCCCGCATGTATGCCGAGCTATTTAGCGGTTTGCATACCGACCCAAGTACGCATTTGAAAAAGTTTTTCACTGAAAAATACGACGAGATGGTGCTCGTGCGAGACATTACGTTCAACAGCATGTGCGAACACCACCTGTTGCCCTTCTACGGCAAAGCGCATATTGGCTATGTCCCCAACGGCAAGGTCGTCGGACTAAGCAAGCTCGCCCGGGTTGTCGAGGAAATCTCGAAGCGACCGCAAGTACAAGAGCGGATGACCGAGCAGATTGCCGACCTGCTGATTCAAGAACTGGACGTCAAAGGAGTTGCGGTTGTGATCGAAGCTTCGCATAGCTGTATGTCGATCCGCGGCATTCGCAAACCGGGCAGCGTCTGTGTGACTTCGGCCATGAAAGGTATTTTTCGCTCGAATTTATCGAGTCGCTCGGAAGTGATGACGCTAATCTACGGCGATCGCCGCTGAGTAGTTGTGAGTCGCGATTCCAGTTCGGAACCACTCCTTAGAAACTCGTAACTCGTAACGCACGACTCGCAACTCATAACTCACCATGACACTTCTGATTCAATTTTTGCTACGTCTGACCTTTGGCCTCGCCCTGGGCATGGCGATTACCTCGTCGAAGCAGGTGACTAGCGGTTACTACCGAAATCATCTTTATGTGACGCTAGGTTTGGCTTCGCTGGCTGCGATACTTAGCCGTACGGCTGCGCCTGAGGCATTTTGGTATGCCGTAGCTGCGGCGGTGGCTAGCTATGTTGGGGCCGTTGGTTGGTTGTATGAAAAACCTCGTTTCGGGAAAGTCATGCTGATGTTAGTTGTGTGGACTTCAATGGAAGCGGGCTTTCATCAGATTGAATCCGAAGGAATCTCGGAACTTGCTTATTCGACTAAATACTCGTCCTCTCTAGAAAATGTGGAAGCTCTTCCATCCTTGATTGCAAGAACACACTTCTTCGAACCTTTTACTTTCGGCACTTCGGGGCTCCTCTTAGGCATGACCATGGCCTCGATGCTGCTCGGACATTGGTACTTGAATACGCCGACCATGGAGATGGAGCCGCTTCGGCGGCTGATTTTGGTGATGGCTTTCGCGGTAGGTTTGCAGTCGGTGGTCTCGTTATTTGGACTCTGGGGCGAGCTGACTTATGCCGATAATTTGACGACCCAGTGGTACGCCTTTATCTCGCTTCGATGGACTTTTGGATTGATCGGAGTAGCGATTCTGACCTGGATGGCTTGGCAAACGCTGAAGATTCCTAACACCCAAAGTGCGACCGGCATCCTCTATGTGGGAGTCATCGGCACATTTGTTGGCGAAACCATGGCCTTACTACTCTCTACAGAGTCGATTTTCCCGCTATAATCGGTGGCCCAAGGGTTGCAACTCTTGGGCTTCGACTCTCTCTCCTTTATGAAAAGCTGCTCTGTGAATATTACCTATGCTTGCCCCGCCTGTGACACGCCGATTCGGACCGAGTTCGATTCTGAAACGAGCGAACTCGCTTGCAAACATTGTGACAAAAAAATTGCGATTGCCAACGATGCCGTGGTTGGAATTCAAGTAGGCAAGTGTCTTGTCTGTCCGAGCAAAGATTTGTTCCTTCGGAAAGACTTTCCTCAACGAGTCGGCGTCGCGTTGGTGGGTATCGGAATCCTCGGTAGCTCGGTCGCGTGGTACTACACGAATCTCCCGTGGACGTTTGGCATCCTCTTCGCAACCGCCCTGATTGATGTGCTTCTCTACACACTCGTAGGCGACGCGTTGATGTGCTACCGCTGCCACTCGCAATATCGAGGCGTTGCCGAGATGGAATCGCACGGCCAGTTTGAGCTGGAAATTCATGAGAAGTATCGACAGATTGAAGCAAGAATGCCTGCGGCAAAACCGCACGAGACGACATAGCGTTTTTATCCCTGCTGAGGGCCTTGTTGACTAATCCATTTGAAAAAGAATTTTTGACAGGATGGACAGGATTTTCAGGATAAGGGTTTAGAAAGCAAAGCCCCTCAAACGGTTGATAGCAAAACAGATTGAATTCCCGTTTATTTCGAGTCGTAAATAGCCAAACGACGAAGAGAAAAACGAAAAAAACAAGGAGCGGAAACAGCGGTGCAAGTATTATCATCCGTTGTACAAAGCTTTCGACTATTTGATTTTTTGGATGCGTTCAATACGTTGCTACTTGCCAAACTGCTTGAAGAGTGCCCCGATTTTAACCGACGAACAGGATTCGACCGAATGATCCCGTCCATCCTGTTTTATCCTGTCAAAATAAACCCGCTTTAGGCAATTGTTCGACAAGGCCCATGCTGAGTATTTACCGGGTTCTGTTGAGAATGATTGAATCACATGGACGTTGAACGGCAGCGGATCGAAGAGGATTTACGCGGGCAGATTGCCGGCGACGTTCGCTGCGATGATTTGACCGTTCAACTCTACGCCAGCGATGCGAGCATCTATGAAATCGCGCCGCTGGGTGTCGTTCGACCTCGAACGCTTGAAGACGTGGTGGCGACAGTTCGTTATGCGGCCGAAAACAAAATCTCGATCCATGCTCGTGGAAGTGGCTCGGGGTTGGCCGGCGAATCGCTTGGGCATGGGCTGGTTATCGATTTCTCACGTTACATGCGGCGTGTCCTTGATGTTTCGGAAGATTCGGTCCGAGTGCAACCGGGTGTGGTCCTTGGAGACCTCAATAGGCGTCTAGCAAAGCGGGGCCGCGTTTTTGGTCCCGACCCGGCCAATCGCCATGTCACGACGCTCGGCAGTGTGATCGCGGTCGACGCCTCGGGCAGCCACTGGCCCGTGTATGGCTCTGCCAGACAGCATGTGGAGTCGTTGCAGGTAGTCCTTGCGAGCGGAGAAGTGGCTGAATTTTCGCGGCACAGCTACTCGGCGTCTGGATCGGCTCCGTCTTCTACTGCCGAACAACTTGCGGCTGGTGTCGACCAGATCGTTCGTAAGTACGAAGGCCCGATTCGCGACTGCCAGCCTCGTAGCCTCGTGAACCGCTGCGGCTATCAACTCGGCGACATTCGCAGCGATCAGCAAATCGACCTAGCCCGCTTACTCGCCGGCAGCGAGGGCACGCTAGCGTTGATTACCGAAGCGACTCTTCGGACGTCTGCGATTGCACCTCACATCGGCAGCGTGTTGCTGTTTTTCGATTCGCTCGATAAAGCGGCCCACGCCGCAATCGAACTTGCGGCGATCCAACCCAGCGCATGCGATCTGATGGACCGCCGGCATCTGAGCCTTGCAAGAGAAAGCGACCCGCGTTACGAGCTGCTGATTCCCCAAGCTGCCGAAGCGGTGCTTCTCGTAGAATACATGGCACCGACTCTCCTCGAACTTCGCGAGCAACTCGCGGCAACCGCCCAGCTGCTACAAAACAAAACCAAGCTGGCATCAGGCTCGTACGAAGCGGCCGATCTCTACGACCACCAGATGCTTTGGCAAATGGCTCAGCACTATGTGCCAACCCTCTATCGACTCAAAGGCTCCACGCGTCCGATTCCGATTATCGAAGATGTCGCCATACCGCCTGAGTCGCTGCCCGACTTTTTAGTTCGCCTCCAGCAAACGCTCAAACACGAACGCGTCACAGCCTCGCTTTTTGGTCACGCAGGCCACGGGCAATTGCATATTCGTCCGTTTCTTGATCTCGCCAATCAAAACGACGTTCGCAAAATGGAATCGCTCGCCGAGCGGCTCTATGCCGATGTCTGGGACTTGGGTGGCACGATCAGCGGAGAACACAGCGACGGGCTAAGTCGAACTCCCTATGTGGCTAAGCAATATGGTCCTCTGGCCGAGGCATTCGTCGAACTCAAATCGTTGTTCGACCCCAATCAGATTCTCAACCCGGGCAAGATCGTTTCGCTTCCTGGAATGAAATCAACCGACAACCTGCGACGAGTGAGCTACCCGCTGCTCGACACGCTGGCACTGGGCAGCGACGACACAAATTCGACCTCCCAATCTTCGACGCCCAAGCCGGGGCTTCCGAGGGTTGAGCTGCAACTGGACTGGCAGCCCGAAGAAATGGCTCATGCCGCCCGAGCGTGCAATGGCTGTGCGGCTTGTCGGACTCATGATGAGGAGTCGCGGATGTGTCCGATTTTTCGATTTACTCCGCGAGAAGAGGCGTCGCCTCGTGCGAAAGCAAATTTGGCGCGGGGAATTTTGACCGGCACCTTGGCCCCGGGCACGGTCTTTGAGGATGCGTGTAAAGAAATTGCCGATCTTTGTGTCCACTGCCATATGTGTCGGTTGGAATGTCCGGCCAACGTCGACGTTCCGAAATTGATGATTGAAGCCAAAGCAGCCTATGTCGCGACCAATGGCGAACGGCTGCACGATTGGCTGATTGCGCGCATCGATACGTTGTGCCGAACGGCATCGCGTTTTTCGCGGGTGGTGAATTGGGGCATCGCAAATCGCCCGACGCGTTGGGTCGTCGAAAAGCTATTGGGAATCGCCCAGGGACGAAAGCTGCCACGATTTCATCACCCTCCTTTCTTGCAACAGGCGGCGGTGCGTCGTTTGAACCGACCCCAGAAAAGCTCGGGCGAAAAAGTTTTGTATTTTGTCGATACTTACGCCAACTATTGCGATACGCAACTTGCCGATGCGATGCTTGCCGTGCTGCAACATAACGATATCTCGGTTTACGTACCTTCGGGCCAAAAGCAAGCCGGTATGCCGCTGATCTCTCGCGGAGTGCTCGACCCGGCTCGTAAGATCGCCGAAGAAAACGTCGCGTTGCTTGCCGAGGCGATTCGCCAAGGGTACACGATTGTGGCGACCGAACCGTCTGCCGTGTTGGCTCTCACCCAGGAGTACCTCACTCTATTACCCGACGACGACGATGCTCAACTGGTAGCCGAACATACTTACGAAGCCTGCTACTATCTCTGGCGATGTCACCAACGGGGGCATTTGGAACTCAACTTCATGCCGCTGCCGACGACGCTCGGCTACCACATTCCTTGCCATATGAAGGCACTCGAAGTTGGGACTCCTGGCGAAAACCTGCTTGGTCTCATTCCAGGACTTCAGCTCGAACGACTCGAAAAAGGCTGTAGCGGGATGGCCGGCCTTTATGGGATGCAGCGTCGCAACTATCGAAATAGCCTTCGCGCTGGGCTCCCGCTTCTCAATGCAGTCCGCACCGGAAGCTTTCAGGTCGGCACGACGGAATGTAGCACTTGCAAGATTCAAATGGAGCAAGGCTCGACCAAGCCAACCGTCCATCCGATCAAGCTGCTTGCGTACGCCTATGGTTTGATGCCCGAACTTAAAGACCTGCTTCATAGCCCAGGCGAAGATCTCGTGGTAACATAGGGTCAGTGTTATGAGAGTTTACGTCAAACTATTTGCTGGCGCACGCGAACTGGTTGGCCAGGAAAGCGTCGCCCTGGAGTTGCCTGCGAGTGCAACGGTTGGGCTCCTGCGCGAAAGATTGACCGAAGCCCACCCCGAGCTTCGCTCGCTCGCAAACCACGCCATGTTTGCTATCGAGGCGACCTACTGCGACAACGAGACGCCGATTCCCGAGAACGCCGAGATTGCCTGCATCCCTCCCGTGAGCGGCGGCTGAAGCGATGATTGAGCTTACCGAAAACCCCCTCGAACCCGCAACGCTTCTGGCGAAGGCCCAATCGCCCGACGCAGGAGCCGTGGTGCTGTTTCTTGGAATCACGCGCCGGATGACCGGCGATCGCGAGACTCTTTGTTTACAATACGAAGCTTACCAAGCAATGGCGGTCAAAGAGTTGGAACGACTAAAAAACGAAGCGTGCGAGCGTTGGTCGCTTACTGCGTGTGCGATTTCTCACCGGCTGGGGGCCGTCCCGCTAGGCGAGGCGAGCGTCGCAATTGTGGTTGCGAGCGCCCATCGGGGCGAAGCATTTGCGGCGGGCCAATGGCTGATCGACACTCTCAAAGAGTGCGTCCCCATCTGGAAGCAAGAACAGTGGGCCGACGGCAAAACCGAGTGGGTGCATCCGAAGGGGAATGACGAAGCTCGAATAACAAATGACAAATGACGAAATTACTTGCCCCCTCTCACCTCCCACCTCTTTCATGACATGCTCCTCTAACAACCCGCTCGTTGACTCGCTCGGTCGTGTTCATACGAATCTGCGCATTAGCGTGACCGATCGTTGCAACCTCCGCTGCTTCTATTGCATGCCGGCGGAAAATGTTGTTTTTCGGCCTCGTCACGAACTGCTAACCTTTGAAGAAATCGAACGATTTGTCCGCGTGGCAGCCCGTTTGGGAGTAAACAAAGTACGTATCAGCGGTGGCGAACCGCTGGTTCGGAGCGAGCTACCGGTGCTGATACGCTGCCTGGCAAAAGTGCCGGGAATCGAAGATCTGGCCCTGACGACCAACGGCCTCTTGTTGGCCGAGCAGGCCGAGGATCTCAAGTCGGCCGGCTTACAGCGACTCAACATCAGCCTCGATACGCTCAAAGAAGAAACCTTCCAGCAAATCTCTCGTCGAACCGGCCTCGAGCGAGTTCTTGAGGGTATCTTTGCGGCCAAGGAAGCGGGCTTCGAGAAAATTCGCCTCAACGCAATCGCAATCCGTGGACTAACCGAAAACGAGATTGTGCCGCTAGCCAAGTTCGCCCGTAAACACGATTTAGAACTTCGGTTCATCGAGTTCATGCCGCTCGATGCAGACCAAGCCTGGAAGCCCGAAGAAGTGCTTACCGGCCAGTCGATGCGTGAAATTCTCTCCCAAGCCATTGCCCCGCTCCAGCCCCTCAGTCGAGCCGATCTGAGCCAACCTGCGGTCGACTATCGGTTTACCGACGGACGGGGCACGATCGGCTTTATCAACCCCATTAGCGAGCCCTTCTGTGGCAATTGCAATCGACTACGTCTGACTTCCGAGGGACAAGTCCGCAACTGTCTGTTCTCAAGCAAAGAATGGGATGCTCGGGCCTTGTTACGCGATGGCGACACTTCGGGCCACGACTCCGACGACCGGCTCACCCAACTCCTTCGCGACTCCGTCACGGCTAAGCTGCCTGCCCACGGCATCGGCGAAGTCGATTTCCACCCCCCTCAGCGTGCGATGTATCAAATAGGCGGATGAATACCAAACGACGTATCTATCTCGACAACGCAGCCACTAGCTGGCCCAAACCCGAAGCGGTTTACCAAGCGGTCGATCGCTATCAGCGAGAAATCGGCGCGGCTGCAGGACGGGGTGCCTACGAACACGCTCAGCAAGCCCAACGTGTCGTGGCCCATGCCCGAACTGCCTGTGCGCGGATTCTTGGGATTGCCGATCCCCAGCAAATCGCCTTCACGGCCAATGGCACGGCTGCGCTGAACCTGGCGATCCACGGTTTGCTTCGCCCAGGCGATCATGTCGTGACGACGGTTTGCGAACACAACTCGGTACTTCGACCGCTTCAAACCCAGGCCGAACTCCACAAGGTTCAAACCACTTACGTCGGCTGCGATAGCGAAGGCTATGTCGACCCCGACGATATCCACCGAGCAATGCAGCCCCATACGCGTTTGGTTGCGATTAACCACGCCTCGAATGTGACTGGTGCCGTTCAGCCAATTGCCGAGATTACGCGTCTCGCCCACGAACGTCAGGCAATCGTTTTGCTCGATGCGGCTCAGACGGCTGGCTGCTTGCCGATCGACGTCGAGCAGCTGGGCGTCGACCTGCTGGCCACCGGCGGCCACAAGAGCCTGCTTGGCCCTCTGGGCACAGGGCTACTCTATGCCAGCCCTTCCGTTGCCCAGCAGCTCAGGCCGCTGATGCAAGGCGGCACCGGCGTCGACAGCCAAGACGCTTCGCCAGCCCAAGCCATGCCTGAGATGCTGGAGGTTGGAAATCTCAACGTCCCCGCTCTTGCCGGTTTGGCAGCTGGCGCTGAGTATTTGCTTGAAACCAGCATCGAAGCCCTCCACAAAAAGCTTGGCCAACATACTCAACATTTGCTTGAGGGGCTTTCCTCTATCAAAGGCTTACGTCTCAGGGGTCCTCGCACAGATCCCAACCGTGTGAGCGTTGTGAGCTTCGAGGTCGACGGGTATGATCCGCAGGAGTTTGCCTCCTGCTTAGACGCCGCGGTTGGGGTCGAAAGTCGTGCTGGCTTACACTGTGCACCTCGAATGCATGCGGCCTTGGGCTCCGACCAATCAGGAGGCCTAATCCGCCTCAGCCCCGGCTGGTCGACCACAAACGACGACCTTGACCAAGCTCTTACCGCCATAGCCGAACTCTCCGCATCGGCGATTGAGTAGAGAAAGAGGCTGTAGTGCTCACAACCCGTAACCCGCAACTCACACACCTCCCGCATGCCCACCGACAAACAACCCTGGTACCAAGATGGTTTACGTTTCAAATGCACGGGCTGCGGCGATTGCTGCACAGGCGCGCCGGGATATGTTTGGGTCAATAAGGCCGAGATCGGCGCCATGGCGGCTCAATTCGAGATGCCGGTTGAGGAATTTGAATCGCGTTACGTTCGTCTGGTCGGCATCCGCCGCAGTCTGGTCGAGTATTCCAATGGCGACTGTGTATTCTTCGATAACAAGACCCGCAAATGCCAAGTTTATGATCACCGCCCTCGGCAATGCCGAACCTGGCCGTTCTGGAAATCGAACATTCGCACCCCCAAATCTTGGGAAGAAACCTGCGAGGCCTGCCCAGGGAGTGGTAAAGGGAAGCTCTATCAGCTCGAGACCATCGAAAAGCAGGCGAACGTGATTTCGATCTAGTTTTTCTGCTCCTCGGCAAAAAGCCAGGTACTTTAGGGGATTTTGGTAGGGTGCGGTCTATTCCGACGACTGGGTACCCTACGGTCTGGGCCGACCAACCTTTTTGGCAACTTTAGCGACCTGTCGCACCCCTGATTTGCCCCCGAAGTGCCCCCCGGCGTCAGACGTCAATCTTGACACTAGTGCTTACGACAATTACACTTGGAGCGAGACTGGTGCCTCGTTTTGGTCATTATTCTTTGACCCAACCGGAGCAGCGATCCTTCTCATAAGGGGACCTCGCCGTGACGAAGAAAGAGATCGTAAAGACCATTTCCGAGGAGATCGGTCTCACTCAGTTGAAGACCAAGGAAATTGTCCAAAAAACCTTCGATGCCATCGTCGATACGCTGGTCGAAGATAAACGCATTGAGTTGCGAAATTTTGGCGTTTTTGAAGTGAAAAAACGAGCGGCTCGTAAGGCGAGAAACCCTCGTACTGGCGAAAAAGTCTTTGTCGAAGAGAAGTTCGTCGTGACCTTCAAGCCCGGAAAAGAGATGGAAGAGCGGGTCCGCGAGCTCGACCGGCTAGCAGCCGCAGAAGCTGCCGCTTCTCAAAATGCAGCCCTTGCTACCAACAATAATGTTAGCAGCACGGATGGCGATCCCAACAATGATCCCAACAATGATCCCAACAATGATCCCAACAATGATCCCAACACTATCGTCCCTGGCAGTAATATGGCCCCCGGCGGCGGAAATATGGCCCCCGGCAGTGGAAACTATTCGCAGCCAACAGGTTACGAATCGGGTGCTGGCAGCTAGGCTTTGGGAAAATCCTCCACTCCTCAAGGTTTCTCTCATCTTCCCAGACCGAAAAGTCCGATCCTTTGGGATAGATGACTGTTTGGATACTTGTATGGGTTGTGCGTCGGGCGAATTGTGCTCTCGGCGCAAGCGGTCCCAATTGCTAGTGTTCGGCACCTTTTCTACCTGGCAGCAGTGTCAGCAGGCCTCGGCCTTCTGGAGCTATTGCCGAAAAACATCTTTTCAATTTTGTGGGACCGTGGCCGATGCCAGCGACCGTTTACGCTGGACAAAAGCTCGGACCAGAGACGCCGCCCTGCCCTTGTGGGTGTAGGCGATCGTTTCAAGGCTCAAGGAGGAGCAACGCTGATGCGTAAGTGGCTCTTAACCGTCGTAACTATCTGTTCGCTGGCTAGCACAACAGGGTGTCTATTGCCGATTTACTCGGCCGATCCGGCCCGACGTGCCCAGCAGTTGATCTACACGTCGGAGAACCTACGCGCCATGCTCGACGAGTGGGAACGCATTTGGTTTCTCGATCAACCCTCGCACCTGACGCCACACAGCGTCCACGGTGGGATTATCTGATCGAGCAAACCTCATTGCCTCAAACCCTCGCCAAACGAGCTGCGCAGCCGGTCTGCGCCAACCGCCACAAAATGATTCTCGGCTAAATGCCAGCACGGGCCCCCTGTTGGTTCCCCCGGTCTAGCGTGTAAATTGGACTATGTGAAAGCTTTGAAATCCCAGGGGATGCAATCCCCGGGCTTGCTGGCGATTTAACCCAATTGACCGTTCACTACTGCTCCTACGGCCCACCCTTGAATTCTGATTCTCCTCCAGGAACCCCCATCCCGACGATTGACCTCTCGGTCCAGCTCGGTCGGTTGAAGCTCGCCAATCCGATCCTGGTCGCCTCGGGGACGTTCGGCTATGCCCGCGAGATGGAGTCGTTGGTCGACTTGTCTCGGCTCGGGGGCATCCTTCCCAAAACGATTACCAAGCAGGCTCGTGCCGGTAACGCTCCTTGGCGAACCGTCGAAACGGCTTCGGGGATGCTCAACTCGATTGGCCTCGACAACGATGGCATCGACGCCTTTGTCGAGCATCACCTGCCCTATTTGGCCAGCCTTTCAGCCGCCGTAATCGTCAGCATCGCGGGTCGCACGGAAGCAGAGTTTGTCGAAATGACCGCCCAGCTCGACGCAGCCACGGGCGTTGACGCGATTGAGCTGAATATCTCTTGCCCCAACGTCAGCGGTGGGGTCGACTTTGGCACCGACCCGGCGATGTGCCATAGCCTGGTGGCTGCTTGCCGTGCCGCTGGCAATACGCCAATCCTGGCCAAGCTGACGCCCAATGTGACCAGCGTAGCAGAGATTGCCGTCTCAGCCGCTGAGGGCGGGGCTGACGCCATTTCGCTAATCAACACGTGTCAGGGCATGGCAATCGACTGGCGACGCCGTCGGCCCCTACTAGGCAACGTCATTGGCGGACTGAGCGGGCCTGCGATTAAACCGATCGCCCTTCGAGCCGTTTATCAGGCCGCCCAGGCGGTCGACATTCCGCTCATCGGCATCGGAGGCATCGCCACGCTCGACGATGTCATGGAGTTCCTGGTCGCAGGCGCTTCGGCCGTGCAGCTCGGGACCGTGAACTTTTACAACCCAACGGCCTCGATGACGATCCTCGACGCCCTGCCCGGCGCCCTTGCCGAGGCAAAAGTTACTTGCCTCGACGAAATCGTCGGCACCCTCTCTCCCAAGAAATCCTAACCCCTACCATTCTAGCCCCATGCGCGTACTCAGCGGAATCCAACCGACCGGCCGACCCCATTGGGGAAATTTCTTTGGCGCCATCACCCAGTATATTGCTCTGCAAGATGCCGACCAAGCCTTTTATTTCATTGCGAATCTGCATGCCCTTACTACGGTTCGCGACAAAGAGCTGTTGGCCCAATACACGCTCGATGCCGCGATCGACCTGCTCGCCCTGGGGCTCGACCCCGAACAGGCGGTGCTGTTCGTCCAGTCCGACGTGCCCGAGGTTAGCGAACTTTGCTGGCTGCTGATGACCGGCACTCCGATGGGGCTGCTCGAACGCTGCCACGCTTACAAAGACAAAAAGGCCAAAGGCCTTTCGGCCGACGCGGGCTTGTTTTCTTACCCGGTGCTCCAGGCGGCCGACATTTTGGCCTACGACAGCGATACGGTCCCAGTGGGCGAAGATCAAGTCCAACATATCGAGGTTTGCCGCGATATCGCGGGCAGCTTCAACCACAAATTCGGCGAAGTGTTTGTGCTGCCAAAATCGAAGGTCCTCGACAGCTCTGCCCGGGTGCCCGGCACCGATGGCGAGAAAATGTCGAAGAGCTACAACAACACGCTCGACGTTTTCGACGCACCCAAAGCCCAACGCAAACAAATCATGCGTATCGCAACCGATTCGCGGCCCATGGAAGACTCCAAAGACCCTGAAACCGACGTGCTCTATCAACTCTACTCGTTGGTCGCCACCGACGACGAGCGAGAAGCGATGGCCGCCAAGTATCGTCAGGGGGGCTTTGGCTACGGCGACGTAAAAAAGTCGTTAGCCAACGCTGCCGAAGCCTTCTTCGCCGAGAGCCGCGCCCGACACGACGATTGGTCTGCCCGACCCGACGACGTGCGAGACATTCTAGCGTCTGGAGCCAAGCAAGCGCGAACAAAGGCTGGTGAAGTGCTTCACCGAGCCCAAGCTGCCTGTGGATTAAAAGGTTACTAACAACAAATTTGAAATGGCGGTTAAGGCCAAGGATACTCAGGGCTACCCGCCTCCAGCTTCCTCGCCTCATATAAAAAATGTCCATGCAAATCATTGGAATCGGCACCGATATTATCGAGTGCCTGCGAATCGCACAAATGATCGAGCGCCACGGCGAGACGTTTATTGAGCGAGTCTACACCGAACACGAGATCGAGTACTCGTCGACAAAAAAATCGGCGACCCAACACTACGCTGGTCGCTGGGCTGCCAAAGAAGCCGTCCTAAAAGCCTTAGGCACCGGCTGGCGACGGGGCATTAGCTGGCGCGATATCGAAGTACGCAACCTACGGGGTGGCGCCCCTGTTATCACCCTTACCGGCGGTGCCCGAGAGGTCTACGAGCAGCTAGGCATCCAGAAAATGCACATCAGCATTTCGCACTGTCGCAGCCACGCGACTGCTTATGCGATTGCCGAAGGCGAGGCGTGAGAAAGCCCCTCAGTGAAAGATCGCGGTGATTGAACATGATTCTCATCGCAAATACTCTACCAACTCTTCAAAAAAATTTAGCCTGGGAATGCCTTGCTATCGGTGCATCCTCTGAAGCGATCTACGACAACCGACTTCGCCATTTCTGTGGGTCACGCGCTGTGTGGAACACAGAATAAACGATAACATTCTCGCCATCGCATTCGTAGAAAATGGCATAAGGAAAGCGTCGAACTAAGCCACGCCGGTAATTTTCCTAAGCCACGCCGGTAATTTTCATGGACGATGGCATGCATCTCTGGTGTCCGTAAAATCGCCTGAATACTTGCATCAACGCTGCGGAGAAACTGATCTCCTAAACCGACATTTCGTAGTTCATACCAAGCGTAGGCTTCGTCGAGATCTCGTGAAGCTTCAAACGCTATCACCAATTCATCGGCCATAGCGTGCCCTGATTTTCTGCTGGGTTTCCTCCCAACTAAGGCCCGACGCCGGATGCTTTGTTAGGTTCTCTTTTCGTCGGGCTAACTCTTCCTTTTGCCAATCGTGAATCGGCACTTCCTCTTGCGAAGCAGCAAGGTCATCCCATAGGTCTTCAACGAGTTGCAATTTCTCGTTAGGGCTAAGATCAAAAACAGAAGCAATTGGCTGGTTCATTTTCGACTCCGTAACCTTTTGGCATACGATTTCGCTAACCGCATGATCACTGGCTATTCTTCCAGTACTTGCAATCTTTCATGCAGACGATATTGGCTGATCTCGAGGGGGTCGAGAAACTCCAATTACAGATACCTCTCTCGAATGCACCGGCAAATTTTCAGTCGCCATCGCTAGCCCGCGTTTTGTGCCTGAAGCTCTTGACCACCCAATATAAAGGATACCGCATGACGACAATAACGCCAAACGCTATGTTGCTTTTTCCTTTACCGCATCCTCAACCGCCTCTTTTAGCAACTCCATACTACTCCTCCCCACCGAATAGCCAAACCGGCTGATAAACCAAATCAAGGCGCGAAATACCCAGGGGATGCCTGCTTCGCTCATGTCGATCTCTTGAGTTACCTCCACCTGTTCGCCAGCTTGGCGCAAGCGGTATTTCTCGACGACATAGCGATGCTGCATTTTCCAGCGGTACTGGTGCCGAAACTGAATTTCGTGTGGCGGGTCGCAGGCAGTGACCTCGACTTCGGAATCGCGATCTTTGCCCGACATGCGATAAGTCATGCCAAAGGTTTCGCCGAGCCGCAACGGTTGATCGGACACGCGACGTACGTCGACCACTTTGTCGTTCCAAGTCACATGCCCAATCGGGTCGGCCACAAACGGCCAAATTTGCTCCAAGCTTGCCGAAATGTTGATCGATTCACTCATCGCCATGGGGAGGTACCTAAGTTTTCTTCTTCGTGGCTCGCTTCTTGGTCGTCGATTTTTTCTTCGCTGCTTTTTTCTTGGCCGCAGGCTTTTTCTTGACCGATTTTTTCTTGGCGGCTTTCTTTTTCTTCTTCGGAGCAGGGCCTTGGGCTGCCTTGTCGGCAAGCAGTCCGACGGCTTCGTCAAACGTAATTTCTTCGACGATCATCCCCTTACGCAACGAAACATTGGTGGTCCCGTCGGTGACATAGGGCCCAAAGCGACCGTCCAGAATTTGGACTGGTTTTTCGGTAATCGGCGAGGGATCGAAGACCTTGAGCGGCGGCTTTTTGTTTGCGCCACGGCCCCGAGTTTTCGGCTCGGCCAATAGCTCAACGGCCTTTTCTAGCGTCACGTCGAGCGGCGAAATATCGGCCGGCAACGATCGCGTTTCTTTGCCACACTTTACGTAAGGACCATACCGACCGTTAAACGCCTCGACCGGTTGGCCTTCGAGCGTGTCGGGGGCCTTTGCCTTGGTCGTTTTTTTCTTTTCACCTTCCTTTGAATCGGCCTCTTCGGGCTTGGCCTCTACCGGCTTGGCAACCGCAACCGGCGGATGGTCGCCCAAGTTTCGCGGCAACGAGAGTAGCTTGAGCGCGGTCTCGAAATCGATGTCCTCGGGGACCATGCCTTTGAGCAGCCCGGCGTTCTGTGGTTTCTCGTCTTCGTTGTCGGTGGTGCCTCTCTGGATATACGGGCCAAAACGGCCAATTTTGAGGTAGACCGGCAGATTCGTTTCGGGACAAGTTCCTAAGGGTTCTTCGGCCAGTTGAGCCTGATCGAGGAGTTTGAGTGCGGCTTCGAGCGTGACTTCGTCAGGGGCCGTATCTTCTTTAAGCGAAGCGGTTCGGTCGCCTTGCTCGACGTAGGGCGAATACCTTCCTACGCGCACAAAAACATCGGGGCCGTCTTCGGGCTTGCCAATAAAGATGCGACTAATTTGGGCGGGATCGATTTCGTCGATCTTATTTTCAAGCTGTTTCTTGAGGCCGGGTGTTTCGTCTCCGAAGTAAAACTGTTCGAGATACTTGATGCTGTCCTGCTCGCCACGGCTGATTGCGTCGAGATCGTCTTCCATTTGGGCGGTAAACTGGTAGTCGACCAAGTTGCCTAAATTTTCTTCCAGCAGCCTGACGACCGAAAATGCAATCCAGGTCGGCACCAACGCGCTCGCTTTTTTGAAAACATAGCTACGCGCAAGAATCGTATCAATAATCGAAGCATAAGTACTCGGGCGACCGATGCCACGCTCTTCGAGCGCTTTGGTCAGCGCGGCTTCGCTAAATCGCCCGGGCGGTTGGGTCGAGTGTTCTTTTGAGTCCAAGGCTTTGCAAGTAAGCACTTCGCCAACTTCGAGGTTCGGAAGCGATTTTTCTTGGTCGGCCAGTTCGGCGTTCGGATCGTCCGAACCTTCTACGTAGGCGCGTAGGTAGCCTGGGAAGTCGATCGTCTTGCCGCTCACCTGGAAAACGCAACCTTCGCCCTCGATCGTGACAATAATCCTGCGACCCCGCGAGTCGGCCATCTGGCTCGCCACGGTACGCTTCCAAATCAGATCGAAAAGTCGGAATTCATCGTTATTGAGCTTCGACCGCATCACCGCGGGTAACTCAAACGGATGCCCCGCTGGGCGAACCGCCTCATGAGCTTCTTGTGCGTTCTTGACTTTCGACTTGTAGGTCCGAGGCTCTCCCGGCAAGTAGTCTTTGCCGTAAGTATTCTCGACCAAGTCCCGAGCATCCTGGATGGCCACCTTGGCCAGGTTGGTCGAGTCGGTACGCATGTAAGTGATGTGGCCATTTTCGTACAGGCTTTGGGCTACCTGCATGGCACGTCGGGCGGTGAAGCCGAGCTTACGGTTGGCTTCCTGCTGCAAGGTGCTGGTTGTAAACGGCGGATACGGTTTTGTGGTGTAGGGCCTGTCTTCGACCGAGGCCACTTTGAACTGGCCGGTCATGATTCGATCGGCGAGCGCTCGTGCGGCATCGCCGTCGAGTAGCATGAGGTCGTTGTTCTTGAGCTTGCCGTTCGTGGAATCGAAATCTTTACCCGAAGGAATTTTGCGTCCCTCGATCGACATCAACGGCGCTTCGAGCGATTGGCCGCCCTGCTTGGCAAACGTGCCAAGCAAATCCCACCAGGTGCCCGAAACAAACGCCATGCGATCGCGTTCGCGCTGAACAATCAACCGCACGGCCACGCTTTGCACGCGACCGGCTGAAAGCCTTGGACGCACCTTTCGCCACAAAAGGGGCGAAACTTCGTAGCCAAACAAGCGGTCAAGAATTCGCCGGGTTTCTTGTGCGCGGACCATGCCTTGGTCGACGTCGCGAGGTTCGTCCATCGCTTTTTGGATGGCTTCTTTGGTGATTTCATGAAAAACCAAACGGTAAACCGGCACCTTGGGTTTGAGCACTTCGAGCAAATGCCAACTGATGGCCTCTCCTTCGCGGTCTTCGTCGGTCGCGAGATAGAGGGCGTCAGAATTTTTGAGCTGCTCTTTCAGCAAGCTGATGTGCTTGGCCTTGCCGGGCGGAACCACATAGATGGGCTTGAAATTATCGTTGACGTTCACGCCCAAGTTCGACCAGGGTTCTTTTTTGTATTTTGCCGGAATCTGCTTGGCACCCTGGGGTAAATCGCGAACATGGCCAATACTGGCCTCCACGCAGTAGCCCTTGCCCAAGTACTTGGCGATTGTTTTGGCCTTTGCCGGCGATTCGACGATCACTAGCGATTGCCCGGTGCCGTTGCCAGCTGTTGTAGATTTTTTCTTTGCCATAGTGTTACCAGTCTCAACTCGACGAACCGTCTTGCCCCTGAATTTGCTGTGTGAAGTCATTTATCCGCTTCTAAGCGGCCCTTGCGTGAGCAAAGCTTGACTGGCCCACCTCATCCGGCCAATCCGCATGAGCCTTGAAGCTCAAGTCTCCGCTACATTCCGAGCCACTACTTTTGCCGGAAGCCCCCTGCGGGGAAACCCAAAGCCTCCTGTTTGGAGGCCCAAAGACCGAGATTCCTGGCCACGACTTGCCCCCACTAATCGCCCACACTGCCGATTGGGATTGCATTTACGTCGATCTGCCATAGAATCACGGGCTTCCGTACCAACGATTTACAGTCGTCAATCATTACTTTTGTACCGGCAGGGCTGTCAAGTGCCCCGTTGCCGGCCCAAACCGCTTAGGAAGCTTTGATGGCAAGTTCTTTTGGCATTTTCCGAAAACACGAAAAACTTTTAATCGCCATCGCGATAGGCGTCGCGATGTTCGTTTTTGTGATCGCCGACCCGCTGATGAGCTGGCTTCAAAAGTCGTCCAATGGCGGCCAAGGCTCGCCCACCGCGACGATTGCCACGTGGGACGGCGGCTCGCTCACCTCCCGCGAGCTGGATATCCTCCGCCAACGGCGCTACATGATCAGTAATTTTCTTGAAGGTTTGGTCCAGCAAGGTGCTCGTAACGTCATCGACGAAGGAGGAACTCCCCTCGATCCCACGGTTCCAAACTTCATTCTTCAAGGCCAACAAAGAGATTCTCGCCGAGTGATGGTAGGCGCCGTAACGACTCGGATTCTCGCAAACCTAGCCGCCGATGCCGGCATGACCGTTAGCAACGAGATCATCAACCACTACATACGCGAGTGGGGTCTTCGGAAAGTCACTGACGATCAAGTCTCGCAAATTCTGCAAGCGGTAAGCCGAACAGACCCTGCTTTAGCTTCCAAACAGCTTTTTTCTGGCCTGCGCGAATTGCTGCTGGGCAACTACTACATGAAAAGCTACTATTCGTCGACCGAAAGCGTGCTGCCCGAGCAGCGATGGCAAGATTGGCAGCGAATCAACCATCGTATCGCCCTCGAATCAGCAACCCTGCCTACCGAAAATTTCCTTGCCGAGGTGCCTGAACCGACCGACGCCGATTTGCAAGAAATTTACGAAAACTTCAAAGAACAAGTTGCCGGAATTCCTCAGATGGTTGCCGGCGTGAGGCTCGACTCTCCTGATCCAGGATTCCGCGAGCCCCCGCGAGTTCGCCTGCAATACCTCCAGGGCAACCTTGATAGCTGGACCGAAAAACTTCTCGACACGGTCACCGACGAAGAAATCGCCGACTACTACGAGCGGAATAAACGCACCCAGTTTGTTGAATCCGACGCCGGAGCAAGTCTTTTCTCCAACGACACGCCGATCGAGGAAGAGCCTGCCACAGAACCTGAATCCGCGGAACCTGAATCCGCGGAAGAGCCCGCGACGGAGGAACCTGCCTCAGAGGAGAAGCCTGAGGACGAGCCCCAGAGCAGCCCGTCGGAAGGGCCCGCCGAAGAAGCCACCGAGGCGTCGACCGAGGAATCTAGCCCCGCAGAAGAGCCCTCAGGCGACGAATCGAGCGACTCGCGTGTGTTGAGTCCGTTCCGTCTTGCCTCGCTTAAGGAAGGCACAGAGGAGGCTCCTGCCGAAGAAAGTGCCGAACCGGAGTCTGCCGAAGAATCTGAGCCAGACTCTGAATCCGACATTGAGGAATCCGAATCTGACACCGAGGAGCCTGCTTCCGAAGAGTCTCCAGAATCCGAGTCGGACGCTAAATCGGACACCGAGTTAGACACCGAGTCGGACGAGGAAACTGAAGAACCCGTAAATTACGCGCCTCTGGAAGAAGTCAGCGACCAGATTCGCCGCAGCCTGGCCACCGACAAGGCGGTCGTAGAGCTTGACCGCGTCATGGGGCGTGCCTATGCCGCACTTCAATCGCAATACAACAAGTATGGTGGCGAGCTGATCGAGGCGAAGAGCCAAAACGCCGATGTCCCTGCCCCGCCAGCCAAGCTGACTAATCTTGGCGAGACGGCTGCCGAATTGGGACTTGTCCACGAGGAGCTTGCTCTGCTGTCTCCGCTAGAAATGTCTGAGACCATTGTCGGCAAAGCTGCCGATGCCCAAACACGAAGCCAGTCGGTTGGCAACGCAGCTTTTTTTGAGCTCGAACTCTACGAGCCTTTCCTTGCCCAAGATCTGGCAGGCGACTGGTATCTGGTGATCAAAGTCGAGGACCACGAGAGCCGGATTCCTCCGCTAGAAGAAGTCAAGGACCGCGTAGTTTCTGCCTGGAAGCAGCAGGAAGCAGCCAAACTTGCCCTCAAGCGTGCCGAAGAATTATCTGAGCAGGCGCAAGAGTCAGGCGAGGTACTTGCCGGATTCTTTGCTGATAAGCAAATGCGTGTGGAAACGACCGACCTTTTCAGCTGGCTCACTTTCGGAACCACACCTGCCGAAATGCAGCGAGGTGCTAGGCTCGGCGAGGCGCCGCCACTCGTGTCCATTGGTCCAGAATTCATGAAAGCGGCATTCGACCTTGAGGACGATCAAGTGACTGCCGTCTTGAGCCACGATCACTCGAGAGCCTACATCCTCCGCCTCAACAGCCGCGAGAAAACGGCGGAAGAGCTTCACGCCCAATTTCTTGTCGAAGCCAACGACTGGTTCGGCGGCCAAATCATGATGCGAACCCGACGCCTACGTGCCCAGCAAGAGCTGTTGAGCCAGCTAACCGAACGTGTGGGCCTCGACCTCTCGGCAATGGAAGAGTATTTCAATCCCGATGAAGACCAGTAGATCGACGTCTAACTTCCATTCAGATGCGATGATTTCTTGACAACGCCCCCATGGGTGTTGTACAATTGTCTGAATGCAAATCGTCTTCGACACAAATATCTTTTTGGCGGTTGTTCTCGATGAGCCTGCCAAGAGGAGTATTGTCCTACGTACCATAGAAGCAGAGGCGGTCGCGCCTGAGATTGTGCCCTATGAAATCGGCAATGCCATCACTGCGATGGTCAAACGAAAGCAACTTACGCGTGCCCAGGCAGCGCAAACATTCGATGCAGCAAGTACAATTCCGGTAAGGTTAGTTCCAGTCGATATCCAGCAAGCATTGAGCGTAGCAGTTGAGTACAACCTCTATGCGTACGATGCCTATTTTCTACAGTGTGCCATGGCTTTATCTTGTCCGCTCATGACGCTAGATAAGCCTCTCAAGAAAGTTGCGTACGATCTCAATATCGATATCGTGGAGTGCCAATAACGATGCAAGTTTTCACTTACTCAGAAGCTCGGCAGAACCTCTCGAAATTGCTCATCATTGCCCAGAAAGAGGAAGTTGAAATTCGCCGCCGAGATGGCACTGCTTTTTCTCTCACGTCGAAAAAAGGCAAAACGAAGTCACCTTTTGATATCCCCGGAATAAAAACAAAGGCTTTCACGACAGACATTTTGGACGCCGTCAAAAAATCCCGGCGGCAAGCCTAAACTTCAAGCGGTAAGAAGCTACTAACGCTTCGGCTTAAACATCACCACCGACAGCGGCGGAAGCGTTACTTCGATCGAATGTTCTCGACCATGGCTTTCGAAGGCTTCGGCGTTTGCCCCGGAAGCGTTTCCAATGTTGCTTCCGCCATAGTAGGTTGAATCGGTGTTAAGGATTTCCTCGTACCAGCCCTCTTCAGGCACGCCGATCCGGTAGTTCTCTCGCACAATCGGTGTGAAATTACAGACCACGACAACAAAATCGGCAGGGTCTTCGGCTCGGCGGACATAGGCCAACACACTGTCGTTGTGATTATGGCTATCGATCCATTCAAATCCCTGTTGCTCGAACTCGACTTGGTGCAAGGCAGGCTGCTCGCGGTAAACTCGGTTCAAATCGCCAACCAGCTTTTGCATGCCCTGGTGAGTCTCCCACTGGAGCAGGTCCCACTGGAGTTCGCTATTGCAATCCCATTCGTTCCATTGGGCGATCTCGCCGCCCATGAACAGCACCTTCTTGCCCGGGTGTGTCCATTGGTAACCGTACAGCAATCGTAAGTTCGCAAAACGCTGCCACTGGTCGCCGGGCATCTGATCGAGTAGTGAGCCTTTGCCGTGAACGACCTCGTCGTGCGAAAAGGGCAGCATGAAATTTTCGGTAAACGCATAGATGAGCGAAAACGTCAGTTCATCGTGGTGATAGCCTCGGTGAATCGGATCGTGCTGCATGTAGCGAAGCGTATCGTTCATCCAGCCCATGTTCCACTTGAAGCTAAAACCGAGCCCCCCGACATAAGTCGGTCGCGAAACGCCGCCCCAAGCGGTCGATTCCTCGGCAACGGTCATCGTGCCGGGGTAATGTTGATGGACTTGCTCGTTGAACTCTTTAAGAAACGAAATCGCTTCGAGATTCTCGCGTCCGCCAAACTTGTTGGGCACCCAATCGCCCTCTTCTCGGCTGTAGTCGAGATAGAGCATCGAAGCGACCGCATCAACTCGTAGACCATCGATGTGGTAGTGATCGAGCCAAAAGAGCGCGTTCGAGGTCAGGAAATTCCGCACCTCGTTCCGACCATAGTTAAAAATCTTCGTGCCCCAATCGGGATGCTCACCCTGACGGGGGTCGGCATGTTCGTAGAGCGCGGTCCCGTCGAACTGGTCGAGCCCGTGGCTATCTTTGGGGAAATGTGCTGGAACCCAATCGATGAGCACGCCAATGTTGTTCTGGTGGCAATAGTCGACAAAATACTGAAAATCGTCTGGCGAGCCATAGCGGCTCGTCGCTGCGTAATAGCCGACCGTCTGATAGCCCCAGCTTCCGGTGAACGGATGCTCGCAAACCGGCATAAGCTCTAAGTGTGTAAAGCCAAGTTCTTGGCAATACGCGACCAATTGATGTGCCAGGTCTCGATAATTGAGCCAATGCCCCTCGCCGTCGTGGTTGTAGCGCCAACTTCCTAGATGAACTTCGTAAATCGAAACGGGGGCGTCTAAGCCGTTGTGTTTCTCGCGATTGGCCATCCACTGCTCGTCGGCCCATTGGTACTGGTTGAGATCGGTAACAATGTTTGCCGTCAGCGGCGGCACCTCGGCGGCAAAACCGTAGGGGTCGCACTTTTCGATGACGTGTCCCGTCGGGCCTTTCACCGAAAACTTGTACAACGCGCCAACTGGCAGCTCAGGGATAAACAACTCCCAAATGCCGCTGGGGGTATGTTTACGCATCGCATGGGGTCGGCGATCCCAGCTGTTAAAATCGCCTACGATACCGACGCTCTCAGCATTCGGCGCCCATACCGCAAAATTAACTCCCTGCACTCCGTTCACTTCGCGCGGATGCGCCCCCAGCTTCTCGTAGCTTTTCCAATGGCATCCTTCGCCCAAGAGGTGCAAATCGTAATCGCTTAGGAGCGGGGGGAAAGCGTAGGGGTCGTGCATCGTGGTCTGTTGCCCTGCCTGATTAACTGCGCGAAACTTGTAAGAAGGTCCTTCATCGTGGTCATGGATCTTCGTGTCGCAAATTGCTTCAAAAAGCCCCATCGGGTGGATCCGACGCATCGGCTGCGACAACCCATGTTTCGAGTCGACGAGCCAAACCTGTTGCGACTCGGGCAAAAACGCTCGCACGGCCAAAGCTCGACGGCCATTCTCCACGATCTCATGTGGCCCGAGGACCTCAAACGGGTTCTCATGGTAACCATGAATTACGGGAGCAATGGCATTCACATCAACCTGAGATCGCACGGGCGCCATCCTTTATATTTATCTCTGTTTTACTTGAAAAAAGCTCGCAATGCGGCAAGAAAACCGGTTCCTCAACTAGGGTCGGTTCCCGAAGCTGCCTACTTGCTCGCAAATAATTGAATTTCTCGGAGTACCGAGACGCGACTCCCATGGGGGAGAAGGCAGCGATTATGCCGGGGCTCCAAGGGCTTGGCCCATGGGACGAGCCATTGCTTTGAGGGCCCTGGGGAGTTTCCCAGCCCGGTTCACTTTGTTCCGAACACGGTCGAGCAGCCCACTTTTCTCCTGCGAACTCTCTACGCGAGCTGCTGGTTGGCGAGTAGGCAAAGGCTCGGTAATGCGCCGACTTCGGCGGACCCGACGCCGAACACGTGGCTCGTCAGCTGGTGCCGACAATTCTTGGATCGTATTTGAATCGTCCTGCTCGTCAGACACTTCATCAAATTGCCAAGCCTGACAGCTCACCTGATGGAATCGCAAGGCTCGATCGACTCGCTGCCAAAGGTCATGATCGCGAACCGGCACGATCCGCCCAAAGCGTTCCCAGCTCCAATCGTTATTCCGCCACTCGGCCAGGCCCGACTTGATGCCTCGACTTACGTAGCGGCTTTTGGTCACCAGCGTGACACGAGCCGGTCCATCAAGTGCTTCGAGCCCGCGAACCACGGCCAGCAACTCAAGCCGCTCGCCGCAATCGGTGGGCTCGGTATCGGTCGCGCTAAACCGGCGTTGAGTTTCGACATTATGAATTACAAATCGCCAAGTCTGGGCAGATTTTTGTTCACGACTTGCCTCTGAAAAGAGCAAGAAATGTGGGGAGCTGGATGTCATAGTTGAGAGCCAGACAATTCAAGGCGATTGTCTGGCTACCTTAGCGGGGAGTGAGTCTCTGCAAAGCCTCAGCTGCTTGGCATTTTCTCTGGGGGAGTATCGAAGGCTCGCGTCCCATGCGAGTCGGACATAAGCGTCAACCCTGTCCAGAATGATTCATCGGCAGACTGCCCCCAGGTCCTCCAGTTTATCATTCGATACGCTTTGAAACGGTTGCCGAAATTGGAGCGACAAGAAACTCCACGTCCGTATAACCGTTAGAAAATTTGATCGGGTGTGTGGGTAAACACACCTCTTTGCTATGGAAGACTTTGAGCGGAGCAAATTACAGAAATTGGGGCACGAAACAGGCTCATGCCATTCCAACGATTACGCTTGCTTCCGATGGGCAGCAGTTGTTCCGTTTTTAACACCTCTATCAGATGTACTACCTTTCTGACAAATACAGACCTTAGAACGGACTCGGAGTCACTCTCGACGTGATATTGCTAACCTACCTTTACTTAGATACTTCAACATTGAACAGGCAACATCGCACTTGTTGTGCAAGTCTATCCAAAGAGTAAGGCGGCGAATAACTATTCAAGGGAAATGTATCAAAGAAAGGGGCAGCTATGCACTTCGGACTCTACCTAGTCAAGCATGGTATGATTACAGGAAATCAGTTTATCGAGTCGCTCGAGGCCCAGTTGGCTTCGCGTCCTCAGCTAGGAGCCTTGGCGATTGAAACCGGGAAACTCTCGGTCAAACAGGTTTTTAGCGTTCTGCGAATTCAAGCTGACAAGCCACAGGAATTATTCGGACAAATTTCTGTCGAAGAAGGCTTTCTATCGGAAAGCGATCTCTCCAGCCTCCTCTACCAACAGTTGGTAGAAGTTACTCCGATGTCGCAAATAGTCCAAGAAAAAGGGCTTGGGACTGCCGAGGATATCGAGGAGCATCTTGTTGAATACCATGCGGCTTGTCGGGCTCAGTGTCCTAACAACCTTGTCGCAGGATTAGCTGGGGCACTGGACTGAGCAAAATCGGCTTGATTAGTCACACTGCGCAGCCGCCTGGGCAATCAAGTCGGCCAACTGTGGCAGGCCTCGTACCTTTGCGGCAACACGCGGATGCACAAACACGCGCACTCGTTTGACGTAGTCGTCAAATTGCTCGCGTGCCAAGGTTTTGACTACCGGCGAAATATCGCCCAATTTCCGATACCGCTTTTCCTTTGGAAAATGGACATCCATTTCGAATTGCACTTCCAGCTTGATTGGCGGCGCATCAAATAACACTTCATGCGCCGCGATTTTCTCGGACAAAGCCGAGCTAGCTAACGCTGCAAACTCTTCGGCACATCGAACCAACCAAGGGTATGGTTTCCTGGCGAGCCGTTGATAAAGCTCGCTATGCTGAAACACGCTATACTGGGCAACTCGCTTGTAAAGCTGCCGCGTTGGGCCAAACAGGCCTGCGAGCAACTCCTGGGCTGGACCATCGGTAGAAGCCTCGACCATCGCATCAATCATCGGTTGGTCAGAGAGACAAAACAGCGACTCGATGTCCAACGCACCATGCAGCAACACAAACGCTCGCTGCAACATCGCCGTGGCCGACCTAACGGCATGATGCCAGTAAACTTCGCTGAACATCACATAACGGGCAAAGACCATCATTTCGGCTGCCGTTTTCCCCTTGTCGGAAATCGCGAGGCCGTCCCCAGCTTCGTTCAAGCACAAACTCTGAATCAGACGCGGCTGATCAAAATTTCGCCCGTAAGGCACCCCCGCATGGAGGCTGTCTCGCATCAGATAATCCATTTTATCGACATCAATGGGCCCCGAAAGCATGCTCTGCAAAATGCTGGTTCGGCGATCCGGTGATTTGCCCGTCAGCAAGTTCAAAACTTCCTCGGGCTCCAGGTCCCAGTCTTTTCTCAGTACCTCGGCAATCTCACTCTCATGCAAAAACCGCGAGGCAAACTCCTCGTGATGGGGCATTTTTTCTAGCCTGATATCCTCAATCGGGTGGCAGAAGGGCCAATGTCCCAGATCATGAAGAAGGGCCGCCGCCAGAAACCGCTCGGCATCGCGCGACGTAATTTCCGCCACAAAACGAGCGTCGTCCGCAAGCCGGTCGAGAAACAGCAACGCGATTCGATAGACGCCCAACGAATGCTCGAACCGCATATGGTTGGCAGCCGGATAAACGAGACTGACCAATCCTAATTGGCTAATCCGAGCAAGCCGCCGAAATTGAGGGGTGTCGATCAGCCGCTGCGCGCGATCTGTCAGCGGCACATCCAAGTCTGGCGGAATACGCACCAACCCCCGGCTGCTACGCAGCGCTGCGATCTCTGGTATTTCACGCAAGGAAGGCATGGTAGAAGAGGCGAGGAGTGAGAGGTAAGAGGCGAGTTCAGGCGATTCACTTATATGGTTTTTCAGGAAATTTAGTGGCCAATCCTAGCAAGGAATTGCAGAACATGCCTTCGCCCTGAAAGGGCGACTTACAAACGGCCTCGCTATGCCGCCCTTTCAGGGCTCCGCATTCGGGGATGTCCCATCCATTGGTAACAAGGCAAGGTACCCAGGACTCACGTCCTGGGCTGCCCTATTTTGCCCCTTCAGGGCATTTTGATTGCTTAGGCATGGCTCGACTTGACCACTAAAATTCCTGACGATTCACTTACTTCTTGGCTGTGCTTCTCTTGCCTCCGACCTCTAAGCCCTCAACCCATGCCCGGCAGGAAAGGTAAGCCCATCACAAAACGTAACCCGACCGTGACTAACAAATACAAGGTGTAGTGGAAAAAACCTGTTGGCGGGTCTAAATCGAAACAGACAAAAGCGGCAAAGGTTCCTCTCCCAAGAATCGGTACGCACAACCCCATCAGTTGCACCGCCCCCAAGCCGGCCTCCCAGTCTTCGGTCGCAAAAATCTGAGTTCCGATGTACATATAAACGCCCCAGAGAAAGGCATATACCAATCCACAGCTCAACGAACGGACCAGTAAACTCGACCCTTCGTACGCGCCAAGTTCGTCGTCTCGCAAAAAGCTGTAACCGGCATAAGCCATCAACGGGCCAATCAGTATTGCCCCTCCGGCTAAGACCCAGATTTCATAACCGGCCAACTCGCTGTGACCCATAAGCCAAGCAACTGCAATCGCCAGCACGGCCAAACCGGCAATCACGGCAAAGCTAGTCGCATTGAATTTTGTTTCTTTACGTTTAATCGGTTTAAGTACCGATTTCCCCTTTGAATCTTTCGCCCCCGCTTCCAGTTCCGGCGCATGGATAATGACTTCGTTCCCAACTTCGGGAATCGTAATCTGACCTTTGCACTTCGGACATGCGCCCGTCTTCCCGGCGTGCTGGTTGCCAACATTAAAGCGTGTCTGGCAGTTGGGACAAGTAACAGGGATAGGCATAAGAGAGATCAGAGGCGAGAGGTTTGGGGGCAGAGATGAGGGGCGGAAGTGGCTAAAACTGCAAGAGGACGAAGGACTGCAATCCCTAACCTCTCACCTCCACCCTCTCTCCTCTCTTCTAGTGCTTTGTCAAATGCTAATTTTCGGGTGTGGGATGTCAGAACGACTTGTTCAGTAACGACTTCTGACATCTCACACCCGAATTTTTGATAATGACAAAGCACTAGTCACATTCTTTGAGGTCGTCTTCGTTGATCGCCGTAAAGCCTTTCGAGGCAAGCGTCTCGAGCGCCATCTCGATATTGTCGACCATCAACGCCACCGCAGGGCGACCGCGGGGTCGCGTCAACAACGGATAAACTTGCGAGATATTGACTTCGGCTTGCAGCAACGCCGTGCAGACTCGCAACAACGGCTGAGGGCTGTCGGGAAGTTCGACGCCGATCAGGTCCGATTCGACAATCGCCAAACCGGCCCTTTCAAGGACCTCGCGTCCCTGCTCCGGATCGCTCAACAAAAAACGCACTACCGCACATTCGGTTGAATCAGAGATCGTCAGCGCTACGATCCGAACATGGCTCCCCTCAAACCGACGGACCACTTCTAAAAGCTGGCCGACGCGATTCTCCAGAAAAACGGTAAACTGGCGAATTGAGGGGTAGTCTCGCCCACGCATTGTCGCGAAATCTAGACCTGCTCCGTCTCCGACCGATTCTCCTCCGTAAGACATAGTTTTCGCTCTCCTGGGGCGGGTTCGTTCTCACCTAAGCCAAGCCCCAATATAGGGTTGTCGAAGCGGTATTGCAACGTAAAGCGATTTGGCCCCCCAAAGAACGCCAAAGTTGCGTCTAGCCTTGGACTTCCACAACCAATTGAGCTACGATGCCCCCACCCACGGCGTCCTCGTAGACGCCCTCCCCAAGCTATTGCCCGAGCCTAGCTATGCAGCACGAAATTGAAGTTGAAATCCGCTACTACGAAACCGATGGACAAGGCATCGTCCATCATGCCAACTATTTCAAATACTTCGAGCTGGCACGCGTGAAAATGCTGGAATCGGTGGGACTCGACTACGCCGAACTCGAACGCCAAGGGATTCTCCTCGTCGTCCACAGTATCTCTTGCCGATACCTCCTCCCAGCACGTTTTGGCGACACTCTGCGAATCGTCACTCGCATCGACCGCGCCACCGCTGCCCGGCTCGACCATAGCTACCTCGTCTACTGCGGCGACTTGCTCCTAGCAGAAGGAAAAAGCACCATCGCCCACATAGATGCCTCGGGCGAAGTCCAACGCATGCCAGAGTGCCTACTCAACCACTAACGAGAAGGGCATTGGTAGCATTCGCAGAAGAGTTGCCGAAATTTGAGCTCACGAAAGAGCCAAACTTTTGCGTTCGGAACCCTCAAGCTCTCCGAGTACGCGACTCTCCTGCCAGCGGATGCCGAACATTTGGCAATTGATCCCTGAACCGATGCCCAACAGTGCCAGACGGTCGTTGGCTTGAATGTGCCCTGCTTCGAGCGCCAAGGCCAAGGTCATTGGCAAGGCAACCGCGCCGGTGTTGCCAAGAGTTTCAAAGGAACTGAAATCTCGCTGAGGTTCCAGATCTAAGGCTTCAAACAACAGTTTACGATGGGCGACTCCCACCTGGTGACAGATGGTCTTATCGATCTCATTGGAACGCCAATTGGTTTCTTCCAAAAAGTGCGAGAAGGTTGCGAGCCCCGTGGCGATACCTTCTTGGAGAAGTTGCTCGCTATCAGTACGCATGAAACTCTCAAGGCCCTCGCTCTGGCAGAGCTGGTGGTGCTCGGTGTGTGCAAGAACGCGGGCAGCTTCGAGATGGTTTTTTGTTTGGCTAAACTCTTCCGAGCAAAGCAAAATGGCGACACTCCCCGAACCGATTGTCAGCGAGGCGACTAACGATTTTACGTCGCGACGTGTGATGCTTTGGTCCTCGTTGAGTAGGCGGATCGTATTCTCGACGAGAGGACGCCCGCACTCGGTGCCCAAAACGAGCCCGGCTCGGATTTGGCCTAGCTCGATCATGTTGGCGACTTGAATGATTCCCGAGAGGACTCCTAAGCACGCATTCGAGACATCGTAGATCATACAATCGGCAGGAAGTCGCAAGCCGTGGTGAACCCGGCAAGCGGTAGCTGGTTCGAGAAAATCTCGGCAAACCGAGCCGTGGACAAGGGCTCCGATTTCTTGCCGATCGATGCCGCTGGCGAGAATGGCTTTTTCGCCGCTTTCGATGTCGATTCTGCTCGGGGCAGTACCAGGGGGGAAAAACCGCCGTTCACGGATCCCCGTCATCAGTTCCAGCCGTCCATGTGGGAGCTGGAGCCGTTCGTAAATAGGCGCGAGGCGATGCTCCAACTCGTCGGTCGAGACAACCTCGCTGGGGAGTGTGTAGCCTAGGGCTTCCAGACAGACCTTTCGGTATTGCATCGGTACTCGAACTGGGGGAGACTCTGGAAAGACAGTCCTCGTGCTGGGACAACAGAGCCTCCAGAATAACCGGCTTCAGCGTCTGCGTAAACGGGCAGCCGGGGGGCAGGTTTTTATGTTTGACGTAAAGCAACCATGAAAGAACCTTTGAAAGCTCCAGCAGACGGGCGAGAGTGGGCTGCGGTAGCGTTTGCCCTGGTGCTGCCGACGCTCGTTACACTTGCCTATTTTGTATGGGCAGAGAGCTTCTCGGCAGGGGTTCAGCAATCAACTTACGCGATAGCGAAGATTATTCAGTTTGGATTTCCCGTCTTTTGGGTTGGCTGGGTTTGCCGCGAGCGTCTCCAGGTTTGGCCCTCTACTTCGCGTGGCATCGCGACCGGAATCGTCTTCGGCCTTTTTATCGCGGCCACGATGTTGGCACTTTTTTACGGCTGGCTTAAAGCCACTGAGTTGTATGCCAGTGCCGAAGTACGAATGGGCGAGAAACTGACAGGCATGCAGCTCGACCAGCCTTGGAAATTCGTTGTGCTGGCTGTGTTCTACAGTCTCTTCCATTCGTTATTTGAGGAATATTATTGGCGATGGTTCGTGTTTGGCCGATTGCGTCGGCTCGTGAACTTTTGGCCGGCTGCTGTGATTTCTTCGCTTGGTTTTATGGCCCATCATGTCATTGTTTTGGCAACTTATTTTGGTTATTCGTCACTGGAAACCTGGTTGTTCTCGTTCTCGATTGCCATTGGCGGCATGTTTTGGGCATGGCTGTACCAGCGTAGCGGCTCGCTCGTAGGGCCCTGGCTAAGCCATTTGCTGGTTGATGCGGCGATTTTCATCCCCGGGTACGAGATGGTCTGCCAATTGATCGAGAGCTAAGATTTCTTTCCTTGGGCTATTTAGCACACAAGCTTGGAGCACTGCTGCTATACACCATGCTGTAGCACCCCTTGGTGCTAGCACTCAATATGTGCGATCCCCTTGCCAAGGGCCTCTCGTCGATTATGATTCGCCCTTCGACTTGCATCTCCCCCGAGCCGCGTGACACGGCTAACATCCACAGGAGTTTTTGAGGCCAGCACGATAGGGAAATCAATCCGATCTTGTTCGCATCTATTGCTTAGGCTTTTGCTTGAGTTGTGGTAAGCGGATACCCCAGGGAACAGGGCGGGGGGTAAAGAATAAGTCGGGTACTGCCTCGTGTCAGTTAGAATCTCGCAAGGTGCCAGGAAAGGCTCGTTCAAAGTTCGTTTTTATAACTTTGAGAGCATCACGCCTGAATAGCACTCTGACGAGTCTTTATATTGATCCAAAGGCCGATGGCGACTTGCAGCGACATCGATGTCCGATTCTGATTTTCTATCGCTTGGTTTCGATATCTCTTCTGGAAATCATCCACGGCGCACCTTGTGCGTCGGAAAGGGAGTGCGAAGCGATGACCAAGCCATTGATTGGCGTGAATGCAGACTACCGTTCGGCCAAAGGCGATGCGCCTGCTTACTCTTATGTGGCGGCTGGTTACTACGATGCCATATTAGAGGTTGGGGGCCTACCGATTTTCATCCCTCCTTACAAGACCGAGGAAGATGTTGATCAGGTGCTTGAGCGCCTCGACGGAATGCTGCTTGTCGGCGGGGCCGACCTTGATCCGCGCCGCGATGGGTGGATGCTCCATCCCACGGTTCGACTTCAAGAGTCTCGCCGCGAGTCGTTCGACCGCTGCCTAGCACGCAAGGTTGCTGAACGACGGATCCCTGTGCTTGGCATCGGGGCAGGCATGCAACTGCTGAACGTAACTCAGGGTGGCAACCTGTTGCTTCATATCCCCGAAGACCGACCGGAAGCATTGCCGCATACCGATCCGCTCGATCCGGCCCATCGACATACGTTGGAGCTTTTGGCGGGCTCAATTATGGAGCGTGTCTATGGCGATGGCGAATTGCGTGTGAATAGTATGCATCACATGGCGGTGGACGAAGTGGCACCAGGATTCGAGGTAACCGCTCGTTGCCCCGACGGAATTGTGGAAGCCATCGAATGTTCGCAAAGCGATTGGTTTGCTTTGGGTACCCAATTTCACCCAGAAGCGGCAACAGCTTCGGCCCTGGATGTTCGCATCTTCGAAGAGTTTCTTTCTGGTGTGAGAGAATTCCAGGGAGCCATGAGCTTGGTGGCCTAAGGCCTCAAGTAGAGTTTCTGAAGAGCCTCTCTGCGATCTTCACGCAAGTGTCGACCGTTGGGAGCGACTCGTAGGAAGCGAGTGAAAATCCCGAGCCTGGCGAGGACAGCGGAAGCCCTCGTCAGGCTCTCTTTTTGTGTTGCTGGTTGTTACCTCTTTGGTTTTTCCAGGCAGGAAGACGTTTTTTCTCGCCACTTGAAACGCTATACTCTAGGCTTTGTCTCAAAACACGTTTGAAGCTTGGTTTCTATGTTTGCCTGCGGGGTTTGCTGAGAACTATGAAGGACTCTCGTCAGAAGTTCGATCGCTACACTCTGGAGCACTACGAAACCGAATATACCGACCGGCACTTACTGCATGGAGCCATTGCGAAATGGGCCCGCGAGACGCCCGAGGTGGTTGCGATACAGGAATTCAATACTGGATGTGCTTACACATACCAAGAGTTTCAAGAGCGTTCGACGGCCTTAGCGTTACGGCTTTTGCAGCTTGGTTTTGAGAAGGGTGATTTTCTTGCGGTGATGCTTCCGCTGACTGCGGAGCACATTTTTCTGGAGTATGCGTGCTTCCAGATTGGTGTGATTCATACCCCTGTCGATTTGCGTCTCAAGGCAGCAGAGGTTGTCCGATCTCTGAAAATGGTCAAGGCGAAGGGTTTTGTGTTCCTCGGGCAAACCCCGGCAGGCGATCATGGCGAGATTGGCAAGGCGGCGCAGGATAGCTGTTCGTTCGTTTCTCACTTCATTCAATTCGCTCCGCCGGATAAAACTATCGAAGGAGCGATTTCGTCACTCACCTTTGCCGCCGAGGCGGACGCGCTAAGGTTAAACGAAACCAATGCCAACTCGCCTACCGAGCTAGGAGGCCGACTGCAAGACGCACTTGATACAGCGAGGCCCACCGACGGCGCCCAGGTTATTTTCACCACGGGTTCCACAGGGCTGCCCAAGCCTGCGTTGCATTCGCATCGGAACATAACTTCGCAAAACATGTGTCTTGCGGCAGGGTTCGATTATTTTCAGTCGAAACGAATGCTGGTAAATCTTCCGCCGTCCCATGTGGGTTGCCAAGGCGAGCAGTTGATGACCACGTTCTTTGGCGGCAAGACGGCGGTGATCTTGCATATGTTCGATGCTGAACAAACATTGCAGGCGATCGATAAGTACGACGTCGAAGTCTTTGGTCAGATTCCCGCCATGTTCAACATGCAGTGGCGGCTGCCAAATATTTCGGAGTATCGCCTGACCTCGATCCGACATGCTCTGTTTGGTGGGCAAACGGTGCCCCGCGAGTTTGTCGAGCTGTTGCTGAGCCATTACCCGGTCGTCGGTACAGGTTTGGGACTCAGCGAGATGGCAGGGTTTGTTACCTACACGGGTATGATCGACAATTTGGACGTGCTTTGCAATACGCTAGGTTGGTGGATGCCGATTACACCGATGACCATCCGAGAACCCATGAACGAGGATGGTTCGGCAGGCCGCGAGTTGCCTGAGGGCGAAAACGGCGAGATATGTTTTAGTGGCCCGCAGGTTTTCATCGACTATGTGAACAATCCGAAGGCCTACGCCAAAACGGTTTCGACCGATGGTTTTTGCTACACGGGCGACTTGGGTTCGGTTGGAGAAAACGGTTTGGTTTTTTCGGGGCGTTCGAAGTTGGTGATTAAGCCGAAAGGCTATCAGATTCATCCGGCTCAGGTGGAAAGTCATTTTTCGCAATTAAAAGATCAGATTGCGGTTTGTGGCGCTGTCGGTGCTGAACATAAAGTTTTTAGCGAGGGTGTGGTATTGTTCGTCGAGAAGAAGCCCAATGCGGAGCTTTCTCGAGAGGAAATGGAGAAGCATGCAAAAAAAATTGCTTCGTTCATGCGTCCGCTTCATTACGTGCTTTTAGAACCAGGGGAATTTCCGCTGAATCGAATGGCTAAGACGGATTATGTGAGGCTAGCAAAGTTAGCTCAGCAAGAAGTCGAGCAGCTTCGAGAACAGGGTGGCTGGGACTGTTGACTTGAATAGGGGTAGTAAGCGATGTCAAAACAACTAACGCCTTGTGAGAGTATTGCTTCGTTTTACGGCGAGTCGGCACATGCCTCCGATTGGTTTACCGTAACGCAAGAGATGATTGACCAGTTTGGCGAGTCGACCGGCGATACCGATTGGCTGCATACCGATCCTGAAAGGGCCAAAAAGGAAAGCCCTTTTGGGGGAACGATCGCTTTCGGTTTTTGGACGATTTCGATGCTGACGTTTTTTTGCCGGCAAACCTTTGGGAAGGATTATCCTGACGGGGTGTTGTACGGTTTGAATTACGGCTTCGACCGTATTCGGATGATTTCGCCGGTGCCTGTCGGAAGCCGCATTCGTAATCAGATGCGGCTGTTGAATGTCGAAGACCGCGGGGAGGGGCGATTTCTGGTGAAAACCGAAAACCGAGTGGAACTCGAAGGCGTTCAGAAGCCGGCGATGATTGCCGAGTGGCTTTGCCTGTTTGTGTTTCCAGACGCCGAATGAAGCCGTCTAGGTTTCAAATTTCTGACATCCAAACTTCTCTGTGATCAATCTGATCGCTTTGCTATCGAAACGGTCACATTCTAGGCCGCTCGCTAAACCTTCCCTGGGGTGAAACACGTTCAAGGTGCAGAAATACGGTTCATCCGACTAAAGCGTACATGGCTTACAAAAAGGTGGACATGCTGTTCCAGTAAGAAGTGATTGAACGACTTCTTCCAGGAAGGTATCAGCATGTCCACACGTTTGTTGTACCACGCATTCGGCTTGCGTGGCTAT
>JAJRSE010000017.1 GCA_024278955.1 Planctomycetota bacterium | reverse complement strand
TCACATCAGCCCTTCGCCCCGCCGTTGAGGGTTGATGTGAGGGCAGAGGTGCGAGGGGCGGACCCCCTCTGTCGAGCCTGAGCTGAGGTCCAATTGTCAAATTGATGTCACTTTCTACCCACAGATTTTGGCGAAGAGCCATATTTTTTAAGGAAATGCTCTAGTGCTGCGCACACCGACAATCGTTCAAGTAAGTGTGCTAGCATCCGGCCTGTTCTTTCGGTTAGGTAAGATCTTCCGCCGGTTGCAGCTGGAGTCGAGTTAGCGCCAATCTTTGGGCGAAACTATCATTAGGCTTTGTGTTATTTGGAGGGATGGTGCTGCCATTGCTCCCCCCTCCCCTAGATATTTGTCCCCCCCCTTTTTCGTGCTGATTCCATGGATGGGAGTCGCACATTTCCGCTGGCGGACGGCGTTTGGTGCTTCGGGCTGTTTTGCAAGTAGCTTATGTTCTTTGCGAATCTCAGTTCTTAGTTCAATCGTTGAAACGGAAACCAGTGTTACTCGGGCAACAAGGAGGCCCAACCTCATGAAAATTCGACTTTATGTTCAAGCAGCAGTTTACGGCGTAATTGTGCTGTGCGCCCCATTGGCTAGTGCAGCCGATGTTGACTATTCGAGTGCGGAACAACGTATTCGCGATTTGGAAACGAGGCTCAACTCTCTTGAGTCAGCCGGCAATGCGGTCAACTTGGCTGCCTACAACGGATGTGACAGCGGCTGCGATAGTAGCGGAGACTGCTGCGGTTCGAGTAGAAGTTCTAGTTGCAACCGAAGCTCCAGTTGGCTGCGTCCCTGCTGCCCGATCTCGCAGTTCGATACCGAGTTCCTGCTGTTTGCCGTCAACAATTCGGAAAATGAGATTGGCGATACGCAGAATGACTTCAATGGTGGGCTTCGCTTGACCTATAGCAAAGTGAACCAACAAGGGCAGATCTTTCGAGTCCGTTATTTCAATTTTGGTTCCACGCTAGAAGGTGGCGGCAATCGTTTCGAAATGGAAACAATTGACACCGAGATCGGGCGTCGTTTCACCTTGGGTGGCGGCTTGAAAGGCGAGTTCACCGGCGGTATCCGCTACGCTGCTTTCGATGAACGCCAAGGATTAAACTACGATACGACCTTAGGACCTTTGGTCGGTTTGCAGCTTCGTGGCCGGAAGTTCCTCAACGGCACTTCGTTTGTCAACCTGCGTCATTCATGGCAATTCGGAGATGGCAGTAATAACGGCGGTGCTGATGTACCTGGAACTTTCAAAATTTCCGAGGTGCAGTTCGGCCTTGAATGGAGCCGTGCGAGCCGCTTAGGCACGATGGTCTTCCGGACCGCCTTGGAAGCTCAAAATTGGAGTGGCGTGCAAGATGGAGACACCGAAGACATTGGTCTTTACGGTACTTCCGGCAGCTTTGGACTACTATTTTAGTCCACACATAAACGACTGATTAATTTCCGTCGAAAATTTCACCTTAAGAGTGTGCCAGCGTTCCTTCTCGCTGGCACACTTTTTTTTGGTATCTGGGTAGCGGCATTGAATCTAAGAACTCGAAGCGGGTACCTGCGGCTGGTCCACTCCTAGCAGTGGACGCTTGGCACCCGCTTCACACTGCTGGACAAGCCAGCAGTGGCACCCGAAAACCAAGCTATGACAAAGCACGAGTGCCGGTTTGCTCTTAATATGCCCGTGTGGCGACTGGAACCCGTCCGCGTGACACGCACTAAACTGCCGGCCGACCTACGCTGTAGTAACGAAACCCGCGTTCTTTCATCCGCTTAGGCTCGTACAGGTTTCGACCATCAAATACCGTCAGCGACCGCATCATCTGCGCCATCTCTTCCCAATTCGGACGCTTGTAATCGCTCCACTCGGTCATGATTACCAGGGCGTCAGCCCCTTCGAGTGCCTGCGACTGGCGTTCGCAACACTGAATCTTATCGCCATAAATGGCCCGTACGTTGGGCATGGCTTCCGGGTCATGGACCTGCACATTGGCTCCATGGGCGAGTAAATGGTCGATCAGTACCAAAGCCGGTGCTTCGCGGATGTCGTCGGTCTTCGGTTTGAATGCCAGCCCCCAAACAGCGAATGTTTTCCCGGCCAAGTCATTTTTGAAATGTGCGTCGACCTTGGCGATCATCACGTTTTTCTGATTCTGGTTCACTTCATCAACCGCTTGGAGCATGCGAGGTTTGAGACCATGCTCTTCGGACATTGCAGACAAGGCTCGCACGTCTTTCGGAAAACAACTTCCTCCATAGCCAACGCCAGGAAACAAAAACGCAAAACCGATACGGCTGTCGTGTCCAATGCCACGCCGCACGTCGTTGATGTCGCCGCCCATCCGCTCACAAAGATTCGCCATCTCGTTGATAAAGCTAATCTTCGTTGCCAACAACGCGTTGGCAACGTACTTGGTCATCTCGGCGCTCTCGGGCGTCATCACCAAAAACGGATGCTCGGTACGCAAAAACGGCTCGTAGAGCTGCTGCAAAACATCCGCCGCGAACTGATCGCGAACACCAACCACTACGCGATCGGGCTTTTCGAAGTCGTCGATCGCGGCGCCTTCTTTGAGAAATTCTGGATTACTAGCAACGTGACACTCGCGGCCAGTTAGCTCTTTGAGTTGCGCGAAAATACGGGCATTGGTGCCAACCGGTACCGTGCTTTTTGTCACCACCACGGTCGACTCTTGCAAATGAGGAGCCACTCCAGCAACCACCGCCCATAGAGCCGATAAGTCGGCTGCTCCATCGTCTCCTTGGGGTGTGCCGACCGCAAGATAGACGATTTCAGCCGGTGCAACCGCCGCTGCCAAATCGGTAGTAAACGAGAGTCGCTCTGCCGAAAGGTTGTAGGCGACCATCTCTTCTAAGCCGGGCTCGTAGATCGGGACTTCGCCTCGGTTGAGGGCGTCTATCTTGGCTTCATCAATGTCGACACACGTTACTTCATTGCCACTGTTCGCAAAACACGTACCGCTGACCAAGCCAACGTATCCAGTACCGATAACCGCGATCTTCATGGAAAAACCATCTCAAAAAACTGAGGACAAGACGAGAAACTCAAAAGCCGCCGGATGCGGCAAAACTATAAGCATAGTTGCTCTCGTGGAGTAAGCAAATAGCCCGCAGCAGCTTTCGAGTCGCACAAGCCCAGGGGGTGCAATCCTTGGGTTTTTGGCCACGTTTTTTTCTGTACGGCACGCTGACCTCAGTACTCCGACGTCCCGTAAAATCCCGCCGCAGCAAGGCCCGTACGATCGCCAACTAGCTTCACGATGGCGTCGACTTGCTTGTCTGAAAGCGGCGTGACCTCGCTTTCTGCTGGACGTCGGGCGATCGTGTAGACCTGCACGAGGCTGATTTTCCCTCCTGCCGCGAGGATTTCCTTTAGCCGATCGCACCACGCTTTCAGTTCCTGCTGCGAAGGCGGCTGGCCAGCCACGAGCATGAACAGCGATTGAATCACAATCGGCCGTACTTGGGCAGTCGCGGCCAGGTTATCGAGAATCTGCTGGAAGGGAATCGGAGTACGTTCGATTTGCCGATAATATTCAGCCGTCCCTGCATCGAGCTTCGCCCAGATCTCTCCCTGGTTGGCATCGAAAATTTTCAAGGCGCGTTTTACATGCTCGCGATGAAACATGCTGGCGTTCGAGATCAACACCATTTTGACCTCGTCCAGCTTTGCCTCGTTTTTGATCTCAGCACAAGCGGCAATAATTTCGTCAAAATTTTTGTAGGTGGTTGGTTCGCCATCGCCAGAAAACGCGATGTCGTTCAGCCGACGTAAGGCCGGCGGAGTCGTGCGAAACTTTTCAGTTTCGTAAATTTTTCCCGAGGCAACAAACCGAAGCACCGCTCGCAGCTCGCCCAGTAGCTCGTCGAATTCGACAAACCGCGTTTCACTCTGCGACCGGCGATCGACCTGACAGTAGATGCAATCAAAATTGCACACCTTGTCAGGATTCAAATTCACGCCTACCGACACCCCTCCCGACCGGCGGCTTAGCACCGGGTAGACAAAACGATTCTTCTCAAACGATCGTTCGTGCGCAGTATGAAGTTGGTGAGCTGGCAAAAGAGGTTGGAGGTTGGAGGTTGGAGGTTGGAGGTTGGAGGTTGGAGGTTGGAGGTTGGAGGTTGGAGGTTGGAGGTTGGAGGTTGGGCACGCGGTCCGAAAAGCCCTTCGCCCTATTCTACAACCCTGAGCCCTTCGCCGCGACCTGCTTCTACGCACTCTGGCGATAATCCAGGTGTGCCAGCCGGCGAAATAGTTCGCATCGCTCTGATAGTTCGTCCATCGTCCCGAGGTCGACGATCTGCCCGTGATCCATCACCACAATCCGGTCGGCCAATTTAAGCGTGCTAGGACGATGGGTAATCATAAAGACCGTGCGCCCTTGAACAAATTTGTCGAGCACCTCGTGGATGAGCCGCTCGCTCTCCACATCGATTTGGCTCGTCGCTTCGTCAAGGACAAGGATTTCAGGGTCACGCAGAATCGCTCGAGCCAACGCAAGGCGTTGCCGCTGACCTCCCGAGAGCCGGTTGCCGCCGTTGCCGCACAACGTCTCATAACCGTCGGCAAGCTTTTCAACAATAAAGTCATGTGCATAGGCTTGCTTCGCAGCCTCCTCGACTTGCTTGTCGGTCGCTTCGAGCGAACCGTATCGAATATTGTTCGCCACGGTATCGTCGAACAGCAGAGTCTCTTGAGTCACCACGCCAATACGGTCGCGAAGGTCGCGTATTCTGACGTTGCGTAGGTCGACGCCATCGATCGCAATGGAGCCCGAGGTGGGATCATAAAACCGAGCTACCAAGTTCATCAGAGTCGATTTGCCACAACCGTTGGGGCCAACGATCGCAATCGTCTCGCCACGCTCTACCTGGAGGTCAACTTGGTCGAGCACCAATTCGTCCGGTTGATACGAAAACGAAACCTCGCGAAATTGGATACGCCCCAAATGCTTAGGCAACTTTACGGGGACAGGAGGGTCGGCGATTGTTGGTTCGCGGTCGAGCAGCTCATAAACATGATCGCTCGCTGCCGCGGCCTGTTGCAAACCGTTGAAAAGCCCCGAGAGTCTTCGGATCGGATCGCTCGCACCTCCGAGCATCATATAGAAAGCGGTAAGCATACCGTGCGACAGCGGCTCGGCGCTGACGCGAATTCCAAATAAATGGGTCTCTTGGTTTAGTACCAAATACCCGCCCGCCATAACCACGGCCATGATAATGATGACCCCAACCGATTCGGTGATCGGGCTCACCAGAGAATCGTAGAAAGCAATTTTCATCGAACGGTGGTAGTACTGCTTCGACGACTGATGAAATCGGCTTCGCTCGCGAGATTCCATCGTAAAGGCCTGAATCACCTTCATGCCGCTAAAGGTTTCTTCTAAGTGCTCGTAGACTGAGGAAAGCTCTTCCAGCGCGCGACGATTGGCCCGCTTGAGCGCTTTGGCCAACCAGTGAATCGCATAAGCCCCAAGCGGAGCGATTACCACCGTCATCAGAAGCAACTGCCAGCTAATCCAGGCGGCACCAATTAAGCAAGCAAACATTTTCAGCGGCTCTCGAATCGCCATTCCAAAAAGCGTTTGCGTACCTCGGGCGATGAAGCCAACATCGCTGGTGAATCGATTCATCAAATCGCCGGGGCTTGTCTCCCGGAATGTTCCGAGATCGAGCCGCAAAGTGCGGCGATAAAATTCTTTCCGAAGCTCGAATCCGGCAAGATGCCCAAGCCTTGCCGTGAAGTATGTGCCCGCGACACGAAACACACTCTTCAGCAGTGTCGCGGCTAACAGCGTTAGGCAGACCGCAACCAATGTTCCGAAAGGCGTCACCGGCAGCCATCGCTCGGCCAGCGGGGTAAATCGCTGACAAACCGCCTGCCATTTTGCGTTGTAGTTTTGCAGGTACTCAAAACCTTGAATCTGGGATTCGAGTGTTTGTCGCTTCTCGGGGCTGGCGTCAGAGAGTTCTTGTCGGCTAACTTCAATTTCAGCTTCTAGTTCGGCGATTCGCGTAGTCGCTCGTTCGACTTCTTCGTTAAGTAAACCGGGAATCGATTTCCCGTGCATCACTCCATCGACAATCGGTACGATTGCCATAAAACTGCCACCCCAGAGCACAGCAACGCTCAACGAGCAAAATATCGAAGCGACCACCGTCATCCGGTGTCGAAGCGTCAGGCGTATGACGCGGGCGAGGTTACTCACAGATCATCCTTGATCGTAGCCGTATGGGGGGCAAAACGGGGAGGGAAACATCGAAGCGGCTTCACCTCGAAATCCTTCACAGCATCCGCGGGTCCGAGTGCTAGCAGCGGCAGGAATTCTGTCGCTGGATAATAAGAGAGAATTTGTATCAGATCGCAGTAGCACAACCAAGAGAGATCACGAGAAGAGCGAATGATTCGAAAAAAGATTGCAACAGAGTTGCAAGTACAAGCGTCGAGCCCCCAACTGCTAGCAGACAAGAATCGGATTTGGTTGGATTCTAGCGATTCTGCCGCCGATACCAGTTCTACGGGAAGCTTGCGAAAGCGCGCCACGGGGTGTGCCGATCCGCGATCGGTCGTCGCGCCAGCGTTTGGCTCGCAATGTTGACGACCAGCAAGCGATCTCGACAATTCAAGTTCAGAGGGGGAAATCTGATGAAACAGCTCTTGTTAGTAGCTGCCGTTGTAGGCTTGGCCACCACCGGCTGTGCTCAAAATAAAATCCTGGGCGGCAGAGGTTGCCGCGGTCAAGCATGTCACGTGACTCGCTCGCAACGGGCACCACGACCCAACATTATGCGGACGACCTGCCGGCCCGATCGCTCTTGCTGCGACAGCGGTTGTGACAGCGGTTGTACCGACGGCTGCTGCAATGACACTTACAGCAATGATGTTGTTTACAGCAACGAGAGTTACAGCAATGACGGTTGCTGTAGCGAGGGTTATTGCAGTGATGGCGACGGCGCGTGTTACGGCGACGCTCGCGGCAGCGATTCTGAGGGCCGCATTGTACAAAGGCTTGCCAGCCGAGTTCGTAACGGCAAGTGCGGAAACTGCGGAGGCCGAGGTTGTGGTCTGTGTGCCCGAGTGGCCAATCGGGTGAATCCCCACGCAGGAGGCTACCCCGAACAGACTACTTTCAATCCTAGTCCACCCATGGGACAAACGGCCTACCCGTACTACACAACTCGTGGGCCAAGAGATTTCTTGCAACGCAACCCACCGTCAATCGGACCCTATTAAAGGTAGGGATTTGGATTGCGGATTGCGGATTGCGGATTGCGGAAGGTTCTAACACGAAGTCGTTAGAATAGTCCGCCAGGGGACGAAAAAACCGCGTGAAAGGAATCACGCTCAAGCCAGTTGCCACGCTGTGCAAGGAAGCACGCCAAGGCAACTGGCTTTTTTTGCAAATCCGAATTCCGAATCCGCTACACTTGCCCGGCGATCAGCGTAATATTCTGGCCACCAAAACCAAAGCTATTCGTTAGCACGGTGCGACACTCGTGGTCGCGAGCTTCGTTGGGCACGTAATCCAAATCGCAGTTTGGGTCGGGCGTTTCGTAGTTGATCGTCGGCGGCACTTTGTTGTGTTGGAGCGTCTTTAAGCAAACAATCAGCTCGGTCGCCCCCGCTGCCGCGATAAGATGTCCCGTCATGCTCTTGGTGCTCGAAACCGGAATGCTGTCGGCATGGTCGCCAAATGATTGGCGAATCGCTAGCGTTTCGACCTTGTCGTTGACTGCGGTACTCGTGCCATGGGCGTTGATGTAGTCGATTTCGTCGATGTTTTTTCCCGCGTCAGCAAGCGCCATCTTGATGCAGCTTGTTCCGCCTCGGCCTTCGGGATGGGTATCGGTAATCCGAAACGCATCCGCCGTGGTCCCGTAGCCCAAGATCTCGCCATACATTTGTGCGCCGCGTGCTTTGGCGTGCTCGTACTCTTCAAGCACAACAATGGCTGCCCCTTCGCCAAGCACAAAACCGTCTCGATTCAAATCGAACGGACGCGAGGCTCTTTCTGGTTCGTCGTTTCTTACGCTCAAGGCCGTCAGCAAGTTAAAACCCGTGACGCCAAACGGGTGAATCATGCTGTGCGTTCCACCCGAGAGCATCACGTCGGCCTCGCCACGGCGGATAATCTCGGTCGCCTCACCCACGGCTTGGCTGCTTGCCGCACAGGCGGTCAGACAATTGACATTCGGCCCCTGGGCGTTAAACATGCCGGCTAAGTACCCAACGGGCATATTCGGCTCTTGCTCCAGTTCGGCGATCGGGTCAAGAATTTCGAGCCCCTTCTTAACAAAGGCTTCGAGGTTCAGATCGCCGCTGTCACCGTTTTGGACTGCGGCGACCATCATCTCCGAAAAGCGGTGGAAGTCTTGCTGGCCCTCGCCGGCACCGAGGTAAACTCCGAATCGAGTCGGTTCTACCGAACCTTGCACGCCAGAATCGTTCATCGCCTGCTTCGCCGCGCCGGCAGCAAAACACGTGTGCCGTCCTCGTACGGCCCACTCGGCGGCATCTTCGCCTTCGTCGGCGATCGACCAATCGTGGACCTGCGCAGCTATTTTTGTTGGAAAGCTGCTCGAATCGAAAAGCGTATTTCGCGACACGCCACTCTTCGCAGCTAGCAAGTTTTCCCACAGCCGATCGGCGCTAGTTCCAAGCGGCGTTACACAACCGATTCCGGTCACTACGATACGACGTCGCATACTGACTCTCCTGCAAATATCAGATGAAAAAGTTGGGCGACGGTTCGAGTACTTTGCACTCGGATCTTGAAAAAGGACCAAGTACGAATCTCAGGCTTCGGCTGAGCATTCTTCGAGCGACGCATAGTCGCTTTCTTTCATGGGGCTGCCATCTGTTTTGATGCCCACTTCAAAAACACCAACCAACGAAAGCCAATGGCGCAAATCGCTCGGACGAAATAGCCGACCTCCAAACATGTCTTCGCTCCCCGATCCCATGCGAGCATAAAAAAGCAGCGCCTCGGCATGGAGCTTCTCGCCCACATGGGCTGTCGCTTTAACGGCAGCTCCGTCGCCGCGCACCCATTCGATATTCGCACGATAGGTCAGCTGGTCGCCATTACGAACACAAGTATAAAACTGGGCCTTGGCAAGTTTGCCTAGCACGACCAGTTCGCCGAAACCGTAATGTTCGCTCACCAAAAGACCACCGGCTTGGGCCATTCCTTCGGTAATGAGCGAGTTGGGCATGATCGGGTACCCGACCATGTGGTCGTGCATATGATCTTCCGACAGCGACACGCCCTTCACCGCAACCGCATGCGAACCGCATACGAATTCGGTAAATCGATCGATCCAAAACCAGCGCATGTTGATACATCTCCACGAGAGGGGGTCGACGAATGATCAGAGCGACAAGCGAAAACCAACCACCAAAGCGGCCTTCACAATCTTCGACGCTCTTCATCTTCCCTCGTCAGGCAGCCAGTTTATGTGCGACAAAGTTACACATATCCTTGACCGTAAGCTGCTGGCCTAAATTCTGCACGAGCGGTTCGGCTTCAAATTTGGTCAAATCGGCAAACGGCATTCGCTCTCGAAGCTTCAGAATCCCCGCATCGTTTACCTTGCCGTCCTGCACGTAGTCGGTATTGGTGAGGATATCTTCAGGAAAAAGCTCGCCGCGCTCGATCTTAATGTCAAACGCCTTCTCAAGCCGGAAAACAATATCCAAAAAGTCGATCGACTCGGCATCCAAATCGCCTTGCAGCGTTGCTTCGCCGGTAACCTCGTCGTCGTCTACTCCCAACGCATCGACGAGCGCCTCGCGTACTTTCTCAAAAATTTCATCTTCTGATGGCATCGTGGTGTCAACCTCCGCTAACGTGTTCTTTACGACGAATTCGCCTGGGCTGATGCTCAGGACTACAATTTCTCGTTGTCAAAACACTTGGTTTGGAATGGAATAGTTTGGTTTCTGTAGGGAAATACTGGGCAAGTCTTTCGCCGTCAACTTACTCCGACGGCACCGACGTTGGTACCCCGGGTCAGCAGCGACTCGGTCGAACGCTGGTGGGCAATCATGCGCTCGTCCAACGCCGCCTGCGAGGCATCGGCATCGGCAAGGTTGTATCGTTCGAGTACTAAACGCCCGCTGACCGAAAGTTTGCCGTCGACTTTGCCCTCAAATTTTATTTTGACGTATCGCTCATCTCCGCCCGTTTGTTTCACACTTATTTGCAGCGAATGACCAGGGGTGACGAAGCTGGCATACTTAATCGCTCTCGCTTCCGACAACACAACGATGCTATGCGCGTAGTTCTCGGTGAGCCGTACCAGCCAAGCACTTGCCTGGGTGGCGGCTTCAAGCATAAACACGCCGGGAAGCACCGGGAATTCCGGAAAATGATCCGACAGGTACTCTTCTGCCAGCGATACGTTCTTCACCGCCGTCAGCTCCGTGCCGGGCTCGAAGGAGCAGATCCGATCCAAAAGCCAAAATTGCATAGGCGGGTATTCCAAGAACAGCAGACCGCTGCGTTAAAATGGGTGAGTTGAGAGTACTGCGAATTGGCGATTATAGCCCCCGCCAAGAGCCACAGCAACGGCGGCAGACCACGTTTTCAGCACAATTCCGACTAGCCACTTCTGAATTGCAACAATCAGGAAAACCCTGCGGGCAGCGTATGAACGGGAAATAGCCGCTTACCCGCAATTAGAAACGACTCTAGTTGTCCTACTTGCAACCGAGAAGACGAGCTGTCTCCTGGAGAAGTTGCGGCCAAGAACGATGCGAAAGCCATGCAAGTGGCCACGATTTCCCCTCCCCCCACTCCGAACCTTGGGATGGCAGCAAGCGAGTTGCTCAATCGCGTTAGGCTAATCCAGAAGTATCTGGACGGTTTTCCTTTCGCTGCACAGTCAAAATTGCCACGAAAGCAACGATCGCAAGCAAAGCAGTTGTCGGTTCCGGGACAGCTTGTGAACTCGCCGCAAGCGGGATGCCATTGCCGTACTGCAACTCCCAATCAGGGATTAGACCGGGGTTGGTGCGTTGGATTGCCAGAAAGTCGACTCCGTCGACATCGCCATCGTTATCGAGGTCAACATCAGCGACTGTAAACAGCGCAATATCGTTGCCGTCGCCAGCATCGTAGTCGATGAACAAGTCGACTCCACCGAAGTTGCCGACAAGCGCGCCGTCGGCTAACCCGGCAAAAGTACCGCTCAGCACACCAGCCACGTCGATGATTTCAAACGAGTCGCCGACCGTCAGTAAAAAGCTGTCGACGTCCACGTCGAGCGTTCCATCAAGCGACAAATCGCCGCCAACCGAAAGCGTGTCAAAGTTCGCCAGCCCATCCAGGTCGATTCCCAACGAGCCAGCCGCCATCAACGACACGCCATCGGTAAAGTCGACCGTACCGATGATCTCGATTGTGCCGTTGTTGACGATGGCCCCGGCGATGGTCGAATCGATGACGACCAGATTGCCGTTGTTGGTTAGTCCAGAGCCACTGTCGTCGGCGTCAAAATTTGCGTTGCCTTCGGCGATGACAATCGTACCCTCGTTGACTGCGGCGCCGGCAGAAAATGTGCCACGAGCGACGTTGAGTAGGCCGTCTGCCTGAACGAAGGTAGAGCTTGAAACATTGACGGTTTCGTCTTCGTCAATCACCAGCGAACTCCCGAAAAGACCCGCGGCGGTGACCACGAGTCCCGAATTCGTGAGGTTAAGCGTTCCCGCATCAAAATCAACATTGGAAAAACTTGCGACCGTAACACTGCCGAGGCTGAGTGTGCCACCATTGATCCGAATCGGAGCGCCAATCAGGGCGGTGCCGTCGACGGCCAGGTGTTGTCCGGCGTCCAGGGTTTGTTCGCCGCCGCCAAAAATGTTAGAGAGCGTCGCCGAGCTGAGCGTAAACCCAGTGGCGTTCGTAAAACGTAGCGTGCCCGAATTGAAATTCAATGTCGAACCAGCATCGGTAAAGATCAAACTGCCACCAACCCGAAGTTCACCGCCATCAAGATTCACATCACCCAAATTGCGGATACGTAAGCTCGAAGCGACATCAACCAAGCCGCCCGGGTTGAGATTGAGTACGCCAAAGCCACTCAATTGCGAAGAAGTCTCCGTGCCGGAGATCGTAAGTTCTCCTCCGATCGTCCAACTCGAAGTATCGGCAGTCGTGCTGCCAACCGTGGCGGTACCAAAACTGCCGGTAAAGTGCCCAATGTAGGCCGCCGTGCCATTGGTAACAGTGCCGCCGTCGGCAATGTTGAGCGTGCCACTTGCCCCGTCGGCAGCGCCACCGAAGAGGTCGTCACCGAGCGAAAGATAACTACCGACTGCGAGCGTCGAGCCAGCTCCGTCGACGTTGAGCGTGCCAACGCCGCTGCCAAACGAGCCGACTTCGACAAAGTCTAACGTGGTGAGTAAACCGCCGCCGGTAATGTCGACGATTCCGCTGCTGTCGCTGGTGCCATCGCCGACTTGCATGTAGCGTACGTCGATACGCGAACCAGCACCGTCGACGGTTACTTGTCCGTGACTGCCGGTCGAGTCTCCAACCATGAGGAATCCGCTGCTGACCACTGCGTTGTTGACGTCGCGCTGCACGGCGTTGAGGCGGGCACCATCGAGGACTTCGATGGTGGCGCGGTTGTTGGCCTCGCCGCCCGACAGCCCGGCGCTGATTCGATCGTTGCCGAAATAATCGATGAGCGAGTCCGTACCCGTAACCGTCAATTTTGCCCCATCGCCACCGTCAAGGAAACCGACGATGAGTCGGTTGTTGCTGGCGCCTGGTGCAGCGCTGGTTGCCACGTTGAGCGTACCGCCGTTGGAAACCGTAAACAAACTCTCCCGGCCATCGCCGATCCGTAGGAAGTTGTCTGTTTCAAAAGTCGAGCCTACGCCGTCGACGACAATCGTAGCCGCGTTGGTGCCGCTGCCCAGGCCGGTCCATGCGGCCTCGGTGTGAAGTCGGCCGCCATCGAGAATGTTGAGAAACGCCGTACCACCGGACTGGCCGACACGAAGCGTGTCGTTCGCGCCGGTGTTGGGTCCGTTGTCGCTGTTGTCGAGCAGCGAGCCAGCGCCGGTGATGGTCAGTGTGCCGGTGGCCGTGGCGTTGCCGCCGATGATGGTCAGAACGGCCGAGGTGAGCACGCCGCCATTTTCGATGGTAACGGTTCCCGTGCCACCGCCACCAGCGTCAGTGCGTCCGCCGATAATCAGGTCGCTGCCGGTGCCTTGGTTGTCGACCCCGGCGTTGACGGTGCCGCCATCGATGGTGAGTGTGCCGACGCTGCTGCCCTGGTAACCGACCCACAGGGCATCGGTGTTCAGCCGCCCGCCGTTGCTGACGGTGGCGTTGCCAGTGCCGCTGAAGCCGATGATGGTGTTGTCGGTTACGTCGGTCGTGTCGGCATCGGTGTCGAGCAAGGAGTCGGCTCCGTTGATTATCAGCGTGCCATTGCTAGTGGAGTTTTGCCCGACTCGGAGGAACCGACCGGTGAATTGCGCTCCACCGGTTACCTCGAGCGTACCGGTGCCTGAGAGGCCGACGTAGGTGTCGTTGTCCACGTTTGCCGTGGCGTTGGCCCCATCGACCACAACGCGGTTGTTTTCTGTGTTGGTCGTGTCATCGCCGATGCGTAAGTCAACATCGACCTGCAACGCGCCCGCGCCGTTAGCCGTTCCGTCGAGTTCTTGGCCGATACGCAGCACACCAAGGCCGTTATCGCCGACCCACAGGCTATCGTCGACATCGAATAGCGAGGCCGTCGTGCCGTCGGTCGCGGTACCATACACGGCGACTTGCCCGTCGCCGCCAGAGTGGGTGCCAATGGAGGCGTGCCCCAACGCAGTGCCCTGCCTCAACGTGCGAGCAACTCCGCCGTTGCGAACTGCCAAGGTACCCGTGCTGCCCCCCCAACTAATATTAATACTGCGGCTTCTCAACATAGAGCCGTCGCCGTCTATGACGGCGGTGCCGACCGAACCTGAGTTGATGCCGATGAATGTGTCTGGGTTGCCGTTCGTGCCGCCGTCGGTGTTGATGATCTGTCCGCCACCGGTAATGTTGAGGAACCCCGTTCCGCCAAAGCGGCCAATTTGCAGGTCTTCAGTCTCGGCGAACGAACCGACACCATCGACGTTGAGTGTACCGGTCGAACCGTTGGCCCCGTTGTTGGGATCGACACCCGAACCGACCCAGATATCGTTGCCGCTGGTGCTTGCAGTCCGCAAATTGGCACCAGCGAATACGTTGATTGTGCCAGTGCCGCCAGCGTTACCGGCGGTGATGATACCGACGTTACTGAGAAGCGAAGCAGTCACGATCGTCCCTGTGTCGGTCAGCGTGAGTTCTCCCACGCCTCCAGCTTGATTGCCAACAAGCACTTGGTTAGCCTCAAAGTCGCCGCCGTTGTTGATTGTTAGCGAACCGAAGCCAATATCGCCAATCGTTGCGTCGCCAGCGTTGTCCCAAGTGGCACTGTTTAAGATCACTTGCGCGCCACCGCCTAAGCCGACAGCAAAGACGTCGTCGATCGTCACTATGCCGCCTGAATTAAGCGTCGACCCACCGACATCGAGAAACTCAACGATGCCGTCGATAAACGTGATGTCGTTTCCCACGCTCGGCGCGCCGAGAAAAATATCGACGTCGCCATCAAGGCCGAAGGTTAAATTATCACCAGCCAAAGGGACTGCGCCTGGTGTCCAATTACCGGCGTTATTGAAGACTTGCGTCCCCGAAGTTTGATTCCAATCGCGATCCACCGCGCCGGCGTTGTGAGCCGATAGAACCAATAATGCACCCAAAAAACCTATCACTCGGTATCGAGACATCGAATTCTCCCCAATTAAAAACCGACAACTCCGAAATGAGATTGCCATGCGATCCTCCGCACAAGCCGTCATTGTTAGCTTGAGCGTAGGAGTTTGCAAGAAGAACCTAAATGGATTTCTTTCGCGGTTATCGCTGGAAACAGGACCTCTGGGTATGATTTAGTGGAGCTCTCGGCGACAACCCCCGGCGCTAGCTCCCGTCTAGCTTCTGGAGCTGTGCCCGGGCACGCTCGACCAGCGGGCGTAGCTCTTGGTTTTCGGAGTAGAGAGACAGCAGGCTGTCGAGCACTTTTCGGGCTTCGATCAGCTTCCCTTCGTCAGCCAAGCCCTGAGCACGATCGAGCTGTTTCTGCACAAACGTCGATTGATTCTCGCCCTCTTCTCGGTTCGCCTGGATCTGACGAATCTGGCGCTCCGCCAAGTGGACGAAAGCTTGGTCCTCGGCCTCCGGGCTTTTCAAAAAAAGTTGGACCAGCGCCTCGTACTTCTGCCAAGCGGTCATCCGATCGCCGATCTGCTCGTAGCGACGCGCTTCACCATACTGCCGCTCCGACTCCGATTTTGGTGGTCGCCCTAGCCGCTGGTTGTTTACCACTCGTTTTTCGGCCCGGTGCATCGCAAAGCGATCGTCAAACTCTTCCAGCGCCTCGGCATATTTCGTTTCGGGAAATCGTTCTCTAAACGACCGCAAATATCGCTCTTCGGCTCGCTGCCAGTCCAGAGCACTCTCCGATTCCATTAAGGGCTTCGCCTTGGCAAACAAATCGTCTTCGCCAGGAGGTAGCAAAGTCCAAACGCCGACCCCGAGAACCAAAACCAAGCAACTGGCCAAAAACCACACTCGCTCGTAAAACGGGCTCGTATCTTTGCGACTCGTCCGCTGACGATGAATTTGACGAAGCTCGCTACGGTCGGTGTCGACGGTAAGTGTTCCTTGCTTGCCTGCCCAGGCATGTTGTGCCGCGCCCATCCCCGAGGCAACTTTTTGCTTCGCATCGACGATTGCCCGATGCGTTTCTTCAGCCGACGACAAGCGGTCTTCTCGCTTTACGGCCAGAAGTTTCGACACCAACACATCGAGCCAAACCGGACAGTCAAGCACTTTGCTAGAAACTCGCGCTGCTGGACTAGCCCGCCTCGCCTCGACCAACTGCGATGGCGTTTCGGCAGGCCAAGGAAATTCTCCCGAAAGGCCTTCGTATAAAATGACCCCCAGGCTAAACAGGTCGCAGGTCGGCAGAGAACCCGACTGCTTACCTCGGAAAACCTCGGGCGCCAAATAATGGGCAACCTCCATCGGGCAGCGAAGCCCAAGCACCTCGTCGCGGTCTGCCCAGGCACAATCAAAACCAATCAGCTTGGCTCCCCCTTCTTCGGGCAACAGAATTCGCTTTGGCGTAATCCGCCCATGTACGAGACCTGCTTGGTGGGCATGTTGCAGGGCTTCGCAAACCGCGTCGATAATGCCGGCAATCATTTCCCACGGCAAGCAATCTCGGCGATCTAAGCGTTTCCAAAGCGATTCGCCTTCGACCAATTCCAACGCCAAATAAGGCTGGCCTTGGTCGACCGCCCCGCCATAGTAACGTGCAATATTCGGATGAACCAACTGCTTCAGCAGTTGGACGTCCTCAGGAAAGGTGTTTCCGCCCATCGGACGATTGACGAGGCTTGTGGGCAGAAGCTTGATTGCCATCGACACTTTGCGCTCAACATGAATTCCGCGCAGCACATTGCCTTCGGCCAAGCCGTCCAAAGTTTCTTCTAAGGCAAAGGGACCAATACGCGAACGTTGCATTCCAGGCGACTCATTGTTAGGTGAAAAAGTATCGTGAGAGCAAACCACCGACGGCACACACCGCGTCGAACCGACGTAGCTACCTCCTCGCCCCTCGATATCGTTTCTCTGATCCATCAAGAAAGTTTGGCGAAGGAAGTCAGTCTACTTGAATTTGGATTCCGTAAGGGAGCCCCCCTGATTGGGGTTTTGTCCCATCGATGGGGGTCCCATGTTTTGGGACAAAATTCGGTGGTTTTGTCCCTTCTGGTTTTCGATTGGTTCGAGATTTGTAGGGTTTGCTGCATAATGGCTGGGACAAAATTGGGTGAATTTAGGATTTTCGAGGTTCCTTGTTGGGACAATATTATTGGCGATGCTTCAAGGGGGATTTACCGCGGAGTTCGCGGAGAGCGCAGAGGTGGTGCTGGGAAATTTTTTTCTGCGTTGAAGATTATCGCCTATTTGGGGTGTCCATGCGAAGGTTGTTTTTGGCCGGGGCTGGCTACGATCTTATCAAGACAGGAACCACGACGGTAGGAGGTAGGGTGCGTGGTCGTCGCCTAATTTGGTGCGTTCCAAGGGAGTAGTGCGTTCATGCCAGTACCCACTTAAATTGCGAAACGAACGCACCGTTTTTTTAACAATCACGCACCCTACGGACTCCCAAGGAAATACCAGTTGATTATTGGGATTCCAAAGAATAGTTCGATAACGAATATCATTGTCACGTAGCATGACAAAAATCCGCAAAGCAGGGCAGTCCATAGTTTGTATTTCAATCCGTACCTCAGTACAAAAATCACCAATGCACAAGATAAGCTTCCAGCCACACAGCTAGCTACATATTGAGTCTGCGCTAAATGAAGCGTATCTCGAAGGTATACACAAAACCGAAATACTGTTACTAAGAACACAAACAGCAAAAATTGGAAAGCAAAGAGACTACAGACGCCAAATCTAATGTACTGTTTCAAGGTAATAAACGTTCCCAAAGAATTTATTTACAAGGCGAGGCCATAGGGTGCGTGCCCGGCGCCAAATTTGGTGCGTTCCAAGGGAGTAGTGGGTTCATGCCAGTACCAACTTAAATTGCGAAACGAACGCACCGTTTTTTTAACAATCACGCACCCTACGGACTTCAAGTTTCAACAATTATTGGGACACTTCCTTTGTTATTCAAATTGCTTAAATTCATCTCCATGCCACTCGAAGGCGTCCCCCCATTGAACAGGGTACTCGCCCTCATTGACGTAACGGTGAAACGACGACCAAGGCCAATCGCGTACCCGATCGACCAAACCATGCTTGAGCGGATTGACATGAATATAGTCGATGCACCGCTTGAGGTCACGTTCATCTCGACAGGTATGCTCGAAGAACCGTCGTTGCCAAACGCCCTGTTCGCCACGTTTTTTTCGACTTGACGACCGCAGTGTTGTCGAGCCGCCATGCCTCCGCCATATTTTGGTAAACGCGGTCTTGATGAGTCGCCAACGTGTGGAGTAGTCAGTCTCGCCACGAGGCAGTTCCCATATGGTGTGCAGGTGGTCAGGCAACAAGACCACCGAAACGACGTCAAACGCCATTTTTTGTTGCGTCTCGGAAATGGCCTCACGTAAAGCTTGTCGTCCAAGGTCGGTAGTGAGAATAGGTCGCCGCTGATCGGTAACCACCGTAAAGAAAAACACCTGGCCGATACGGTTACGACGATAGCGACTCATTCTGATACCGTACCATGAAATGAGCATTCATGGTGCGCTCTAGCGGTTCTTGAGAAGAGACAAGAATGCGTGCTGGCGCCAAATTTGGTGCGTTACATGGGCACAATTCGCCCACACGGTACCAACTTTGAAGCCGAGGCCGAACGCACCGTTTTTTTAACAATCACGCACCCTACTGGCTTTCTTCGACACTTTCCTCGTTGGTTTTTTTCACCGGCTCAGGCTTGCCGCCGACAATCTTCGCATGGTCGATATGCTGCTCAATATGCCGCAATATCCCGTCGGTCGTCTCCCGCTGGTAATAACAATCGTCGAGCACCAGTTTTTTGGTACGACCCTCCGATTCGTATTTGATTTTTGCGATGCCCTTTTTGTCCCACTTTTTTTTGTTCAGCTCGACAATTTGGCTCAGTTCAAATTGGTCTTTCATACTCGAAGTGATCGCCAAGTCGTTCACTTCGATCCAACGCCCCCGATAACGCAGCAACTGAACAAGAAAGTACAGCCCTATCGGACCCAGCACGGCCGCCATCTGAAACTGCCCTGCGATATCTGAGTGGGTCCTAGGGTCTTCTACATTAGGACGGTTGGTCGGCCAGCCCTTTGAGGCCGCGAGTTCTTTCCACTGGTCGACGATGTCTTTGGGGTCGAGTTTGTCCTTATGCTCTTCCGTAAATTCGAGGAATTCTTCGAGCTGGACAATCTGACTCGGATACCTCACGAGCCCATCATAAAAACAAAGAGCCGTGAAACCAAGGCAAAACAATCCGATGATTCCAAGCCGAACTAGGTGGCTCGTTCTAATGTTAGTCCTGATCGTCATGCGACCGATTCTCCAGGCAGCAAAAAATGAGGGGGCGAAGTGTGGGGAGAGCGGAAAAGCCCTCACTATACACAATGCCCAGAGAGGGCAGTAGTTGCAACGACCGAAATCGCTCAGGCCATGCCGGGCTCCTTTTCTTCTCGCTCAGAGGATCGCTTATTTCGGTTGCTCCGATTATTCCGAGCAAGCTCGCCACCCGCCGCAGCAAAGAATGCCCAATCTACCCGGCTAGCCACTCGTCAAGATGCTCTGCTACAAACTCGTCGTCTCCCAGGTGCGGATAAGCTGCCAGGGTGCGGTCGAGCTCTTCTATTTGCCCAGGCCCAAACACTTCGTTCGCATCCAGACATGCCTCGCCGGCCAGCAGCCCCTGACGACGCAACACTTCATGAATTCCGGGAACGCACCCGCCAAATCCATTGGCCGCGTCAAAAATCGCAGCATTCACGTCCGTCAATTCTCCTGCCAGGGTCATCAGCTCCTGCGAAATAGCTCCGCCCGCAGCTACCTGTCGCTGGCACTCGTCAAGCAGTTTGGTCGCAGGCAAAGCACCAACTGCCCATTGGCCAAGCAGCCCCCCTACAAATCGCACGGTCACGGGCTTGCCGCCTACTTGAAACTTAAACGGCGTTACCAAATCCAACACAATGCTATCGTCGTTGCCCGTGTAGAGCGCAATATCATCGCGTCCACTTTCGGCTACCGCACGCATCACATGCAACGTGAGGTAACGATCGAATACCGCAACCTTAATTGCCTGAGCATTCTCAATCTCACAAAAACCTCGCCAAAACTCGATCGGAAGATCAATGCCGTTCAGCCCCGGCTGCAAGTAAAAACCAAACAGCCCAATCACCTCGGCTACCGCACGGCAATGCTCTACCAGTTGAGGCACCGAAGCGTCCTTGAGGGCACGTAAATTCAGCAGGCCCAATCCATAGCCTAACTCGCGAGCCATCGTAGCTTCTCGCACCGCTTGTTCAGTCGCACCGCAAATTCCTGCCACGCGAACCAGCGGCTCATCCCGCTTCTCATCCGCCCGGTTCATCTCTTCGGCTGCCAGGGCGAGCACCGGCTCGAGCAATCCACAACTTGCTTCATGAATTTGAAACTGAGTCGTATGCACGCCTACCGCCAAACCTCCTGCCCCCGCGGCAAGATAGTAGCGGCTAAGCGCCCGCTGTCGCCGCTCATCAAGTTTTCGATCCGACGTTAGCGCAAGCGGATGGGCAGGGATTACCGTACCACGGTGAAGAAGATCGTTGGGCATAAAGTGGGCCTTCGTTAGTAGTGTGGTTTTTGTGACAAGCGATTTGCCTTGTCGAACAATTGCCTAAAAGCGGGTTTATTTTGACAGGATAAACAGGATGGACGGGATCATTCGGTCGAATCTTGTTCGTCGGTTAAAAATGCTGGTCACTCTTCAAACAGTTTGGCTATTTGCGACTCGGATTAAAAGGAATTGAAACACGGAGGCACAGAGAACACGGAGTTTTTCAATCATTTGCTTGAACGGTTTTTATCGAAAATGGATAAATGAGTGCTTTGTCAAAGCTTAATTTTTGAGATTAGCCGTTTCTTTCTCGGTGTTCTCTGTGCCTCCGTGTTTATTCTTTTCTTTTTTGTCCCGTGAACGGTTACTTTTTATTCTTCCTTCAAATCACACACAACATGTTTTGTTATCAACCGATCTAGTGCTTTGCTGCCTAAAACTTACCGTCGCGAACTTCAAAATGTGTCGGCTTGCCCCAAACTTCTCCTCCGCCCAGTATCCAATCGGCTGTCCAGCCGAGCATCTCGTCGAGGGTCACTTTAGGCGGGCCAAATAAATCAAACGCGCGTCGTGCGTCGCTAAGGAGGGCCGTTTCGGTTTCTTCGCTGCTAAATGTTACTTCTTTATTCATCAACTCGCCCAGCCGAAGACACACTTCGCGGCAGGAAATTCGTTCGCCCCCGGTCGCATTAAGATAAAACGGGGGACTGCTGGCGTGCTCTAAGCTGCACAGGGCCATCTCCGAAGCCTCGGCCTGCCAAATCACATTGAAATAGCCCGTCGCCAGCGAAATCGGTTGCTCTTGCAACACCTGCTGTGCCAAGTCGACTAATAAACCGTACCGCAATTCGGTTGCGTAGTTAAGCCGAAATATTGTCACCGGGGTATTCGTTTCGCGGCTAAAGTACTCGAACATTCGCTCGCGTCCCAGGCAGCTCATCGCGTATTCGCCGGTCGGATCGAGAGCGTCGGATTCAACCGAACCCTTTCCCTGGTCAATTGGCACCAAGCCGTAGACATTGCCGGTCGAAAAACTAACGATCCGGCTGCCCACAAACTGCCGGCAAACGACTCCCGGCAAATAGACGTTAATCGCCCAAGTACGCGATTCGCTCCCCTTGGTGCCAAACTTTTGACCCACCATAAAGATCACGTTTTCACATCGGGGCAGCGAAGCCATGAATCGCTCCTCCATCAAGTCGCCTACGATCGTTTCGACTCCCGAGGCTTCGAGTGCCGACTTTACTTTGGAGTCGCTAAATCGGCTTACCGCAATTACCCGACGCGTTACTCCCGCGGCATCGCTTGCCCGACGTGCCATCTGCGCCAGGGAAGGCCCCATCTTCCCTCCTGCTCCCAGGATAAGAATATCGCCTTTGAGCCGGCCCAAGGCTTCGATTGTCACTTCCGAGGGGGTGCTCAGTCGGTCGTCCAAAGCGGCAGTTGTCATAGGTTCAGGCATTTTTTACACGGAGTAAGAAGCAAGTTTGGTAACCCGGCACGTCAGCGGGGGACGTCAATCGGTTTCCCTCGCTTTCGCGTCGGGCGACCAAGGACTCTTTTTGGGCCATGTCGAAAACAATGAAAAGTCCTCGGTCGGCACATGAAGATTAGCGTTTTTCGGCACGATAATAAAGAACCAATGATCGGCCTCCGGGAAAAACCTTTGTCGCATCGTTGCCCACTGGGGAATCTACGTTATGACCGCTCTGTTTGCCGTGGATGAATTTGGTGTTTTTTACCAATTTAGTATGCCTCGCACAGATGTCTGCTGGTCATTGCACTGGCATCCTGGAGCCAAACCGTGCTCACCCGCTTGGACGCTGAAATGCCAGTGCGGTAACCGGAACATGTCCGTGCGACACGCACTAAAACTATTTGGTAGACGCTTTACGGGCCAAGCAGGCCGCAGTAAAGTTGCTTTAGCAAGGTAATAAATGAAAATCCCTGCCATGCGCCCTCTAAGACCCAAACACGCTATCACTGAGTTTCAATGCCTTCATCAACTACCGACTCCGCACCTGCCCAAAAGAACCCCCGCGGTCTCGCTCGAGCCCTGGGCCCCGCGATCATTGTTGCTTGTGTCGTACTCGGCCCCGGCAGCATTCTGACCAGTTCCAAAGTCGGATGCCAATTTGGCTACGAATTGATCTGGGTCTTGGTCGGGGCTGGCATCCTGATGATCGGGGCAGTCGCCACTTCCGCCCGAGTAGGCGTTTCGCTCGAAGGCACTCCCTGCACCGAACTGGCCAATCGCCTGGGTCGGCCCGTTGCCGCGGTCGCCGGCATTGCGGTTTTTCTCATTGCCTCTTGTTTTCAGTTCAGCAATAACCTTGGCGTACTCGCCGCGATCGAACCGCTGATCGACTCAGCCCCCGCCGACGCTTCCGGCAGCTCCGGCATGGGCTTGCAAGACTATCTTCTCATCGGCCTCAACTTCGGTCTGATTGCTTGTCTCTTTGGTTTCAAAAAGCTCTATCAACCGATCGAAAAGCTCATGATGCTTTTGGTCGGTTTGATGCTCGTCGGCTTTGCCGCCAACCTGCTTATGGCTCGCCCCTCGATTTTGAGCTTCCTCGCCGGATTGGTCCCCAGTATTCCCGAAGGCATTTCTGGCGGTTTTCTGCCCGTCGTAAAAGAAATCGAACCTTCGTCCGCAGGCGAAGCCATCACGCGCACGGTCGTCGACCCATGGATTGCTGTCCAAGGCCTGGTTGTCACCACGTTCTCGATAGCTGGGGCGTTTTATCAGGCCTACCTAGTAAAAGAAAAAGGCTGGACCGCTACCAATCTACGCCAGGGTCTTACCGACTCGGTTGCAGGTATTTCGGTGCTCGTCGGAATCTCGCTTATGATCCTCGTCACGTCTGCTGCTGTTTTATCGGGCAACATCGCTCCGACCGAATTAAAAAGCGTCGCCGATGTGGCTCAACAGCTCGAACCTCTTTTCGGCAGCACGGCGAAAATTCTCTTTTGCATTGGAATCTTTGCCGGGGCCATCAGCTCGTTTCTCGTCAATTCCATCATCGGCGGCACCCTTCTGGCCGACGGTTTGGGCCTCGATGCTCGAATGGATTCTAAATGGACCAAGCTCTTTACCGTCGCTGCTCTAATGATTGGTATGATTATCGCCCTGACGACAAGCTCTACCGGGCGCGTACCCCTCATCATCTTCGCCCAGGCAATGACCGTACTCGGCGGGCCAATCCTTGCCCTTTCGCTACTCTACCTTGCGCTCCAGCGCTCAACCACCGGCGCCCCTCGCACCCCCGCCTGGATGATTGCCGCCACCTCGGTCGGCACTCTGGTTGTCTTTGCACTCGCCACCCGAACTGCCTGGACGCTCTACCACAAAATCCAAATCCTGATGGGCTAGGGCGAACGGCAGTTGGAAATGTACCGTTAAGGCAACTGTGGGCTATAGCGCCCGGTTTTCTTTAGGTAAATTTTCGTCCGCAAACAATTCGCTTGACAAGAAGCCAGCCACTGCTTACTGTACTAGAACGATAGTACGGTTATCCCTTTCGCTGACACGGAATTTTCTCATGTTCCTCCATGTCGATCCTCACAATGGCCTCGCGGTTTATGACCAAATCGCTCGGCAGATGAAGTTTGCTGTTGCCAATGGGGTCGTTACCTCGGGCGATCTTGTGCCCAGCGTACGCGAGCTGGCCCGCGACTTGACGATCAACCCCAACACCGTAGCCCGTGCCTACCGGCAACTGCAAGACGACGGCGTGCTGCAATCGGTACGCGGAACCGGGCTTTCGGTTACCAGCGGTGCTCGCAAAAGCTGCCAGGCCGAACGCAAACGGCTCATTCGCACCCGCTTGCGAAACGTGCTAATCGAAGCCCATCAAAGCGGCCTCAAGGCCAAAGAAATCGAAGAGCTTTTTCAAGCGGAACTCAAAACCACTCATCGCAAATCGAGGTAAGCTATGCCTTCTGCTATTCAACTTGAACAAGTCACCAAGACTTACGGCAAGAACATTGCCCTCAAGAATCTCTCGCTCGACGTGCCACGCGGCGTCGTCTTCGCACTGCTCGGCGAGAACGGGGCCGGAAAAACCACGACCATCAAACTCCTTCTCGGACTCGAAGAATCCGATTCTGGCAAAGTCGACGTCCTCGGCCTCGACAGCAGTCAGCAAGGATCCGAAATCCGCCGGCGCGTCGGCTACGTGCCCGAGCAACCGGCCCTTTATCAGTGGATGACCGCCGCAGAAATCGGCTGGTTTACTGCCGGATTCTTTACCGACTCTTTTGAACACGAATACCGCACCCTGCTCAAACAGTTTTCAGTTCCGCTAGATCGAAAAATCGCACAAATGTCCAAAGGCATGCGTGCCAAAGTTTCGCTATCGCTTGCGCTCGCCCATCAGCCCGAGCTACTCATTCTCGACGAACCCACCTCGGGCCTCGATACCCTGGTGCGGCGAGAGTTTCTTGAAAGCATGGTCGATATCGCAGCCTCGGGGCGTACGGTCTTGCTTTCGAGCCATCAAATCGGCGAAGTCGAACGCGTTGCCGATATGGTCGCCATCATGCGAGAGGGCCAACTACTGGTCGTCGAATCGCTCGACACCCTCAAGTGCCAAACCTTTGAGCTTACCATCACACTCGAAGCCGGCAGTTCGCAACCTCCCGAAGTGCCCGGGCAAGTGCTTTGCAGCCGTCGTCGGTCGAGGCAATGGCAAGTGCTGGCTCGCAACCTCGAAGAAAGTCAAATCGAGACGTTGCGCGACGACCCCGCGGTCGTCGCGATCGAAGTTCGTACGCCGGGACTAGAAGAAATTTTCGTGGCCTACATGCAATCCGATCGTAACAACCATGCTTTCAAGGAGTTGGCTCCTTCGGTAACGACGTCCCCAAGCAAGCAAACGTAAGAAATAGCCCAGCGATGAATCGCTGGGCTATTATCAAAAGTCCTTCCAGGACATGAAGTAACTGATTTTGCAGCCACTAAATCCCTGAAGAATCGCTTTCAACACAAAAACGGCTACCAAAAAAACTAACCACTCATAGAAACATCATGAGCACTGCAACCAACAACCTCTCGCCTAGCACGGCCCTCTTTCATCGGTTTCTCTGGAAAGAATACCGCATGTTACGCGGATTTTTGCTGGCCGTCCTTGGGCTGGGCGTTTTGATGCAATGGACCACTGCGCAGCTCATGCCAAGCGCAGACGCGAACCCTACCTCGCTGCTCCTCGTCGCGTGGGGTGCCGCGGCTCTCTACGCTATCGGGGCGGCAGTCACTCTGTTTAGCGCCGAGCGTGAAGAACAAACTCGCGATTTTCTCATGCGACTACCCGGCCAATGGCTACCGATCTTTGCCGCCAAAGTAGCAACCGCCCTTGCCTCGGCGTTTGCCTTGGGATTGATACTCTGCCTTACTGGTGCCTGGGTTGGCGGCGGGGTTTGGGCTTCGACTGCCGAATTTCAAAACGCAGCCGCCCTCGGTGGCGTCGCCGTTCTCGAAGCCACGGCGTGGGGCCTGCTGTTTTCGCTTTGCATGAAACAACCTCTGCTAGCCGCCGTCACGGCGATCGGTGCCGCGTCTTTCGGTGCCCAACTTGCCATCGCGGCCACACCAGCCGCCTACCACACGTTCTCGCTCAATTCCTATCACGAAGCCGTGCCCATGCGTCTGCTTCTCACGCTGGTGGTTTTTGCAACCAACGTCTGGTTAGGCTCACGCTGGCTACAGATCGTTCCTCGCCGCGTCACAGCAAAGTCTCTCGCAGCAGATCAAACTGACGCCATAAAAGACGTTGTCCGACCTCAAGGCATTCGCCGGGGCGTGATCGCCCGACTACTTTGGCAAACTTGGCGTGAGTCTTGGAAAACCATTCTCGCAACCCTCGTGCTCGCCATTTTTCTGATGTTCGCCCTCGCTCTGCCGTTAGGCCTGTTTCAAAACTCAACTCCCTACGCCGACTTACCGTTTGGGCTGCTTACACTTCTCTTTGTACCCGCTCTCTTAGGCGCATTCGTATTCCGCGCCGACCAGCGCGACGATCACCGGCAGTTTCTCGTCGCCCACGCCGCCTGGCCACGCTACGTTTGGCTAGCCCGCCAGCTAGTTTGGGGCGCTAGCTTGTTCGTGATCATAATCGCGACAAGTCTCGCGACCTGGGGTGCGTTCGTGTGGATCTCAGGTGATGAACTTAACTACATATTACGGCGAGGTTATAGCGGCCACTTTTTTAGTGTTTTCTTTATAAGCGGCCAAACAGACCAGCCCTGGGAATTGGCTACGTTATTCGACCGCCTTTTCCATTACGTCACACAGTTCACCGTTGCGACCTGGACCTCGTTTTTCACTGCCTACGCATTAGGGCAGTTTTGCTCGCTCCTGTTCAAGCGGGAAGTCCTAGCCGGATTGCTCGCCCTACTCTTCTCAATGGTCCTCGCCGCCTGGGTCGTTGTCACCGGCCTCTGGCAACTCAACTCCTTGTGGTTCGTCCTGCCGATTGGCATCGGCGCCATGCTGGCAACCTGGCTGCGAATGCCCCACTGGATGGTCGCACGCAACCACCCCAAATCCTGGGCATTTTCTGTCGCAGCTATTGCCCTGCCAATCCTGCTAGTCACGGTAACGTTACCTTCGGCACGTTTAGGCCAACTAAAAGACGAGCCCGGGCACCAACAGTTTTTAGAGCAAGTTGAAAAGTATGATGCCAGCCGGTCCGAAGGAGTGGCGACAGCCCTTGCGTACGAACAATTGTATGCTTCGTTGATGAATGGCAGCGGTGATTACGAAAAAGGAATTGCTGATCTCATTCAAATTACGCAAAGACCCCACTGCCGATTTCCTATCGTGACTAACTGGCGCGAAACCCACTCTCGCTACGAGGAGCTTGGCAATCTACGTGCCATTCTCCTCACTGATACAAAGCGTGGGGGTTCCGCGAGAAGCCTTGAGCGTGCCCTGGAAAGATATTTAGCAGTCGTCCGCTTACACAAACACTCTTTGGAAGGCCAGCTATCCTCGACGGTAGGATTTATCGAACGCGAAGGATACGTGCACCATGGTCGTCATGACACAAGAATCGACAAAACCATCCTGTCATGGGCAAGCCGGCCCCAACAAACCAGCGAGCTCCTCCTAAAAGCGGTTGCCGAGCTGCAAAAAAATCTCACCCTCGACTTCCAATCGGCAATCCTCGCCGACCGCGAACTAATCCGCGCCGTCCTGCTCGACAAAAAATCGCCACGTTTTCTGCAAGAAGACCACCCACGTTGGACCGGCTATCTTGCCTACCTCGCAAACCAATTTCCTTGGGAACGTCAAAGGGCCCTTCGGGCACTCGATATCCGCACCGAGCAATTACTTGACTACGCTATGACCGCTCAAGGCGCAAACCAACACCTAGACGACTACATCAGCGCTAAAGCTAGGCGAAAACTCATTGGCCGTTGGCACGACTATCAAGCGCCCATGCCTCACCAATCGGTTTACCGTTACAAGTGGCACGCGTACCAGCGTGCCACACAAAACGCATGGCAAGCCAACACCAGCTTCCTTGCGGCACAAGAGTTGGATGTTCACAGAAGCATTCGCGGCTTCGTGATTCAAACACTACAAGCGCGTACTCGGCGCATCGGCCTCATCACTCAACTGGCTCTGATCGCCTACCGGATCGACCATCAAAAGTATCCAGAGACGCTCGCCGAGTTGTCGCCCAAGTACCTACACGGGTCAAAGTACGAACACGGATTGCCGCTTGATCCCTACGGCGATCGCCCGCTGAAATACCGACCGCAGGGGTTTGATTTCCCCATGATGATAAAGTACAGAGATAAACACGAAATGGACAAGTCTGAACTTGCCTCGACAATCGTACCTGAGCACACGCCGCTACTCTGGAGTGTGGGAGTGAGCGACTGCGAACCGAAAGAAGGACAGCTTACTCTCGCTCTCGACCCCGAGGCTGAGCTGCCGCTGGACGAGGAGGACGAACAAGAAATCATTGACGTCATCCGCCTCGAACCAACCGCATGGGCAGGCTGGTATCCGCCTATGATTTTCCCTCTGCCTAAAATCAAACCGCCTGAGCTACCAGCGAACAATCAACCAAAAGAAAAAGACGCCGAAGAGGTTGAAGAATAATGCTGCCGGGAATCGCCAATTGACGCGAGCTTCGCCCGGCGCCGGGCGCCAAAGTTGGTGCTTGAGGATTAGCCCAACCGAATAAAGGTTGATCACCAAGCAGGGCAACAGCACCCCGCCAATTAGTGCGGCTCGCCAGGCAAGCGTTAGCGGAGGGGTCTGGGCGGGCTCTTCGCTGTACGGCTCGTCGTAGTCGTCATCCTCATCGGCCCAATCTTCGCCCGACCAATCGTCGGCGTCGTAATCGTTGAGCTCTTCGTCTTGTTCGTTTTCGGTTGCTAGCAGGTCAGACAGTACCTCGCGGGCCCGCCGAAGATCGCCTTGCCGGACGAGAAGCTCAACCGATCCCTGAGCGTCGAGGGCTTCGTCGCCAAGGCAAGCGCTGATCTCCTCTCGTTCAAGCCGCGTAATTGCTTGCTTCGCTTCGACCGGATTGCGAAACGTGGTCAGAGCGACCAGATTGTCAGTAAAGTCGTACTCGCCCATGCCGTGTTTTGCCTACAACTCTTCGGTCTTGAGCGCATGATCGCCGCGAGCCAGTGCGTAGGCGGCTCCCATCGCAACGACGATGAAGAGGACATCATAGATTCCAAACATCTCGATCATGGTCTCGGGAGTAAAGACATGGACCACTTCGCCGGCAACTTCTTCCAGCGGCGTCTCTTGCTTGATTTCGATTCGAGGCTGTGAACGTAGGTGGTCGAAAATCAAGCCCTTGGCTGCAAAGATCCCGGCCATCGACATAACCGAGGCAACCACGCCAGCAATAAAGCTAGGCGTCCCGCCATAACCGTACTTCATGCCCATACCAGCCAGTATGCCGACCAAAAGCGCCGGGTAGCCAACCTCGACTCCGACACCAAGAGCAATGGCCAAACCTAGCCAGACACCCGCCGCCAGCATCGCCCCCAAAAAGCTAAACGCCCCGCCCCGCTTCAAGTGATCGGCAGAGGTACGCTCTTCGCCTTTTTCGATTTCTCGTTCGCTCTCTGTCTCTAAAATATCGCCAGACCGTTTGTCGTAGCCACAAACAACACAAAGAACCGCGTCGAGTGCAAGCGGCGACGTACACTCGGGGCATTTCTGAGTCATGGCCGGCGTCAGCGTAGCCGACGACTTGGTCGGAAGCACGTCGTCGATCAAGCCCTTGGGTTCTTGATTGAGGTTCAAACCCGAATCCGATGCCGCAGACACCAACATCGGTATGCGCATTTTTTTCCCGCACGCTGAGCACTCAGCCGTCTTGCCGGCCAGCTCTTCTTTAACGCGATAACTCTTCTCGCAAGAAGAGCAGGAAAAATCGATCGCCATGGGAAGGAGGGACTTTCTGGCGGGAGGGATAGAGAACAGGAAGGACGGAATATAGTGCGAAGCAGACCTCTACAATGTACCTGACCGCAGAGCCAACCACAACTTTATGCCTCGGCTGAGGCCCTGGCTTAGGTCGACTCTCTCGCAAGTAATACCTAATCCCCTAGAAATGCCGTTTTTAGCCTTCTGATGCCCCCCATTTGATGCTTAAAAGGTGTTTTGAGCGTCAGGACTAAGTGCCAGCACAATCTACCCAGCCGGCACCGGCGATTAGCAGGGATGCAGACAAGGCTGCGGTGGCTACAATGGAGTTCTATGACTTCCTTCCGAATTCAAATCTGCTGGCTCATTCTCGTTGCCGGGCTATTCCACATTTCTCAGCCACGGCCAGCCCGTGCGGTCGAGCATGTGATGGCCAACATCGATGGACGCGAGCTCGAACTGAGCGGCAAAGTGCTGATCGAAGATTCGGTCGGCAGCATGCTTCTCGAAACCGACGAAGGGGCCATGTGGCCAATCGAAGCCCGGATGATCCGCAGCCGCACAAGCGACTCAGAACCGCTTGTGTCGCTCGACAAAAAACAGCTGGCCCAACGTCTGCTCAAAGAAATGGGCCCTGGGTTTCAATCGCACGAATCGAAGCACTATGTCGTGGTCTTTAATACGACGCGAACCTATGCCAAATGGTGTAGCTCGCTACTCGAACGGCTCCAGCGTGCTTTTATTGCCTACTGGAGTAAACGCGGCTGCGAGGTTCGTGCTCCGACTGCTCCGCTGGCAGTCCTCGTATTCAGCGACAAAGCCTCGTACCTTCACCATGCCAAGAAAGAACTAGGAGAGGGTGCCGGCAATGCCATTGGCTACTACAGCTTCGGAACCAACCGAATCGTCATGTACGATCTCACCGGCGTACAACAGCTGCGTCGCGAGAATAGCCGCCGGGGAACGAAACACGATATCACGGCATTACTCTCTCAACCTGAAGCCGAGCCCTTGGTTGCGACCATCGTTCACGAAGCGACGCACCAAATTTCGTTCAACTGCGGGCTGCAAAAACGATTCAGCTTTCCTCCGATCTGGCTCAGCGAAGGCATGGCCGTTTACTTCGAGACCCCCGATCTTTCCGGCAGCCGAAGCTGGGGAGGAATCGGCAAAGTCAACTACTCTCGTTGGGATCGCTATCGGGGCCGCGTCAGGGCGGGGCAAGAAATTCGGCTCAAAAGCCTCCTCGTCAACGACAATCTTTTCCGCGAACCGCGAACCGCCCTCGACGCCTACGCCGCGGCCTGGGCGTGGAACTATTTTCTCATTAAATGGCACCCCGAAGAGTACACCTCTTACTTAAAAGAGCTTGCCGAAAAGCCGCTCCTCGTAGTCGACGACAAGGCTACCAAACTGGCCGATTTTCGTAAGCACTTTGGCAAAGACCTCGGCGCGTTGGAAGATGATTTTTACCGCCGAATGTCGCGTATCAAGTGATTTGATGCCTTCCAAAAGGTTTTTCTCTTCCCTTGGCGGTTGAAATACCGGCCTGGCAATCGTCTTGAACCATAAAGGCAGGGCGATTGCCAAGTCGCGTAATTGAAGGAAATTTAGCCACAGAGATCACAGAGCACTCAGAGAAACCTTTGTTTCTAGCACTCGGTGTTCTCTCTGATCTCTGTGGCTAGATTTATTGGCCTTTGTTTCTGACTTTGCAATCATCCTGAGTCATAAAAGGCAGCCCTGGCAAACTCTGTTCGATCGGTTAGAATGCCAGGCCGCCGACAAGCCCCTCAAGGGGGCAGTCGGCAGCCGAGATTTCCGTCCACCAATCTCCAGTCTGAATGGCAATCGGCTCCCTTAGCTCAATTGGCAGAGCAACTGACTCTTAATCAGTAGGTTCTTGGTTCGAGTCCAAGAGGGAGCACTTTTCTCGATCAAGCGCATGTCGTCCGCTGCCTACTCCGAGCAGCCAGCCGAATGCCAATAAGCTGAGAACGCCAGTCGTTGGCTCGGGAACTCCTTGCGAGGCTTCGCTCTCAGGAGAGCCGTCGGTCTGCTGACGCTGCCAAGCCAGGAAGTCGGCTCCGTCGCTGAGGCTATTGTTGTTGGCGTCTGCGGACACGCTGACACCAAACGACGTTTCCCACAACGCGAGGTCCTCGGCATCGACATCCCCATCAATATCGAAGTCGGCCGTGAGCCCTACTGTTGTCCCGCGAACGAAAAATCGCATGCTTGAAGTAAGGTTCTCTCTCCATTGGAGTGGCCTGCCTGGGCGGGGAATGCCATAGACGATGTACGACTGGATTGTCGTCGGCGGGATATCGGGTTGCTCGCTAGGCGAATTAGGGACGGCCGCAATACCAGTCACGCCTAGCTCGTTCGTGCCGAACAGTAACGCATAAGCGCCGGGAGCAAGAGTCGTTGAGAGGGGCAGAACGATTTCGTCGCTAGGCGAGGGGGGAATCAAAGTGGTCGAGGCGACTACTTCGCTCGGGTTGAAAGGCAGGCCCAGGGGTAGAGACGAGATCGAATCGAGCGCAACGATTGCGCCAAAGATCGGTTGTTGGTTGCTGCCAAATAGGTGCCCCCCAATACTTTCGACCTGAAACGGGACACTCACCTCAAATCGCCAGCCAATAACCGACTGCCCTCCCGGAGCAATCGAAACGCCAGACACTTTGCCAGGGATGCCCATCGGGGCTGATTCTAAGCTGGCTGCCGAAGCCGTGCTGGCAGCATGAATGTTGGCCGCGAGATAGACGCCAGCCGCAAAAGCCCTGATCCAAAAAAGAGAACGTACCGGCAAATCCCTTGGAAAAAGCATCGCTCTTCTCCTGATAGCTGCCCCATGGCGTTCACCATAACGCATTGCCAATTTTTTTCCTAGCGATTCGATGAGACTTTATAGCGGCCAGCACGGGAGGGCCCTACTAGCGATTCGCAACTTTTCGGCTGCCCGGCGCACTTGCGTTAGGGCTTGCTGATTTATCACTTCACTTTATCGCTCCACCACTTTATCACTCCACCTAGTGCGATCCCGATTTCTGCTGACCCGCGCGCCGCTGTTGCACACCTAACCCAACTGCGTTACCTCTAGCCCGTCGTCCCTGCGTAAGACTCGCCGTCTGCGTTCAGCGCAAAAAAAAAGACCGCACTGCCGAAGCGTTGCGGTCGGTCGCTCCGTAGAGCGTTGCCTGCGAATTTTTCTTCTTGTTACGAAAAGTCTCGCAGACTGAGATTGGTTACACTGCTTGGATTGTAGCAAGAGATTGCCATTTGTCCAATGCTTTTGTGTAGATTCTCCAGGGAGGTTAATTGGCCTCGGTCGAAAGGGATTCTACCGAACACATCGTGACAAGCGTGAGGTGCTTCGTACGAAGCTTATTGTCCTCGCCACGCACGAGAACAGCCGCAGCAATATCGCCAACGACGGCGAATTCGATGCTTGGCACATCATAAGTCTCGCCGTTGTTCATCTTAATGCGCACGGGCCCTTGTTTAATGAGTTCATTGAGTTCTTCACGGTCCATAGCAGCGACTCCCGTATAAGATTCAAAATCTAGCTAGTTTTCTGCGAGTGCAGGCGGCAGCGGATCGCCATGCTCCAAGCACGATTCTGCGATCTTCCGGGCCACATCGCGCGCAATCTCAGTTGTCTCGACGACGGTACGCCCCTGGGCAACAAGCCCGGGGACATCGGGACTCGTCGCGACGTATCCACCCTCATCGAGTGGCTCAATGTGTAGTCGGATAGCAGCTTCAGGCATAGATTTAGGCTCCTGGCAGGGTTAGAAGATGCAAAAATGTGCATCGTCACTTCCTTCCAGGTTAGTGTAACCAATCCGCAACTAAAGACAGTCACAGTGCCGGCGAATATGAAGTGTAACCAATCCCAGCCTGCTAGCAATCCGCAACTGTCAGCAAGAGCAAACAAAAGCGACTTGTATAGTGTAAGTATTATGTCCTCTGTTCAGCAAGAGCAAACAAAAGAAACTATATATTGTTAGTTTCTATAAATGGTCTCGACTGTCCATTGACAATGAGCATGATATACATACGCTACGGCTATGGAAAGAGGCCGCCTTCGACATTCCAGTCGGCAGACGGCCTCTCAATGGCCCATTTAGCTGAAAGAGCGGCACACCAAACGCACCACTTCGGCTAACTGGGATCGGTTTAAACTTCATTCTAGCTACTTTCCCCGAAGAAGGTCGACTAGCTTATGAGAATTCTTGGACTTGATGTTGGAACCTCCTCGCTAGGTGCCTTTTTAGTGGACGGTGCTCGGATAAGAGCAGGGGTGGTCCGCATATTCCCCGAAGGGGTAGACCGCGACCAACAGGGAGGCGAACAGTCTAAAAGCCAAGCACGGAGAATTGCGCGTGGACAGCGGCGGCAGATTGCCCGGCGAGCTGACCGAAAAAGGATTCTTCGCTTAGCTCTGCAGCAGGTGGGGCTGTTGCCGAAGCAGGAGAAAGAAATACAAGAGATCTTCTCGGACGGCGAAGAATTCAACCCCTACCGCCTGCGAGCACTCGCGATTAGCGAAAAGCTGGAACCTTACCAGCTAGGGCGAGTGCTCTTTCATTTCGCCGTGCGGCGTGGATTTCTCTCGAATCGAAAGCCGGACAAGACACGCGAAGCTTCGGCCATGCTTGAAGAGATTGGTGAGTTAGAGCAGGAACTGAAGAGTCACGATCAGACCTTAGGCCAGTATCTCCACGAAAAACTTCAGTTGCACCAGCACAATGGAGACGACAACCGTCCAGTGCGGGGCAAGCATACGAAGAGGAGTATGTTCGCCGAGGAATTCAACGCAATTTGGAAAAAGCAACAGGAATTTCACCCTGACCTTCTTACCGACAAATTAAAAAACGGTCGGTCACCCGGGCAGGAGTATCCCACTGAGCCTGTCTGGCAAGATCAGCGTGAGGCGATGATTGAGACCGATCGCTGGGAAGAACTGGCGAGTCGTTTGCTCTCGCAGTTCGGCATCCATGGGTTTGTTTTTTTTCAACGCAAAATGTACTGGCCGCGTTCGGTCGTGGGGCAATGCGACCTCACCCGAGAAGACGATCCTGAGAAGCGTTGCCGACGGCCACGTTGTGCCAAAGCTGATAGAGCTGCCCAGCGTTTTCGGATCTTGCAAGAAGTAAACAACCTCAAAGTATTCGACGACGGTGGTTTCCGTTGGCTTGAGCAAGACGAGCGAGTCGTCATCGTCAAAGCCCTGGCCACAACCAAGCAGCAAACTTTTGATGCTCTGCGAAAAAAGCTTAAGTTTTCAGTCCACATGACTTTTAATTTCGAGCGAGGGGGACGAGACAAGCTAAAGGGCCATGGAACCGATTCGATTCTGTCTGGCGCGAAGTGTTTAGGGAAACGTTGGCGGACACTTGACGATGAACTTAAGGACCGGGTGGTCGACATTTGTCTTCACGAGGAACGCGAAGAGATTGCGGTAAAGCGGTTGCAGGAAGAATGCAGCCTGAGCCTAGAAGAGGCCGAAAGGGCCTCGGCGGCGCATCTCCCAGAAGGATATATGCATTTTTGTCGGTCTGCAATTTGTCGTTTAGTGCCCTTTCTGGAAAGAGGTCTCCTGCTGATGGCCAACGACGAGACCGACAGTGCGCTTCATGCGGCAGGCTATTTGCGACCTGATCAACGTGTGGTCTCACAAAAAAAGTTTTTGCCACAGGCTCCCGACCTCCCAAATCCGATTGTCCGGCAAGCACTTATCGAGGTTCGTAAAGTGGTGAATGCCATCATTCGTGAACATGGTAAACCAGAGAGGATTCATATCGAACTTGCTCGCGAAGCGAAAAAGTCTTTTGACCAGCGGCGAGAAATTCGATTTGAAAATTCCAAACGCCAGAAAATACGAGAGGCTATTGCCGAACGGCTGGTTGAAGATTTTGATAGAAAGCCCTCTCGGAATAACATTAACCGCTACTTGCTGTGGCAAGAACAGGACGGAGACTGCTTGTATTGTGGAGTGAAGATCGGTGCTGCTCAACTATTCAACGGCGATGCTGACATCGATCATATTTTGCCACGTTGGCGAAGCCTGGATGACTCGTTGAGTAACAAAGTGGTGTGTCATCGGAAATGCAATGGAGAGAAGAAAAATCGTACACCAGCCGAGTGGCTCAAGGAAAGCGACCGACCTCGATACGACCGGATGATTCAGCTAGCTCGCAAATTAGATAACTCCAAACGTCAGAAACTAGAGCAGATGGACATCAAGCTCGACAATTTCATCGAACGCCAACTGCGCGACACAACCTACATCGCTACTTGCGTGAAGGAGTACCTTGAGTGCCTTGGAGTGCCCATTGTGTGCCCGCGCGGGGGTATGACCAAAGACCTGCGGCATTGGTGGGGAATGAATAATATCCTTGATCTAGAGAAGAAAGGGCGGAAAAATCGAAACGACCATCGCCATCACGCTATCGATGCGATCGTGATTGCCATGACCGATCAAGCGAGGTTGCTAGCTTTGGCTGAATCCAGAGGCGAAAATATGCCACCTCCTTGGCCCGGGTTTTTGAACGATGCTCGCATGGCTGTACTTTCGCTCAATGTCTCTCATCGAGTCCAGCGGAAAATTTCCGGGGCACTGCATGAAGCAACTTTTTACGGGACAACCAGTAAGCCTGAGCAGAGTGGGCTTACTGACGAAGAACGCCCTTGGGCAAAAAATTGGATCGAAGCCGAAGGGGTCTACGTGCGTCGAAAGCCTGTTGACTCGATAGAAAATGCCAAGCACTTGGCGAAAGTACGAGATTTGAAAACCCGTGAGATTCTCAAGAAACATTTGATAGATCAAGGTATTGACCCTGATGGCAAGAAGAAATATCCCAAAGATGCCTTCAAGGGGGAAAATACACCTCACATGAAGAACAAAAAGAATCCTGGCAAGAAGGGTGTTCCAATCTATAAGGTTCGCATGCTGGAAGAGAGTGCAACTTTCCGACCAGTCTGCACCGACGAGGACAACCGGCGACGCAAAGAAAATAATCGTTCGACGCGTGAAGGCCAATATGTCAAGCCAGGAAACAATCATCACATTGTCTATTGGGCTCAAGGCGAAAGTGAAAGTGAAAAATGGTCCGCCGAGGTCATCACGATGTGGGATGCAGCAAAACGAGCACGCGATGGGCTGCCTTCTATCGATCGCATCCCAGAAAAAGGGAAGCGATTTGTCATGTCGTTTTCAATTGGCGAGATGTTTGAGATGGTTGGCGACGATGGGGAGATCAAGCTTTGCGTGGTCAGAAAGATGGATCAGCGTAGCAAACGCATCTATTTCAAACTGCATACTGATGCCAGAGAGACAGAGAAGATCAACAAAGATAATCTCTATATGTCTCCTAAGAAGATGCAAGAACGTTCGGTCCGCAAAGTAACCGTCGATCCCTTAGGCCACATACGCTGGGCAAGCGACTAGCGTGTACGCCTGAACAGATAATTCACCCCAAAACAAAAAAAGTTGGCTTTTCGCTCGTCCCCACGCTATGCTCGACCATGCACCTGGGATGCACACCAAAGTTCTGCCACGGAGGGTCCTTTTTCGACCTGTCGTGAGTAGGACCCCAGCCTGTGATCAAGCGTACGCTAGAAATCTCTCGCGAGCCGGCCCATTTAGCCGTGCGGCACGACCAGCTTCTTTTGAAACGCGATGGTAAAATCGTCGGGCAAGTGCCCTGCGAAGATATTGGCGTCGTGGTGGTCGATCACCCGCAAACAACCTATACCCACTCGGCTTTGACCCGGCTCGCAGACTGCGATGCCGTCGTCGTGGTTTGCGGACGCGACCATCTGCCAACCGCCATCCTGTTGCCCCTCGCCGACCATTCTCAAGTTGTCTGGCGACTGAACGATCAGCTAGCCGCCAGTCGACCGCTTTGCAAGCGGTTATGGAAGCAAGTTGTCATCGCAAAAGTTCGTGCCCAAGCGGCAAATTTATCCGAAGACCGACCAGCTCGTCGTAAATTAATGGCTTTGGCCGGCGAAGTCCGTTCGGGAGACCCGACCAATATCGAAGCCCAAGCCGCCAAAATCTATTGGGCCAATTGGCTTTGGGCTGCCGAGGGCGACGAAATCACCATCGAACAATTCCGACGCAATTCCGAGGGGACGGGGCTCAATAGCTTTCTGAATTATGGCTATGCCATTCTGCGGGCAAGCGTGGCCAGGGCAATCGTAGTGGCCGGGCTACAACCTAGTCTTGGGATCCACCATCGCAATCGCTCGAACGCATTCTGCTTGGCCGACGATCTCATGGAACCATTTCGCCCATTGATCGACGACCGTGTACGAGAAATGCACCGAGCAGGCCACGAACAGCTCAACCAGCCGGCCAAGGCAGAGCTTTTAGGCATTCTCACAACGCCCATGGTGTTAGGCGACCAGACGGGGCCCTTGATGACAATGCTCCATCGCCTTCTAGCTTCGCTCACACGATGCTACGCCGGCGAACAGAAACAACTAGAGATTCCTACTCCCTGCCCTCCAACCTCCGACCCCTAACCTCTTTCTTCCAATGCTCATCAACGGATATCGCTGTATGTGGATTCTAACCATGTTCGATCTGCCGACCGACACAAAGCAGGCTCGGCGCGATTACACGCTTTTCCGAAAAGCTTTGCTGCGGGATGGGTTTACACAGATGCAATACTCGGTGTACGCTCGACATTGCCCGAGCAAGGAAAACGCCGAGGTCCACTTGGCGCGGATCGAGTGTCACCTTCCGCCCGATGGCGAGGTGCGCGTGCTGACATTTACCGACAAACAGTTTGAGAGAATGCAAATATTTTGGGGAAAAATGCGCAAACCCCCGGAGCCGGCCCCATGCCAGTTAGAACTTTTTTAACTCGATTTTCTCCTCAAGTCGTGTTACTGCAAAGGTTTAGGCTGGAAAGAGTGTAACCAATCTCAGCCTGCAACCAATCCGCAACACGTTGACTACAATACTAGTGTCGCTCTCTAGTGTAACCAATCTCAGCCTGCAACCAATCCGCAACCGGTACTATTCTATGCCTATACTAAGAGTCAGTGTAACCAATCTCAGCCTGCAACCAATCCGCAACTATGCCTCGGGCGATTCACTGGAGCTGGAAAGTGTAACCAATCTCAGCCTGCAACCAATCCGCAACTTACGTTAGTAGGTAGGCTGGGCCGGTACCAGTGTAACCAATCTCAGCCTGCAACCAATCCGCAACAGGGCATCCTCCCGACCCTAACGAGCCGACAGTGTAACCAATCTCAGCCTGCAACCAATCCGCAACGGCAGCAATTGCGTTGTTGCTTTTCCAAGAAGTGTAACCAATCTCAGCCTGCAACCAATCCGCAACTAGATACGATCGACTTCCGAAAGCCCTGGTAGTGTAACCAATCTCAGCCTGCAACCAATCCGCAACCCGTCCCGCTCACGCATCAGCCGGATGTCAAGTGTAACCAATCTCAGCCTGCAACCAATCCGCAACGCGTACTTGCCACCAGGAATACCCGCGTAGAGTGTAACCAATCTCAGCCTGCAACCAATCCGCAACCGCTACTTTGATGACGACTGAGATTATGTTAGTGTAACCAATCTCAGCCTGCAACCAATCCGCAACTTCGCGGTGCAATGAGCGCTCTCGAAAAATAGTGTAACCAATCTCAGCCTGCAACCAATCCGCAACTCTGAGTTGCTTTCCGGCTGCGCTGAAAGGAGTGTAACCAATCTCAGCCTGCAACCAATCCGCAACTGAGTCATGCCACTATGCCACCTATACCGAAGTGTAACCAATCTCAGCCTGCAACCAATCCGCAACCCTAGAGGGAGTTGGTATCGATAGCTTGAAAGTGTAACCAATCTCAGCCTGCAACCAATCCGCAACTAGCAACCAACTTCGCCGAACAAGTCGCCTAGTGTAACCAATCTCAGCCTGCAACCAATCCGCAACTATCGGACGGGTCTGGTTTGAGAATGAACAAGTGTAACCAATCTCAGCCTGCAACCAATCCGCAACACTCATCTTGCTCATCCTCGTTACTTAGTTGAGTGTAACCAATCTCAGCCTGCAACCAATCCGCAACACAAGAAAAGAAGGCGAGTCGATTCGCATTAGTGTAACCAATCTCAGCCTGCAACCAATCCGCAACCGATAACAATAGCTTCGCCGCACCAAAAGCAGTGTAACCAATCTCAGCCTGCAACCAATCCGCAACCCTACGAGTGCTGCCGTGTGCCCATTGCCCAGTGTAACCAATCTCAGCCTGCAACCAATCCGCAACTATTGATGAATTGTCCTCTAAACACAAAATAGTGTAACCAATCTCAGCCTGCAACCAATCCGCAACCATGTTTCAAGGCAAGCCGACTATGCGGGCAGTGTAACCAATCTCAGCCTGCAACCAATCCGCAACTTGAATGGCGGTTGAGAAACGGTTCGTTGTAGTGTAACCAATCTCAGCCTGCAACCAATCCGCAACTATAGCTATATCTCCGACGACACCAGGCCTAGTGTAACCAATCTCAGCCTGCAACCAATCCGCAACGTACACACGCTTTGGGATGAACGGATGCGAAGTGTAACCAATCTCAGCCTGCAACCAATCCGCAACTATCAATGGATCACCCTGCACCATTGTTGGAGTGTAACCAATCTCAGCCTGCAACTTTTCGGCTGCCCGACGCACTTGCGTTAGTATTCCACATCAACCCACTGCTTTTCTCGGCCGCTTTTTAGTACGGCGTCGCAGATGGCGTTTTCGTTGTGGCCATCAAGGAAAGTTGCGAAGTCGCCTCCGGGACGCTTGCCTGCGATAAATCCGTAGACATTGCGGAACAAAAACTTCGGAGCGTCGGGGTAAGCTTCGTTGTGTCCGCCCGGGTAGTCGGCATATTGTTTTGCTTCGTCGTAAAGCAGGCTCGGATCTTTCATGATCGTCTGATTAGGCCCATCGCGGCGACCGACCCACAGTTCGTTGGGTTGTTCTTGGTTCCAGCCCAAGGCACAGTTGCTACCGTCGATCTCAAACGATAGTCGGTTCTTGCGACCTGCTGCACACTGATTGACGGTCATCACGCCGTGCATGCCTGAGTCAAATTCCAACAACACCGAAGCGTAGTCTTCGGTGTTAATCTCCACGTCCTCGTAGTCGTCGGGCGTCAACTCTTTGCCCGAGTAAGTTGCGACTTCAACTTTCGGACGCTTGCGCACCGGATGGATGGTAACCAAGTCGGCCATCACGCGTACGATTTTCAGGCCGGTGATAAATTGGATGAGGTCGCACCAATGAGAGCCAATGTCGGCAATCGCGCGCGACTCGCCACTAAGCTCGGGCACCAATCGCCAGTTCCAGTCGGTCTCTTGGTGCAGCCAGTCTTGCAAATACGAGCCATGCACGGCCAACACACGGCCCACATCGTCCGTTGCCTGGCACATCAGCCTTGCCTGTTGCACAAGCGGCATGTAGCGGTAATTAAAGCTAATCGCATTGACCACACCTGCCTTTTCGGCCAGGTCGACCAGCTCGCGCGATTCTTTCGAGTTCATCGCAAGTGGTTTTTCGGAAATGACATGCTTGCCTGCCGCAAGGATTTCTTTGTTCATCTCAAAGTGCAAATGATTGGGCGTGCAGTTGTGAATCACCTGAATCTCTGGATCGGCCAGCAGCTTGCGGAAATCGCCATAGGCATTGGGAATGCCAAGTTCTTTCGCCTTGGCCTCAGCAAGTTCTTGATCGCGTTCGGCAACCGCTACTACGTCGACATACCCAAGCCGCCGCAATGCCTCGAGATGAACGGGACCGATAAAGCCTGTGCCGATAATACCTGTTTTGATTTTTTCCATGTCGACTACTTTCCAAAGTAAAACTTCAATGAGAAGCTGGTAGAAATAGGGGTTTTTATCTGCCTCAACCTATTCAATCATTTCCACGGTTGCCCAGCTGCCACTTTCGATCGAGCTGTCAACGGCCTCTAGAACAGAGACACATTGGGCTCCGTCTTGGAAGTCCGGCGTGCAGTTGCTGTCGTTCGCGATGCATTGAACCAGATCGTTGGCTACGTTCGAGAAGCTATGATCGTAGCCGAGCATATGCCCTGGCGGCCACCAGGCCCCAGCATAAGGGTGGTCGCCCTCTGTGGCAAATATCGTCCGAAAACCTTGCCGCGTGCCTGGATCGCTGGTCGAATAGAACTCAAGTTCGTTGAGCCGCTCGAAGCACCAAGCCAACGACCCTTTGCTCCCGTTGATTTCAAAACGATTATGATTCTTGCGACCCGGTGCTAAACGCGTCGCTTCAAAAGTACCAAAAGCGCCGTTGGCAAATTTCGCAAGAAAAACCGAGCTGTCGTCTACCGTCACCTGCTCGGCCCCCTCGCCGGCGGTTGCCGTGATTCCATGGGAAGTCCCTTCGGCAGGTCGTTCGTTAATAAAAGTCTTTTTCATGCCGACAACTTCTTTGATTTCGCCGGTAAGAAATCGTGCCAAATCGACCGAGTGCGCACCCAAATCGCCATGGGCGCCTGAGCCGGAAAACTCTTTCCGCATTCGCCAGTTCATCGGGAACTCGGGATCGACCAACCAGTCTTGCAGGTAAGTGCATCGCATATGACGAATCTGGCCGATCTCTCCGGCATCGATCATTTGCTTGGCCAAAGCAACCGCTGGGCAGCGGCGATAGTTGAAATTAACCATATGTTTGACGCCCGACTCGCGAGCGGCAGCAAGCATCTTCTTGCTGTCGGCAACCGTGAATGCAAGGGGCTTCTCGCAAAAAATGTGTTTACCCGCTTTTGCCGCGGCGATCGCGATCTCGGCATGCGTGCTCCCCGGTGAAGAGATATCGACCAAATCGACATCGTCCTGGCAGATGGCCGACTTCCAATCGGTCGACGATTGTTCCCACCCCCAACGCTGGGCAAACTCGGCTACTGCGGAAGCATCGCGACCGCAGACTACTTTCATGACCGGTTCGGCGTCGAGATCGAAAAACCGGCCGACGGTCCTCCAAGCTTGGCTGTGGGCCTTGCCCATGAACTTATAACCAATAAGGCAAACATTTATTTCTGAAGAGGTCATGGATGTATCCTACTGCGTCTGCTTGGGAAATACCGAGCCGATCATTTTAGCATCTGCTGCTCGCGCGAAAAGATCGCGCCCTAAGAATTGCAGAATGATTGCCAAGTCGATGTTTTGAACCGTCAAGTTCGCCAAGAAGAAAGAAGCTGGCGATCTCATTGAGCCGGGCTACGGAGTTTTCGACTGGGCAGAAACCTGCTGGACGAGTCCGTCTTCGACTGCTTCTGCTCGGGCAATTGGTTCGCCAAGCATTTTTCGCAGAAGACGAGCAAGCTCTTTGCCCCGGGCATTCATGCTGACGACGGTGCCATCGCGATCGACCAGAATCGCACGAGGAATACCATTTATCCCATAAAACTGCGCCATGGGGTGCTGCCAACTACGTTCTGCCTCGTTCTCGCTAAACATCGTCGCCCAGGGGATCTCCGACTGTTCGATATAAGAGCGAGCGTCCTCGGCCGTATTGTCGAGGCTAATCCCCAAAACCTCAAATCCCTTGTCGTGGTAGGCATGGTACTGTTTCAGAACATTCGGAACCTCAGCACGACAAGGTCCGCACCAAGTCGCCCAGAAGTCGACCAACACAATTTTCCCTCGATAAGCAGACCAATCGAGATCGGTTCCGTCGAGCATGGTGCCGTTAAGTTCCATCTTCGCGCCTGGCAAATTAATTCGCCTAGCAAGGCCTTCGATCATTGAAAGGTTTTGCTGAACTTGCTCATCCTCGCTTTCTCGAAAACTTGGCAACAGCGTGTTGAGCAGTTGCTTTGCAAGCTCGTCGCTTTTCATGTCGCCCAGGAAGTCGACAACCGACAACGTGAGTTGCAGTTGCTGTACGCCCGCCTCGCTTTGGTTCACATAGTCGGTAATCGTATCAATGAGCGCCGACCGATCTTCCTCGCTCAAAACGGCCCATTCGCCAAAGCCGGCCTCGATGTAAAATTTGATTCCTATCGAGGCAATATCAGGGCGCGCGTCGGCTCGGGCTGCTGCAATGGTCTTCGTGAAATTTCCGTCAGCTTCTGCGACTCCTAGCTCGCGAAGCATCTGCAGCGCTTGCAACTTGAACGAATAACTTTGCATCGCCTGTTCGTCGCTAGCTTCAAGATCAAGCACTCGGTCGGCGATGAGCACCACCGTGCGGGCCAGCTTGCGATGGTGAGCAACAAAGTCTTGTTCGGCTTGGCCCTCGGGTTCTTTCTCGGTGAGTTGATCGACAAAGTCGAACAACTGATCTGCCGTTTCTAACTCCGCAGGTATAGCAAAAGTATTTTCGGTAACCGCATCGGTTGCTTCTTGAGCCGAAACGGGAATCGCGAACATGGCCATCACCAACGACGCCAGCAAGGTCGTTGCACGAGCTGAGCACGGTTGAGTCATTCGCATCATAAGATTGTTGCCAGGGGGGTTAAGGAAGGAACGCAAGTTGCGTTAAGCGGGGCGGGCCGTTAGGTAGGGCCGGAGTCAACGATCAAACCAACCAAGGCTGAATCGAAAGCGTCAAATCGCCGGCGGCTAAAGTCTTCTCTGGACTTCCTGTTGATTATGCGTGTTCTGGCAGGCTATGCAAGTAAACTTGGCCAAATCTCGCATGCCACAGCATAAAAAAATTTGGAAATAGAGCCAAAGCGTACCTCTCCAAGCGTGTTGTTCCAAGCAGCCATCGCACTCCGAAGCCGGGTACAAGCTCAGGGAGTGCTATCCCTGAGCTTTTGATATCGTTCGTATGCTGTCAAAGCGAAGCTAGCTTCCGATCGTTCGTCCGCCGTCAACGGGAAGGCAAACGCCTGTAACAAAATCGTTTTCTACCAAAAAAATCGCCGCGTGGGCGACATTCTCTGGTGAGCCGGCCCGCTGCACTAGCGTGCTCTCGATCGCCAAGCGGCGAGCCGATTCGGGCAAATCGGGTGGAAAAATCACCGGGCCAGGTAAAATCGCATTCACGCGAATTCTCGGATTGCGCCGACTTAGCTCTACCGCAAACATCCGCGTCATCGTGGGAATGGTTCCCTTCGAGGGAAAGTATGCCGCATAATCGGGGTACGGTCGTGCTATCGACCAATCGCCAATGTTGATGATCACTCCGCCGGTGGCTTGCTCAACCATTTTCAAACCCGCGTGTTGGCAAGCAATGAATGTGGCGAGCGAATTGATCTCGAAATACTCACGCACCTCGTCGGCAGTCACTTCCTCCAAAGGTCGCGGTGACCAAATTGCTGCGTTGTTGACCAACACGTCGAGCCGCCCGAAGCGAGCAACCACTTGATCAATCATTCCGCGGACGGCCGTTTCCTCTCGAAGCTCAGCCTGAACGACGAGCGTCGGTACGCCCTGCTGCGAAAGTTGCGAAGACAATTCGTTGGCTTGTTCTAACGACCGATTGGCATGGATAGCAACCGCGTAACCGCGACTTGCAAAAGCTTCCACAATCGCGCGGCCAACACGAACCGCACCGCCGGTGATCAGCACCACTTGACTCGCCTCGCTTGTCGGCACGTTGCTACTCCAAGTGGTGGAATTCAGAAATAATCGACCAAGTCTCTTCGGGCGTTTCAGCAAAGTGGATCAAATCGAGATGCTCGTCGGCGACAACGCCTTCGTCTGCCATGGCTTGGAAATTGATCAGCCGCGTCCAATACTCCTCGCCGTAAAGAATAATCGGAATCTGCTGCATACGGCCCGTTTGACGCAAGGTAAGCGTGTTGAATAACTCGTCGAGCGTACCAAAACCACCTGGGAAAACCACCAAAGCGGCTGCCCGGAGGACAAAGTGAAACTTCCGAAGTGCGAAATAGCTGAACTGAAAACAAAGCTCGGGCGTTATGTAATGGTTGGGTTCTTGTTCGTGAGGAAGCTCGATATTGAAACCGATACTTTTTGCCCCCACTTCAAAAGCCCCTCGGTTGGCCGCTTCCATGATCCCCGGCCCGCCGCCGGTAGCAATCACAAAGTCGCACTTGCCGCCAATTTGGCAACGCGAAGAAACAAGCTTGCCAAATTCAAGAGCTGCGTCATAAAAGGAACTTTTTTCCAACACACTTTCTGCCCGTGCAACGGCACGAATCGCTCGAGGGTCACCCGGCGATCGCGCGTGAAGGCGTTTCGCTCCTGCAAGCCGCGCTTCGGCTTGTTCCTCAGGAACAATTTGGGTGCCACCGAAGACAACGACCGTCGAAGTGATGTCGTTTTCTCGCAGCAGGGTTTCTGCTTTTTGCAATTCCAACTGCATGCGCACAGGTCGCTGTTCTGCACGACCAAGAAAATCAATATCAAGCTCGGCAAGCCGATAGCTGTGCGAGTCGAGAATCGCTCGGCGGTTTGCTTCGACCTTTTTGTTCTTTTCCATTCGTAAGACTTCCTAAAAAGTTTGTATAGCGTCGGTAAGCCGCGACCGTAAGGGAGCGAATAAAACGAATCTCGTTGATCAAAAGTGTCCTTAGTACCACTGCGTTAAGTCGTTGTGGTTCAACCTAGTGCTTTGTCATAACTAAAAGTTGTCAAAGCACTAGCTCATGCGTTTCTCCCAAATCGGGAACATGCACATCCCAGCCACGTGAGTCATGGAGCTCGCTGGCCAAGGCTTCGGCGCCGTCGGGTTCGCCATGAGTAAGGAATACTCGGCGCGGATCGGGCAATGGCTTGAGCCAACGTAGCAAGTCCTTACGATCGGCGTGACCGCTAAGTCCCGAGACCCTTTCAATCGCCGCCTTGATCGGTACTTCCATGCCGTGCATGCGGATCGTTTTCGCTCCATCCTGAATACGACGCCCTCGGGTACCGATTGCCATGTACCCTCCCAAGACGATCGTGTTTTTTGAGCTAGGCAGTCGACTCTTGAGGTGGTGAACGATTCGACCGCCTGTCATCATGCCGCTGCTGGAAATGATGACCGCTGGGCCCTTCAAATGATTCAACGCCTTCGACTCATCTGTCGTACGGCAAAGGTGGACCCGCGGACCATCGAGCAGCGGGTGCTTCTCGTCGAGCTCTCCCTCGCTCAAGTCGTGGTCCTCGTTATGCTGTTTGAAGATCCCGGTCGCCTTGCAGGCCATCGGACTATCGAGATAAATCGGCAAGTCCGGAATCCGATTTTCTTTCTTGAGTACCTGCATCAAGTAAATCAGCTGCTGAGCACGGCCAACGGCAAAAGAGGCCATCAGCATAATGCCACCTCGCTTTACCGATCGGTTGATCACTTGCTCTAAGGAGGCGAGCAGATCGACCTCGGGATGATCGCGGTTGCCGTAGGTGCTCTCGCAAATTAAGTAGTCGCATTCTGGTGGTGGCGAAGGGTCGTGATAGAGCGGCCCATCGTAACGCCCGACGTCGCCCGAGAAAAGCAAACGTAGCGGCGGGTCTTGCTCGCGAATTTCTACTTCGATCATATTCGAGCCGAGCAGATGGCCTGCGTCATGAAATCGCATCCAAATTGGCCCGGCCGCCTGAAACCACTTGCCACGCGCGGTGATTTGAAACTGTTTGACCGTCGCCTCAACATCTTGACCGTCGTACAACGGCAAGGCAGGCTTGTGCCTGGAGAAGCCTTTTTTATTGGCGTACTTCGCGTCGTACTCTTGGATTTTTGCAGAGTCGAGCAGGATAAGCTCTGCTAGCTTGGCTGTTGCCGGTGTGCAATAAATTCTGCCATGATACCCCTGCTTAACCACCCGCGGAAGAAATCCCGTATGGTCCAAGTGAGCATGAGTCAGCACCACGGCATCAAGCGAATCCACATCAAACGGCGTCGGTTGCCAATTTCGCTCACGCAGCTTTTTGATCCCCTGAAACATGCCGCAGTCGATCAGGACGCGAGAACCGCTTGCTTCGAGCAGATATTTCGACCCCGTGACGGTTCGAGCTGCCCCATGGAAAGTTATTTGTGCCATAAATGCTTTCAAAAAAGTTGCGAGTTACGGGTTGCGAGCAATGAACCAACGCTCTGCTAGTGCTTTGTCATAACTAAAAGTTGGGATGCTGTCTGACTGAACTACTTACTGGCAAATAACTTCTGTCAGACAGCATCCCAATTCCAAGAGTTGTCAAAGCACTAGTATCTCGCAACTAGCGGCTCGCAACTCAAAACCCATCTCCCACCAACATACCTCGATTCAAAAATCTTCCATACAGAGAATTTCGCCCAATTCGTTCTCAGAAAATACCGTGCAGAGGGCCGCCTCGGGCAGCTAAGGCGTCGACCCGCTTGGAAACTTCCGGGTTTTCTTCTAGCAACGGGGCATGATGCGGCTTAATGCGGGCATCGAGCACCAAGGCCCCTCGGCAGCCCCAGTGTTTCTCCACAACAAACGACTCCATTCCATAAATATCGCTAGCAGGGTCGGTTCGCGTAAAGACCGCCCACAAAAAATTTCGCAACGATTCCGCCACAAACTCGCTGTCGTCCACCACAACAACCCAGCGAAAAGCATTGATCGATCGGTCGAACTCCGAACAAAAACGTTCGATCTGGCCCGCTACTTCCCCCCGAGACGCACTGCGGGCTTTGGCCGAAATATCAAAATCGAACGAAGGCGCAGGACATCGCGGGCCTTCGACGGCCAATATCCCTGGCCGTACCAAACGCGGGTTCTTGAATCCGTCGGGAAGTCGCAGCTCGGCGGGAACACGCGTCGCTAGGTCAAACCGCTTGGGGCCAACCGCAGCAATCACCACTTTCGAGCCCGCATTGAGCCCGCTGCCGCTATAGTCCAGCGTATCGACCGTCGTGTTGGTATGAAAATGGAGATCCCGCGTCCAGTCGGCCCGCTCCAGCATATGCTGTAAGAAAGCTCCCTCGTCATTCAAGTCTAGCTTCGGCGCATCATGCTTTGCAGCAATCAATAAAAACTTGGCAAGCGACAGTTGCCCTTGCCCCAAGATCGCATGCGCCTGAGTCAAAAGTTCTTGCGGACGTTCCGATTCGAGGAACGACATATACCGCTCGCTGCCCATAGCAAACAACAGCGGATGCACGCCAGCTGCGTCAACCGCATGAACGCCATGCACGCCGGGCAGCACTTCGGGAATCAGCGGCCCGGTAATCTCATGAATCAATTGTCCGAGGATGCTGTCTTCCTGCGGAGGTCGACCCACAACCGTAAACGGCCAAATGGCATCGTCGCGATGATAAACTTTCTCGACCCGCAAAACCGGAAACGGATGGGTAAGGCTATAATACCCCAAATGGTCGCCAAAGGGCCCCTCCGGAAGCAGCTTGCCAGGCTCGACTACGCCGGTGATACAAAAATCGGTGTCCGCATGAATTGGCAACTCATTCGGTCGACAGACCATTCGCACTCGCCGACGTCCGAGTGCCCCTGCAAAGGTCAATTCGCTCATTCCCTCTGGAAGCGGCATGACGGCAGCAACCGTCATCGACGGAGCCCCTCCGACAAAAACGTTCACCCGAAACGGCTTGCCTGCACGAATCGCTGCCGCATGATGCACACCAATCGAACGGTGCAGCTGATAGTGCAACCCAATCTGTTCGTTCGCCTTGTACGAATCGCCTGAAAGCTGGATCCGATACATCCCAAGGTTCGATCGCCGAAGCCCCGGATCGTCGACATGCTCGCTATAAACTTGCGGCAGCGTAACAAATGCTCCGCCATCGTGCGGCCAGCTTTTGAGTTGTGGTAATTGATCAACCGTCGTTTCATTGGCTAGCACCGAACCATGCCTTACCCGTGAAGGCAATGTCGTGAGCGCACTACGAGGCGTGCCAAGATATCGCCAAGGGTTTCTGAAAAACCTCCGCGGCTGTTCTCTTAGCTCAATCAGTCGCTCAACCGCCTCCAATCCGTCGCGGAACATGAATCTCACCCGGTCCATCGTCCCAAACAGATTGCTCACCATCGGGAAGCGGCAATTGCGGACCTGCGTAAATAGCAATGCAGGCCCTCCCGCGGCGCTAACACGACGCTGGATCGTAGCCGCTTCCAAATCCGCATCAATCGGCTCTTCTATCCGAACAAGCTGCCCATTGCGATCGAGGTCTTCGACGCATTCCCTCAGGTGACGATATCCCATTGCGATCCGGCTCTCGGCTGCCCACGTGTAATAGCTATCAAGTAGTAGTCGATCGATTCTAACCGCCCTGGGCCTTCTTCGCAGCCAGGGACCCGGCAAAAGGACGGGTTGGTTGGTTTGAACGGCTTGCAGGGACCGTTGGGTACAGTTTCCCGCATACTCCCCTCAAAAAACTGGTGCCTGGGGAACAATCTTTCTACAATGAGAGGAAGTTCTCTGGCGACTAGAGAGAAAACACAACTTACCTGCTCTCCTAAGTGTTACGGAAATTCTCCCCGGCAGGCCTAACAAAACAATTTCGGTCGATGCGAGTTTCACAGCAATGATTGAGCAAGAGCAAGAAGAACGAGTCCCAGAGATCGCCATTACGGGCGATCTTACCGAACACGAATCAGAACTCACTAGCCAGCTGCTAGACATCGAGCCGGGCAGTGCATGCACGCTCTATTTCGATTCTCCCGGCGGCAGCCCCTACTGTGCCATGTCGCTGATGACGCTGATCCGCCTGCGCGGCCTACGCGCAACCGGCATCGTCACCGGCGAGTGTTCGTCCGCAGCACTCTGGCCCTTCGCCGCTTGCGAACGGCGTCTCGTAACGGCTTATAGCATTCTGCTGTTTCATCCGATGAAGTGGCAAAGCGAAGAAAGCGTTGGTCTGTCTGAAGCAGCCGAATGGGCACGACATTTCGGCCAGTTAGAAAAAAACATGGACGAGCTACTCGCCGACCTGTTTGGCGTTTCTCGCGAGGTCATGTCGAGCTGGATCAACCCGGGCCGCTATATCTCGGGTTCTGAACTGGCAGGTGCCGGGCTGGCCGAGCTTATTTCGACCGCCGACATCGCAACCGGAACAGGAATCATGCTTCCCTCGACCATCAGCACACGCCCCACCAACAAACCCAAGCTGCGGCAATCGCAGTAGAGCCAGCGCAGTAGAGCCAGTGCAGTAGAGTCGGTCATGTCGTCAGAGGCGGAGCTTCTCTGGCAAATTTTGTCAAACACTCTGCCGCCAACTGAAGGTCATTCTCCCGAGGCAAAAAGACTCCCCGAAGTCGCAATCGGCGAATCACTCCCTTTTCTAAAAAAGTGCCGCCTACGGTCCTCTGTACGATTCCCGTTTCTTGGTTTTGACCCTCGAATCGCCAATGGTCCTGATCTTCGGGATGCGCCATCTCGGCGTAGCTCCAATTCTCGTTTTCCGATCGCAACACCATGCAGCTGCTACCTTCGTGTTGCTGATCGGATGGCAATTGGACCGGCCCAGTTTGGACCGACGCTGTTTGGCTCGGCCCCGTTTGGCTCGGCAGGGTCCAAATCTGGTCGCAAGGAAGCTCCGTCGTGATTCGGAGCTGGGGAAAGCTTTCGAGCAGTTGCGTCTCGAACGAAAGCAGGAAATCGACAACCACGGTCCCATTTTCGTGCGACTTTACTCTCCAATAAACTTGCAACGAGAAGGGCCGATCGTTGGTTTCTCGATAACGTGCGACCAAATCGTTTCCACGCACAAAGGACTCATCTACGCCTTCGCCAAACAAGCCCTCGCATGTCGCCAGCCCCAGAATCGAGCCCTCAAGAGCCCTCTCGCGATACTTCAGACAATGCAAGCCGGTCCATGGCCTGGCTAAATCAGTTTCGCCCTTGAGATGCGGCGTGCGAAGCTCCGCAGTACTCGAAGCCAGATTCCATATTGCGGAACCTCCGGTAAATTCGTTTTTGCTTGTCATCTTGTGAGCAGCACACCGCAACCGAATGGAATGAGAAAACAACCGCAATCGTATCACGCAAGCAGACTCTGCAAAAGGCAACCGCTACTTTTTCCAGGACAATTACAAAAGGCCTTGTCGAACAATTGCCTAAAGCGAGTTTGTTTTGACAGGATAAAACAGGATGGACGGGATCATTCGGTCGAATCCTGTTCGTCGATTAAAAATTCTGTTCATCCTGTCAGAAAATTCTTCCCAAATGGAATTAGTCAACAAAGCCATTGCAAAGTAAAAAGCCGCCTGAGAACGGCATACCGCGTTTTCAACTCTAATCCTGCGAGCGTTCGGTTCTTAATCGTGATTGCACACGAATAGTTTTGTTGGCGGAGAAGTACGGAGCAATCAGTCCGTTTTGGTTCATCGGGATCTCGACCGTTACCGTGATCTCATTCACATCGGGTCCCAAAGTCGAAGGGTTGATTGTGATCGTTGCACTCTGAGTACCCACGATGTTAAGAATGCTGTTTGCCTTGGCAATCGCTTCGGCAGAGGTGGCGCCGGGGACCATCGCGTGACGTGCCGCTTCGTAGGCGGCGTTGTCTGCTGTGTGCCGAATGATGTTGAGGCGGCCAAATTCAAATGCTGCCAAGATGAACAAAAAGAATACCGGAACAATGATCGCAAACTCGACTGCGGCAGCGCCTGCTCGGGAACGAGATTTTGATCGGCGTCGTTTTTTTGATAAAATTCTCATGGACTTAGTTTTCAATCGAGTGGTTCCACAATCTAAAATCCCTACTCCGCAATCGATTTATTCGGTCAGCAGGACTGGCAACGTGGCCGCGATTTCACGGAAAATCCGTTCGAGCGCGGCAGCATCGGGGGCATGGAAGTGCTGTCCATTGGCGGCGGATGCGACGGCTCGCATACGGGCAAAATCGGCTTCGGCGCTAAAAGTCACGGTGTGAATGGTGATGCCCTCGCGGTCGGCTTGTCGGGCTGCGATGACGGGCTCGGGGCCCGTGTTATGGCGACCATCGGTCATCACAACCACGGTCTGCAAAGCTAAAGGGCGAACTCTCCCGTCCGTCAGCACAAGAATTCCGTTTCGGATTCCTGCACCTATGTTGGTGGCGCCAGAAACCGGCCGGCTGCTTAGGTCGGCCATGGCGTCACGGACCGGTGTAAAGTCGAAATCTAAACGGGCATTGATATCGGAGGTGGTAAATCGAAATCCACATCGATTGCCTCGGTTAGCGTAGCTGACAATTCCACATTGTTCGTTCTGGGCCGTGTTGTCGAGTTCATCGAGAAACCCGGCGACGGCATTATTGAGCGCGCCCCACCGACTCAGCGTAGGATGGGGCGGTCGACATCTTCCGCCAGGAGGACGGCGTCCCACGGCCCCCCACATCATGGAGCCCGAGCGATCGACGACGAGGCAAATGTCGCGATCGAGTTGGGTTGAGGTCGCAACTTGCGTGGGTTGAAACTGAGTGACTCCCATGACCTGTCCCAGGAATAGCGAAACCGGGCCGCCTGCTGAGGAGGAAGTTCGGTTACCGGTGACACGCACCGCGTTGAGTCGAGCCCCCCCGGGCGAAAATTGGAATCTTGAACCACGGGTTGCTTGGGTTCCCTCTCCGATCACGATTTCAGAATCGCGTACGACAAGAGGAACGCCAGCGACTAGGTTTTGGCTTGCGGCTAGTTTCGCAGCATCGCGGGCGGCGGCTTCGGTCTGCTGTAGGCTTAGTGCCTTGGCACCTGCGCGAGAGGCGGCATCGGTGGCAGTCCGCAATTCCGAGCGAACGAGCTGCATCCACGCCACATCGACGGCAAAGGCGGCCATGATTATCACGAGAGGCAGGGTGATCGCGATGAGCACGAGCATGCCACCTTGGCGAGCAATCTTTGGTTTTCTTTTTTGATTGGACATGTTCGACTCAGGTTGTCGTTGTTTCAGTGCTGCTAGAAGAGCAAAGTATTTGTCTACAGCTCTTTCATCATCGTGGCAGTCGAAGTGAGAGTTCTCCCACGGTAAAAACTGCCTGGAACTACCGAGTTGGGATCGGCTGGCGCGGTGATGGTCACGGAGATAAATTCGCCAGGTGCCAGGTTCTCGAAATCGACGGGGTTGACGCTGATGGTACCCCCTTGGACTCGGCGGTCGGTTAGAACTTGCTGGCACGCCTGGCGTACGTCTGCCACGACGGCTCGTTCTTCGAGAGCGGTTCGGATGCCTTCGTAGGAGGCAACGGTTAGCGATTGTTTGAGAAAGATCATAGTACACGACTCAAGCATCCCAAGGATGAGTAGCATAATGACCGGCAGGCAGACCGCAAATTCGGTGGCTGCCAGGCCATGCCGTCGTGGGCGTCGGGGCCCTGTTTTATGTGCGATTGTGTTCATGTCTTTTTATGGGTGCCGTATTTTTGAAGTCGCTCTTGCGATCTTGCCTGGTTGCGTTTTTATTTATTCTCAGCAAATTCCGAGGGTTCCTCTTCTTCGAGCACGACGACTTCGTGGTTGGTGAGTCGATCGACCATGCGGTTGAAATCACCAGCTAAACCGTGCCAGAAATCGAAGTCCCGAAACTTGAGTCGTGGCACCGAGCCGCCTTCGGCGATGCTGCGAATGGTTGAGCGTAGTCGATAGATCGGGCCAGCAAACCGGTGGCTTAGGCGAATCGTATCAAGCACGAAGACGGGCAGCAAAAACACCAGGACCAGCAAAAAGGGTCCATGGGTCCACCACAAGTTTTGAGCGTGCTCGCCAATCGACTGAAATGGATTGCTCAGCACTTGCAAACAGAAAGTAATGAGCGAAGCAACCGCGAAGAACGTGAACCAATGCAAAATCAAGCGTCTGACGAGGGCGCCTTGGACCTTCGGGTCGACAAATGTTTTCTTGCGTTCTGGTTTCGACATCAGTCGTTTGCCTCTACAGTTTGGATGGGCTGGTGTTGCCTAATACGGCCCTTCGGCCGAGAAGTTGCGATAGCAGCGGGTTTTTTCTATCGCAAGCCTAGGTTATGGCTCAGAGGCCGAAGAAATTCGGTTGGGCGAACCGGAATTCAAACGTCGAGCAGCGAGGACAAGGCCGGTAAAATCGTTGTAACCAAGAGAACGATCTTACTTTTCCGCCTGAACATTAGCTGTCGAACCCGAGAGAAAGTTGGCCGCTTGCCGGTGAAGCTGGAACACGGCTTGTTTGACACGAGCGAATTCTGCCCGCTGTTCGAGAAGAACAACGGTTTCTTGCCAAACGCTTTCAGGCAATCCTGAGTTGGCAGCGGCTTGCCGAATCGAGGCGATAAGCGGATCGATCTTCTGGCTGCTTGGCGTGTAAACCAGAAGAAGCAAGTGCGTTTTGAGAGCAAGCTCTGCCAACGCGGCATGGTTGGCCGGAAAACGCTCGGCCAGTTGCTCCAGTAATTGTGGGCCGCTCTCTTCCAATAAATATCGGATGACCATCTGCTGTCGCTCTACGCCCTCAGACTGTTCGGGCAAGGCGGGAAGATCGAGGTCGAGCAGTTGGGCAGCGTACGTGGCTTGGTCGAGTGATTCGCGGTAGCGATCGGCGTCTAATCCTTTGGCAAAATAAGCGACGGCAAGACTCCACTTGCTGCTCATCCGCCAAGCAGCAACGGCGGTTCGCGTAGGAGGGCTTGATTCGATTTCGGTGGCAGTTGGCTCGACTTCTTCGCCGTCGTCGAGCCAATCAAATTCGGCGGGCGGGGCAGGGGACTCTGTTGGAGATGGAATATCTCTATTCGACACCAAGCCGCTTGCGAGTGGCTCGTCGGGCTGATGCTCGGCTTCCGCTGTTGGTTGCGACGTTTGTGGGTTGAGCAGAGCAACCTTTGGGGCAGGCAATGCTTCCTCCTCGGGCGAAGCATTTTGAAACGCTTCCGTTGGGTCGACACTCAGTTCTTGCCCCGCGAGCGGCGCAGCCATGGAGACCTCGCTAGGGTCTTGGCGTATCTCTTCCCAGCAGCCAGCACATGCTAGCATCAGCAGGCAGGTAACCGGCAACGAAAAAATTCGAGTGTGGCTCATGCTACCAAGAATAAACTTTCGACGACTTCGAGCACAAGCGGAATTGCTTAACGCCTTAGTGCTCTGGTAGAAGCATGCGGGGGCACGTAGCCTGTGCGGAATGAATCGTTTGCCAACGAAAAAGAACAGCCAGCGGTTATGGAACGCTGCTCCGAGCTCGACGCTCGCGGCAGGGCTTTTGGGTAGCGTGCTCTGTTGGCTTGCCTTGCCACCGGTGGCTTGGGGCATATTGGCTTGGGTTGCGCCGATTCCTTGGCTGATGTTGGTGATGGGGCAGCAGTTGCCGGGCAGGCGTCCGTATCGGGCGTTGTGGCTGGCGGGTACCGTGTTTTGGCTCTTGGCGGTCCATTGGGTTCGTTTGCCTCATCCACTTAACTACTTAGCCCTAGCAGTGCTAGCAAGCTACTTAGGCATTTATTTACCTCTGATGGTTGGGCTCAGCCGGGTGGCAGTGCATCGGTTTGGTGTGCCGTTGTGGCTTGCTGCTCCTCTTGTGTGGACCGGACTCGACTGGCTACGTGGCCATCTGATGACCGGGTTTTTGATGGGGTCGCTGGCGCATTCACAGGTTGAGTATCCTGCGGTAATTCAAATCGCGGATATCTTCGGCGAATACGGCGTGACGTTTCTGATTGTGTTGGTCGCCTCGTGTCTGACGCGGTTCTTGGCATCATTTTTTGTCGTTGCCGAGGAGCAAGCGGTCCGCTTCAAGCTATTCCACCAGGTGTTCCACCTTTTTCCTGGGGCAATCGCGATCGTCGCGACGGTTTTCTATGGCCTCTCGCACCTGGCTGTGACTCGCATCCCGCAGGCCTCTGACTTGCGAATCGCATTGATTCAAGGCAATACGCTTGCCGACTGGAAAAGCGACCCAAAAAAGCAAGCGAGTATCGTGAGAGAGTATTTGTTTATGTCGCAAGAAGCCGTCCGGCAGTCGAAGGAGAAGGACGGCCGGAAAGTCGATCTCGTGATCTGGCCGGAAACGACTTTCCGGCAACCGCTGGTGACCTTAGAAAAAGGTTACGAGCCTCCGGGAGATCGGGTGCATGTTTCTTATCTTACGGCTGGACAGTCGCAATTGGCTGAACTGACCAAGCTATTGGGTGCGGCAGTGTTTGTTGGAATCGATCGCGTCCACATTTTCCCCGATGACGAAGGACAGCCCGACTACGCTTCGTATAATTCTTCGGTACTAGTCGACTCGAAGGGAGAAATCCTTGGCACCTACGACAAAATGCATCGGGTGCCGTTTGGCGAGTACATTCCGTTTGCGGAGTGGTTCCCATCGCTTTATCGGTTGACGCCGTTGACGGGAGGGATTTTGGCAGGCCAACATCCTGGTACTAATTTGTGGCTGGATGAGGTGCTGATCTCGCCGAATATTTGTTACGAGACGGCGGTTCCCCATTTGATTCGCCGACAAGTCGATGCTGCGAGCGACAGCGTTAAGCCCCATGTGATGGTGAATTTCACGAACGATGCTTGGTACTGGGGTTCGAGCGAACTGGACATGCACTTGGCATGTGGTGTTTTTCGAGCCGTCGAAATGCGCACCCCGCTGGTGATCGCAGCCAACGGGGGACTCACGGCTTCGATCGATCCGTACGGCAACATTCGCCAAGTCACCAAGCGGCAGCAAACCGCGTTTCTTCTCGTCGACTTGCAGAGCCCCTGGCTAGCGAGCCTTTACCGAAGAGGGGGCGACTGGTTTGCGATCTTATGTGTGGTATGCTGCATAGTTTTAGCCGTGTCCCCGGTCGTGCCCCGTGCGAATCGCGGCACCGAGGCTGGCTGAATTCCGCAACCCGCATTCTAAAATCCACACTCAAAGATGGCTGTCATTCTCCAACTTCAAGATGCCTACAAGCGTTACGGCGAGCAAGAGCTGCTCGACGGGGCGAGCTGTGCGCTGGCCGATGACCAGAAAGTGGGGCTAATCGGCCGCAATGGGGCGGGGAAAAGTACGATTTGTCGCATTTTGCTGGGCGAAGAAGACCTCGACAAGGGCGAGGTGGTGCGGAGCCGTAAGCTAAGGCTCGGCTACCTGCGGCAGCACGATCCGTTTCTCGATGGCGAAACGGTCCTCGGTTTCCTGATGCGGGATAGCGAGCAGCCTGAGTGGCGATGTGGCGAAATTGCTTGGCAGTTTCAGCTGCCTGATGCAATGCTCGACCAGCCGGTACGCGAGCTTTCGGGTGGGTGGCAAACCCGTGTGAAGCTGGCGGCGTTGCTGCTGCACGATCCGAACCTTCTAATTCTCGACGAGCCGACCAACTTTCTCGACCTGCGGACGCAGATGCTGCTCGAAGAATTTTTGCGGAGTTTTCGAGGCGGCTGCCTCATTGTTTCTCATGATCGCGCGTTTCTAAAACGCACCTGCGACAACACGCTTGAGATTTCGCGGGGGCAAATGACGATGTTCCCTGGCAACGTAGACTCGTATCTTGAGAATCTTGCCGAGCGTCGAGAGCACGATCATCGTGTGAATGCGGCAACGCTGAGCAAACGAAAACAGCTCGAAACCTTCATCAATAAGAACCGCGCCAACGCGAACACGGCAAGCCAAGCCCGTAGCAAGGCGAAACAACTCGAGCGGCTTGAGTTGGTCGAAGTGCAAGGCGAAGAGGCCGAGATACGGTTCAGCTTTCCCAAAGTTCAACCCCGGCAAGGTGCGGCGTTGCGGACCGAGCAGCTGACGATTGGCTATCCCGATCACGAGGTTGCCTCGGGTGTACAGCTTGAGATGGATCATGGTTCGCGAATCGGCATCGTGGGCGACAACGGCCAGGGGAAGACGACGTTTTTGCGGACGATATGCGACTCGCTTGAACCGCTTGCTGGGCAAATGAAATGGGGATTTGGCTGCCAGATAGGCGTTTACGCCCAGCATGTCTATACGTCGCTTCCGGAAGACCAGACCGTCGAAGACTATTTACACTATCAAGCCGCTTCGGGATCGACGATCCAGCAGATCAAAGACGTGGCAGGCAGCTTTTTGTTTAGCGGCAGTCTGGTGAAGAAAAAAATTCGGGTGCTCAGCGGTGGCGAACGGGCGCGGCTGGTGATGGCCGGCTTGCTGCTTGAGAAGCACAATGTGCTTGTGCTCGACGAACCGGGCAACCATCTTGATGTCGAGACGGTGGAAGCTTTGGCCGATGCGCTTTGTCGATACCAAGGGACGGTTATCTTTACGAGCCACGACCGCCACTTTATGCATCGGGTCGCGACCGCAGTGGTCGAGGTGCGCGATAGCCAGGTCACAAGCTACCCGGCCAGCTACGACGACTATGTTTATCGCATACGAAAACAGCTGGAAGAAGGCCTTCGTGCCGAACACACGCCCCGTGGCGAAAGCCCGCTGGTCGGCAACACGGTTGCGCGTAAGCTCGGGGGCAAGGAAGAACGAAGCCTTCAGAAAAAGCTCAAAGCGGTAGAGCGGAAGATCGCCAAGTTCGACGACGACAAGAAGGCGATTAACGAACAGATGCTTTCGACCAGCGTGGCGAAAGAAGCCCAGGAGTTGCACGAGCAGCTTACACTAATGGCTGCGGAAGTGGAGCAGCTTGAGGAAACTTGGGTGGAGATTTTTAATGTGTTAGAGGGGGAGTAAGAGTACCGCCCAGATTCGTGTAAAAACACACGCTAGAGCAGTCCTTTAATTGTGTAGCCACAGAGTTCACAGAGAACACCGAGAGAAGGTGGTTCACTTCAGTATTTCCTCTGTGTGCTCGGTGGCTACTATTGTTTTTTAAGGAAGTGCTCTAAGAGAATCCCAAAAGCTAGAAGTCCTGCTTGTTTAGGGGCTCTGCTCAGGCTTGGCCAACTGCCGTTTCTTCGGTAGGTCATTCACACCTACTGCCGTTAGAAGATTTTGCTGAACTGCCCAGGAGCCCCGCGTCGGTGTTCTTTGGGGAATAGCTGTGACGAAGTCGGGCGATGTGACCGCAGGCAGTTAGTGATGGCAGCCAAGCCTCTATTCAGCCTTACGAGATTTTTCTTCTACCATCGCCCAGTCAAGGACCTGGTCAAAGTAGGGCCATGCGTCTTTTCGTTTACCGATACCTCCGTCAATCGCTGCACAAGCTCCCATGGCACTAGATGCCAACGCAAATGCCAAGTGACCGAAAAGCCCTTCAACGCAAAAGTAAATAGTAATACCAACCGCAAAGAAAAATACGCCAATAAGTCGCACTCTTAGTAAGTCTTTCTTAGCCCGCACTGCGAATCCATCGCCCTTCATATCAAGCAAGGCAAGGTAATACGCGTTGGATTTTGAATTGTCTTGAGAATGCGATTTTTTCATTTGTGAAGTTTCTCACAGCATGAGATTCAGCAGGAAGATGTAGCTAAGGAATCAATTCTCCTAAGTGTACTATAGCTCGCATAGTCGAAGTACATTCCAAGTTGCCCACGCATTCCGAATTCGGAAATGAGTTTTGATCCGATGGTGCTCATTGTGATATTCGGCTGAGTCTTTAGTGGCGACAGTATACCATTGTAATCTCTGTGCATTCGAGCTGTGTGCTCTTTTCAACTAGCGTCTACCTGATTCGCAATACGCCGACGACTGCGGGAGAGTAGGTGCGGACGTCCCAGCCGTCGCGTTCTTTTTTCTGAGCAATATGACCAGGAAGAAGTTCAAAATCGAATCGCGAATCGGCTTCGACGATCACGATGCTCCCTGCCGGGGCATGTTCGATCATTGCGGTGATGAGGTCCAGCGTTTCTTGCTGGCGGTCGACAAAAAACGCATAGGGGGGGCTGCAGAAGACAAGCCATGGAGGGGATAAAGCGAAAGGCGGAAAGTGGAAAGCGGGTGGGTCTTCTTCCTCCGGCTTTCCGCTTTCCGCTTTCCACTTTGGCAAATCTCTTTTGCCCCACAGGAATGCGCTGGTCATCAGAAGTTCGGTGCGGTCGCCGAGGCCTAGGGCTTGGATGTTCTCTTCGACGACTCGGGCGGTTGGAATGTGCCGCTCGATGAAAGTCGCGCTGACTGCGCCGCGGCTGATGGCTTCGAGGCCCAGGGCGCCGGTGCCGGCGAAGAGGTCGATCGCGTGACAGCCTTTTGCTTCGGGTCCGATGAGATTGAAAATGGCCTCGCGGACGCGGTCTTTCATGGGTCGTGTGGTCGGATCGCCGTGATAGCGAAGCTTGCTAGCACGGAAGCTGCCGCCGATGATCCTTAGATCTACGGATTGCGGCATGTCGGTTGATTTCGGAGGTTTTTTTCCCATCGTTCAATTAGCTCTCTGGTGAGGCATTCATTTGGTTGCGGCCCAAGGCTGCGCTGTGCTATTCTGTGGCCTACATCGTACTTCCGAATCCTCGTGACGACAAACCGCTTGAGGCGACACGCTATGGCCCGTTTTGCTACCTCCGTTCTACTACTACTGGTCTTCTCGACTGATCTCGTAAATGCCCAGCCTGCGGCGCCAGTCGCCGGCGGCAATCCTACGGCGGTTGCTGCCAAGGAGTCGTTCGATCAATTGCAAAAACAATGGGTCGACCTAACGATTCGGCTTCGCAAGAAGCATCAAGAATTGGCGACCAGCAAGACGAGCGAACGAGGAGCACTTTCTGACGAGCTGCAAAAGCTTCGCGAAGAGTCGGAAACGATAGTTGGCAAAATTGTTACGACAGGTTTAGACGTTTTTCGGGCCGATCCAAACAGCTATCCGGTCGTTTACGACACGTTGCTGGCGATTGCTGGTTTCTATGTTGCTGGCGATGCCCAAGGCGACGGGGGCGACCAGTACGAGAAAGCTTTGCCGATCATTCAGTCGATGTTGGAAGCCGGGGCAGGCAAAAAGTCGCCTGTACTTTGGCTCTGGGGTGGTGTGTGTGCTTATCAAGTCAACGATTACGACTTGGCCCAGGAGTATTTCAACAAGGCCCAGGATGCGAAGATTTTAGACACGCCGCCTCCTAGCCAAGCCCCCAACGGTCCGTTCAAACGCATCTGGGAGCTGGCAAAGGGGTCGATCAACTCCCTTGCGGCTAACCGCAAAGACTGGGCCAAGGAGCAGGAAATCAGGGCAGCCGAGGCCGTGGCCGACGACTTGCCGCGTGTTTTGTTCCAGACGGCTCATGGGGATGTTGTGATCGAGCTGTTTGAAAATGAAGCACCCCAGGCAGTGGCCAATTTTCTCACCTTGGTGAAACAAGGCTACTACGATGGCCTCGTTTTCCACCGCGTTTTGCCCTCGTTTATGGCCCAAGGGGGCGATCCGACGGGCACGGGAAGCGGCGGGCCAGGGTACAGCATTCAATGTGAATGCCATAAACCGGGTTACCGAAAGCACTTCCGCGGCAGCCTGAGCATGGCCCACGCGGGTCGCAATACGGGCGGGTCGCAGTTTTTCCTGACGTTCGTCTCAACGGGCTTCCTCGATGGCCGACATACGGTATTCGGACGTGTCATCGAAGGGATCGACGCAGCATCTGCGATCAAACGCCGTGACCCGGGCGACGCGAACGGAGCGAAACCCGACCGAATCATCAAGGCCAAGGTGCTCCGCGATCGGGGGCACGCTTACGAATTCAAGAAATTGCCTGAGCGGTAGCAATAAAGCCTATTTTTCTCGTGTTTTACAAGCACGGCTGCCAAGTCATTCTTGGAATCCTCCCGACGTATTCTGCCCCGCTTGACAGTGAGGCCTCCCAGAAGATACGTTAGTATTCTGATTTTCGATTCTGGAAGCTCCTAATATCCCGGACCGCGATACTAGACATTCGTGTCGGGAGCCCTTGGCTGGGTGCAGGTGCCCGGCCAGGTAGCAGCACCATCGAAAAAGGCGATTTCTGAGGAGGCAACTGGCCGCCGGATTTCGGCAGGCCAGTTTGTGCTGGAAGAGTCCTTCTGCGGTAGCCGCTCGGCTGCGGCAGCAATTTTTTGGTACAGGAAGCGGCGACGCTTGCGGTGCGCCTGTGCCGCACAGCTGAACTCGGCGAAACTCTTGTGGAGTGTACGCGCTGAGATTTATCGACCGTAGAAACAGAAACCCCACCGGCACGACACCGACTTTGATTCGCCCATGCAACTAAAATTTCTCAAGATATTTTGTGATATCGTCCGACGGCGAAGTTTTTCGTGTGCTGCGCATGAAAACAGTATTTCTCAGTCGAGTGCAAGCCAAGTCGTTCACCACCTGGAAGAACAGCTGGGCGTAAAACTTTTGGATCGCTCGAAGCGCCCGTTTGTGCTGACCCCCGAAGGCAAACGCTACTACGATGGCAGCCTTCAGTTGGTTAGCCAGTATGCGCAACTCGAAGAAGAAGTTCAGACCTTGCACGACGAAGCTGCGCGGCGGCTATTGGTGGCTTCAATCTACTCGGTTGGCCTGGCCCACATGAGTGTTTTTACACGTCAATTCTTGGCCAAGTACACAAAAGCACAAGTCCGACTTGAGTATTTGCACCCCGACCGGGTTTATGAAGTGGTTGAGAACGGTGAGGTTGATCTTGGCTTGGTGAGCTATCCCGAAGAGTCTCGTGCCTTGGTTTCGCTTCCCTGGCGAGATGAGCCGTTGGTCGCGGTTTGTCACCCCGAACATCGCTTGGCTTCGCAACGGCGGATATCGCTTGAGGAATTAAACGGAGAATCGTTTGTTGCGTTCGAGGCAGGTTTGCGAATTCGTTCAGAAATCGATCGCTCGTTGATGGCAGGCAAGGTCGAGGTAGACGTTGCTCAGGAATTCGACAACATCGAAACCATGAAGCGGGCCATCGAAGTTAACGAAGGCGTGAGCATTTTACCCCAGCCCACGGTGGCACGAGAAATTGCTTTGCAAAGCTTGGTAGCAATACCGCTAAAAGAGAAACTCGTGCGGCCGCTTGGCCTCGTCCACCGCCGCGATCGCGATCTGGGAGAAATCGGACAGCAGTTCATGCAATTGCTGCGTGCCGACACCAAGTTTGTCGGAAATGCTAAGCCTGCGACAATCTCAAGAACCCGCAAGACAAGAAAAAAACTACTGACACGATGACGCGAGGTACTTCTCCGGCGTGAGCTATTTCCGCTTAGGCAAGGAACTCGGTCTCAAAAAATCACTGGAATTTTCGATGAAAAAAACAGAACCGCTCATTCACCTCCCTGCCAAGCAAGGGCTTTACGATCCGGCGAACGAACACGATTCGTGTGGTGTCGGGTTTGTTGCGCACATCAAGGGAAAACGTAGCCATCAGATCTTGCTTGACGCCGAAGAAGTGCTTCGCAACATGGACCATCGCGGGGCATGTGGTTGTGAAGCAAATACGGGCGACGGAGCAGGTATTCTCACGGCGTTGCCGCATGAGTTTATGCAAAAAGTGGTTCAGGCCGAGCTGGAAGTAGAGCTTCCAGCTCCGGGAGGCTATGCCGTAGGCAATGTGTTTTTGCCACAAGTCGAAGCCGAGCGAACCCGATGCAAAGCGGTCCTCGAAGAGTTAATCGTGGCCGAGGGCCAGCGTCTCGTTGGCTGGCGACCGGTGCCAACGGATAAAAAGAAGGCCGACATTGGCCCCACGGCAGTCGTGGCAGAGCCGTGCATCGAACAGCTGGTGGTTGCTGCCGCAGAAGGCGTTGAAGGCAAAGCGTTTGATCGCGCACTCTATCTTATCCGCAAGCAAGCAAGCCATCGTTTGCGGACCGAGGCGTCGCTTTCGCAGGCCAAGATGTTTTATATTTGCTCGTTGTCGACCGAGGTAATTATCTACAAGGGCATGTTGACTACCGATCAGTTGTTCAACTATTTCCCTGACTTGGCCGATCCCGATTACACCAGCCACTTGGCAATGGTTCACTCGCGTTTTTCCACCAATACGTTCCCGTCGTGGGATCGTGCTCAGCCGTGCCGGTTCATGAGCCACAACGGCGAAATCAATACGCTCCGCGGCAACGCCAACTGGATGCGTGCTCGCGAAGGTATGGCCGAAAGCTCAGAGAGGGATGGGTTTGGCGAGAATCTTGCGAAGCTGTTTCCTATTGTTGAACCCGACTGTAGCGACTCGGGCACGTTTGACAATGTTCTCGAATTCCTGCTGATGAGCGGACGGACGCTGCAAGAGTCGGTCATGATGATGGTGCCCGAGGCATGGCAAAATCATGATCAAATGTCGGCAGAAAAACGCGCCTTCTACGAGTACAACTCGTGCCTGATGGAACCGTGGGACGGTCCAGCCTCGGTCGCATTTACCGACGGCAAGGTAATTGGTGCGGTGCTCGATCGGAATGGTCTTCGCCCGTCGCGATACTATATCACCCACGACGATCGAGTGATTATGGCGAGCGAAGTAGGCGTTTTGCAGGCACTTGAGCCAGAGAACGTGAAAGAAAAAGGGCGTTTGCAACCGGGGCGAATGTTTTTGATCGACTTTGAAGCTGGCCGCCTCATCCCCGACGAGGAGCTGAAAAATGATTTCGCTTCACGCCGTCCGTATTCCGATTGGCTTAAAGACCAACGTATCGACTTGAACGAACTTGAGCCGAACAAAGAGCCGCATGGTTTCGACAGCCAAACATTGCTAGAGCGAATGCAGGCATTTGGTTTTACTATCGAGACGATGAAGTTTCTGTTGCTGCCGCTGATCAAGGTCGAAAAAGATCCGATCGGCTCGATGGGCAACGACTCGTGCCTGGCTTGCTTGAGCGACAAGCCGCGAATGTTGTACGACTATTTCCGACAACTGTTTGCCCAAGTGACGAACCCGGCAATCGATTCGATTCGCGAAGAAGTGATTATGTCACTGGAATGTTACATCGGCCCCGAGCAGAACCTGCTTGAGACGACCGAACAACATGCCCATCGGCTGAAGGTGCCGCATCCGATCCTTTCAAACGAACAACTCGCTGCGATGAAACATATCGGCGACAATCCGGCGAAAGGACGGGGCTGGAAGACTCACACCATCGACATCACTTGGCCACGCAGCGAAGGCAAGGCCGGCCTGACGAAAGCGATCGAACGGGTTTGCGCCGAGGCAGAAACTGCGGTTGATGAAGGGTACTCGATTGTTGTGCTTTCTGACCGCAAAATATCGGCCGACCGTGTGCCCATTAGCGCGCTCCTGGCAACCGGGGCGGTCCATCATCATTTGGTGAAACAAACCAAACGAACGCGAATTGGCATTTTGGTTGAAACCGGCGAAGCGCGTGAAGTGCATCACCACTGTCTGTTGATTGGTTACGGAGCCGATGCGATCAATCCGTATCTGGCGTTCGAGGCCCTGTGGCAATCGCGGCGTGATGGGCTACTCAACTCGGGCGAGGCGTCGGTTTCGGCGGAAGAGTCAGGTGAGGGCAGCGCTCATCCTGCGGTCGACACGGTAGTGGATGGCGAAGTCTACGATCCGGTGACTAAAGAAGACCACGACTTGGTTACAAAGTATCGGACAGGTGTCGCGAAAGGGATGCTGAAAGTCATGGCCAAAATCGGCATCTCGACTTTGCAGAGCTACAAGGGCGCCCAGATATTTGAAGCGATTGGCTTGCGTGACGAGATTATCGAGCGATGCTTTGTCGGCACGGCGAGTCGTATTCAGGGAGTCGATTTCGAGGTTCTGGCCGAAGAGTCGTTACGCCGTCATGCTCTCGGTTACCCTGCAAAACCAAGCCCTCAGCTCCCCGTGCTGCCCAACCCGGGCGAATTCCATTGGCGGGCCGAAGGCGAACGGCATATGTGGGATCCCCAGTCGATTGCCGACATTCAAGTCGCGGCGCGTACCAACGACCAAGAAACATACGAGCGATTTTCTGCCCACATTAATCATGATGCGGAAACGCGGTGCCAGCTACGTGGCTTGCTAACCTTTAAGCAAAACGTGAATGGCGGGCCAATTCCGATTGAGGAAGTGCAGCCAGTCAAAGAAGTCGTTAAGCGTTTTTGTACTGGGGCCATGTCGTTTGGTTCTATTTCGGCCGAATCGCACGAGTCGTTAGCCATTGCGATGAACCGGCTAGGCGGCAAGAGCAACACGGGCGAAGGGGGCGAAGATTCGGAGCGATTCAATCCGCTTCCTAACGGCGACTCCAAACGCTCGGCGATCAAGCAAGTTGCGTCCGGGCGCTTTGGCGTTACGATTTGGTATTTGACGAACGCGGATGAGCTGCAAATCAAGATTTCTCAAGGAGCCAAACCGGGAGAAGGCGGCGAGCTGCCTGGTCGCAAGGTCGACGCAAAAATTGCTCGCATTCGTCATTCGACGCCAGGCGTAGGGCTGATTAGCCCGCCGCCGCATCACGATATTTATTCGATCGAAGATCTCAAACAACTGATTCACGATCTGAAGAACGCCAACCGGAGTGCTCGGATTAGCGTCAAGCTGGTTTCGGAAGTTGGCGTTGGGACAATTGCTTCAGGCGTGGCGAAGGGCTTTGCCGATCATATTCTGATCTCTGGCGACGGGGGAGGCACCGGGGCTTCGCCGTTGACGAGCATCAAGCACGCCGGCCTGCCCTGGGAGTTGGGCATTGCCGAAACACATCAGACGCTCGTCATGAACGACCTGCGAAGCCGTGTGGTGCTGCAAACCGACGGGGGGCTGAAAACGGGACGCGATGTTGTGATCGCGGCTCTGCTAGGCGCCGAAGAATTTGGTTTCTCGACCGCTCCGCTGATTACGCTCGGCTGTATTATGATGCGTAAATGTCATCTCAACACCTGCCCGGTTGGTATCGCGACTCAAGACCCTGAGCTTCGCAAAAAGTTCCGGGGCAAGCCGGAGCATGTCGTGAACTACTTGTTCATGGTCGCCGAAGAAGCACGCAAGATCATGGCCGAGCTAGGCTTCCGCACGATCGACGAAATGGTGGGTCGCGTCGACTGCTTAAAAACCAACGCGGCAATTAAACACTGGAAAGCTGACGGGCTCGACCTGACCGAGCTACTTAGCCCGATCGATGGGCCGTATCCTGACGCAGGCACCTACTGCACCAAGACGCAAGATCATGGGCTGGATACGGCACTCGACATCACGACGCTTCTCGACCTCGCCAAGCCGGCGCTCGAAAACGGCGAAAAGGTGAGGGCCGAATTGCCAATCATCAATACCAACCGGACCGTGGGCACGATTCTCAGCAACGAAATTGCCAAACGGTGGGGCGCCGACTGTCTGCCTGACGACACAATTCACTTCAAATTCACCGGTTCTGCCGGACAAAGCCTGGGCGCGTTTCTTGCCCGTGGCGTGACGCTAGAACTCGAAGGCGACGCCAACGATTACATAGGCAAAGGCCTTTCCGGCGGCAAGATCATCATCTACCCCTCGAAGGATGCGACTTTTGCCGCGGAAGAAAATATCCTGGTTGGCAACGTCTGTCTCTATGGAGCGACCGCAGGCCAGGCATTTTTCCGCGGCCGAGCGGCCGAACGGTTTGCGGTTCGCAACAGCGGCGCCTTGGCGGTTGTCGAGGGAGTTGGTGACCACGGCTGCGAATACATGACCGGTGGTCGAGTGGTCATCCTTGGCCCCACAGGTCGCAACTTTGCGGCAGGCATGAGCGGAGGCGTTGCCTATGTCTGGGATCCGAACCACGAATTGGAAGCAAAGTGCAACCCAGGCATGGTCGGGCTTGAAAAAGTCGAAGACGAAGGCGACATGGCTGAGTTGAAGCAGCTAATCGAATTGCACCAAAACTATACGGAATCGACGATCGCAGAAAAAATTCTCGATCGTTGGGACGAAATGTTGCCGCAGTTTGTGAAAGTGATGCCGACAGATTACAAGCGAGTTTTGGAGGAAGAAAAAGCGAAGGAACAATTGGCTGCTGTATGATTTTATGTCTCTCGCAGAGACGCGGAGTCGCAGAGTTTGGTGGATGCCTTTGTGGAAACTCATTCATGATGAAGCTAAATGACATTCGTGGTGAAATTATTGATGCTGCGATTGCTGTTCATCGTGAACTGGGGCCAGCCAAATAGAGGCAATCGTCCCGGAGGGACAACCGACAATAGCCCAGCGATTTATCGCTGGGTAAAGTAATGTCTAAAAAGCTAAGTCCTGGAGGGACGATTGAAACACAGCCATTGAAACCGTTTTGATAGGAAAGCAGCTATGTCTCATTCCTACATCAGCGCATTCTACCATTGCGTATTCAGTACCAAAGAACGTCAAAAAATCATTACCCCCGAATTACAAAAGAGCCTTTGGCCCTACTTAGGAGGAATCGCTAGGGAACACAACCTAAAAGCCTTGGCAATTGGCGGAGTTGGTGATCACGTACACTTATTATTATCAATCCCTTCGACGGCCACGATTGCGAAGTGCATGCAACTGATCAAAGGCGGTTCCTCGAAATGGATTCACGAAGAGTATTCGGAACATAGCGGCTTTGCTTGGCAGAAAGGCTATGGAGCATTTAGCATTGGGGTTTCTCAGATCGACGCAACCAAGAATTACATCGCCAATCAAGCGGAGCACCATCGCACAAGAACTTTCCAAGAAGAGTTTTTAATGTTCTTGGAAAAGCACAACCTGGAGTACGACCCGAACTATATTTGGGGTTGAGATTCAGTCGTCCCTCTGGGACTCATGCTCTTCCCTAGAAAGGTTTCCCAGCGATAAATCGCTGGGCTATTATCACATGCCCCTCTGGGGCGAAATCGCGATTCACTGACACTACTTCTTGACACAAACAGGTCCACCATGGGCAAACCTACTGGTTTCAAAGACTATCCTCGACAAGCTGTTCCTTATCGCGACCCGTTGACTCGGGCGGGCGACTTTTTGGAGATCTATACCAACCCTCCTGAGGAACAGTTGCGCACCCAGGGCGCGCGATGTATGGATTGTGGGGTGCCATTTTGCCAATCGAATACCGGCTGCCCGATTGATAACCTTATACCCGAGTGGAACGACTTGGTTTACCAAGGCCGTTGGCGTGAGGCACTCGACCGGTTGCATAAAACCAATAACTTCCCTGAATTCACAGGTCGAGCTTGCCCTGCCCCCTGCGAAGGTGCTTGTGTCTTGGGAATTACCAATCCACCCGTCACGATCAAGAACATTGAAAACGCAATTATCGATCGCGGGTTTGCCGAAGATTGGGTCAAACCTCAACCGCCTTCCTACCGGACAGGCAAACGCATTGCGATTGTTGGTAGCGGACCAGCGGGGCTCGCTGCGGCTGCCCAACTCAACAAAGCCGGGCATTCGGTAACGGTTTACGAGCGGGCCGACCGAATAGGCGGGTTGCTGATGTATGGCATTCCCAATATGAAACTCGACAAGCGAGTCGTCGAACGTCGCGTGAATTTACTGCGGGACGAAGGAGTCGACTTTGTGACTTGTGCGCACGTTGGCCGCGAAGAAGATTTTGCTGCCGGACACATGACGCAAATCATGCAAGAACGCGGCTGCGAAATGCAGTTTATCGACCCTCAGAAGTTGGTCGACGACAACGACACGGTGCTGTTGGCCACGGGAGCAACCAAGCCGTTTGACCCGACGGGCCGCTGCCCTGGGCGCGAATTGGACGGCATCTATTTGGCGATGGATTTTCTGACTCGCAATACCAAAAGCCTGCTCGATGGCAACATGGAGACAGGCCAACAAGCCGAAGGCGACTATCTTTCGGCCAAGGGCAAAAACGTGATCGTTATCGGCGGTGGCGATACCGGGGCCGACTGCATTGGCACGTCGCTGCGTCATGGTGCGAAGAGCATTGCGAATTTCGAGTTGCTTGATGTCCCGCCTGCCGAGCGAGCCGATAATAACCCTTGGCCTCAGTGGCCGAGAGTTTATCGGGTGGATTACTCGCACGCCGAGACCGAAGCCAAAATGGGCGACGACCCTCGACAATACAACGTGCTAACCAAAGAATTCGTGGACGACGGCAACGGACGCATTAGCGGAGTGAAAACCGTGACTGTCGACTGGAGCAAGCCGGGCGAGAAGGCACCGTTTAGCGAAGTCCCTGGCAGCGAAAAAATCTGGCCTGCCGACTTGGTGTTTCTTGCAACCGGCTTTGTGGGCCCCGAACTGGGCGTCGGCGAAATGCTGGGACTCGAAACGCAAAACCCGCGTGGCAACTGGCAAACCTTCGCAGCCGAGCACGGACAGTTTGCCAGCAACCTCGAAGGCGTGTTCGCCGCAGGCGACTGCCGCCGGGGCCAGAGCCTTGTGGTTTGGGCAATCAACGAGGGACGCGGAGCAGCCCGAGCAATTGACGAGTACCTGATGGAAACCACGACGCTACCGGCCCCGGGGCTGAATCTACCGCAGCAGGTGGTTTAGGGCACGCCCAGCACTCAATTTCTATTTTTTTGGTGGGGGTGTCGGAGGAGGAGGTGGTGGAATATAGCCAGATTGATGCCCCGTTCTTTCTGTTCCAATAGGCTTTGGAGGTGGTGGCGGAGGCACATAACCTCTCTGACCATCTGATACTGGTTTCTCATTTGCCATGACTATTTCCTTATTTTGACTGGGACCTAAAACACGCAAGTTATCAAAAGCAAAGTAGATAACTGCAGCAATTCCAAGCAACAATAACAAACCGCTAATTCCATTTAACACTTCAACTACAATAGCAATTCTTCCCCCAGGTTTCTCCGAATAGATCGCCCCACTATCGATCTGTCTGATCGCTTTTCTTAAGGCGAAACGGCTTAGGTAAAAGCCAAAAATCACGCAACCAACACTTGAGGCAAGCAAGCTCCATCCAACCAAAATATACGCAGTTGAGGCAACAGGACCATCGCCCACAAACTCACGTATAAAGACTAATGACACCCCCAAAGAGCTAGTTGCGACAGTGAGTAAAGTTTTATCAAAATCCTCCTGTGACTTTTGATCGGCCTTTATCAAATGATTTCTGTATTTTTTAAGTGCCTCAAACATGATACGGTTCAAACGTACAGCATTCTTCTGGGATTTGCAAGAATAAATTTCTGATCGCTATTGTTTGAGCAGAACTGCCATTTACTGGGCCTAATACGGAGAGCCTTCTCCCTACCCAACCAAATCGCTCAACCACTTTCCCGTAAAACTTGCTTCGCACGCGGCGATTTCTTCGGGTGTGCCGGCGCTGGCAGGTTCACTCACCTTTCGGTGCCACTCAAAAGTTCTCGCTCTCAAGTCGAGGGGTTTTTACCCGTCGCACAGGATGACTAATGGCACTTAAAATCGCAAAAGTAACCATTCAGCCGTCTGAATTAGACGGCACAAATGCACAAGGATTTGGGCCACGAGAAAACCGTACGAATGGCACGGTTAGTTTCCTGTGTTTGTTGTTGCATGTTTAATGGCAACCGTTCACGAAGGGAAAAAATTAGCCGCAGATGCTGATCCACTGAGCCTGAGGAAATCCTGGGCGTCGGCAGGAGTTGCGTTGCATTGCGCGGTCCTAGTCGTCGCTGAGATTCATCGGGATTTCTGGCATCTTCAGCCACGCTTGTGTTCGACCTTTTCGATCCTAGCCGATTGACAGTGCGGAAGTCACTCTCCATAATAGCATCACATTGGTTATTACCATTTTAGTACAAGTGGCTAAAACACCATGAGATTGCAGGCAGAGCGAAAAAATGGCTTCCGTTCAATCAACCATCGCCTACAAACAGGTAGCGGACTCGTTGCGCAAGCAGATCCTGAGCGGTGATCTTACACCGGGAAAGCAGCTGCCCACCGAGCGAGAATTGTGCGAGCAGTTTTCGGCATCTCGAATCACGATTCGGCGTGCGCTGCAAATATTGGCAGACGAGATTCTCATCCGGCGCCGGCAAGGCAGCGGGACTTTTGTGAGCCCCACCCCCTCGCGCCGGATTCCTCTGCTTAATACGGACTTCAGCGGCTCGGTGGCTACGCATGCCCCAGAGCTTGGTCGTCAACTTGAATCTTGGCAGTGGCAAAGTGCTACCGATGACGTTGCGGCAATGCTGCAAACTCAGCCAGATGCTCGCGTGCTGTTCGCTCGACGCATTGATGTGCTAGAGGACGAGCCGGTTGCTTACGACGATGTCTATCTTCCCGAGTCATCAGCCGACCGGCTCGACAAAGACGATTTGAGCCAACTCCGCTTCCTCGAACGTTGGCAAGAGGTGCAGAAGATGCGCATCAGCTATCTGACTCAGAGCATTGAGGCGGTCGCCGCCGAGCCGGCACATACTCAACATCTTGGCGGAAAAGTCGGCGCACCTCTGCTGAAAGGAACTGATGTGATGTTTCTAGAATCGGGGACCGCTTGCGGGCTGTTTATTAGCTACTATCGCCACGAACTCTTCCGCCTTACAACCACCCTTCGGCTTCATATCCCGACCAAAGAAGAGATTGAGCAAACGCTGTGACCGCCACGCTTGTTGACAATGCGATGATGCTACGTCCTGGGCACTGGGCTAGACCAGGAAGTGTCTTGGTTGACGATGGAAAAATCGCAGCAATCAATCCGGAAGTTGATTCGGTCGATTGCTTAGTAGAGCGAGTCGACGCAAAAGGGGCGCTGTTGACGCCCGGCTTGATCGATCTTCATTGCCACGGCATTGGGCAGTTCCTCTACGAAGCTGCCCCACAGCAAATTCAAGACGCGGCTTCTGTTTTGCCCAGCTTTGGCACAACTTGCGTTTTGCCGACTCTTTACACGGTTATGAATCGTTCCTCGCTTAGCCTGTTGGAACGATTGTCCGAGGAACTACCCAAGACAGTTGGTGCCGCGATGCCTGGTTTTCACTTGGAAGGCCCGTTTTTGGCACTACCAGGAGCTGGTGCAGAGACCGTGGCAGGAGACTTGGTGCTGCTGGAAGAAATCCTTGCAGCGACCGGTGGACGTGTCTCCGCGATGTCGGTTAGTCCTGACACGCCAAATATAATTCCTGTCATCAAGCGTCTCCGTGAACAGGACATTGCGGTGTTTCTGACGCACACCCGCGCCTCGGTCGAGCAGACCTGTGCGGCAATCGACGCGGGAGCCCAGCACGCAACCCATTTTTATGACGTTTTTCCGTTGCCGGAGGAGACCGATCCTGGCGTTCGACCTGTTGGTGCTGTGGAAACGATCCTGGCAGATGATCGCTGCACAGTTGATTTTATCTGCGACAACGTGCATGTGCATCCCATGGCAATTCGCGCAGCGCTCGCAGCCAAAGGTTGGGAAGGGATCGTAGCGATCACCGACGCAAACATCGGCGCGGGGCTAGACGACGGCATCTATAAAACGCCTTGGGGATATTCCGTGCGAGTAAGTCAATCTGATGCGGCGCGGGTAGCAGACGAAGATCATCCGCAACATGGCATGTTGTCAGGCAGCTCGTTGACCATGGATCGGGCCATTTTTAATTTACTGAATTGGTTGGACCTCCCTGAGTATCAGATTTGGGCGATGGGAACGACCAACCCTGCATCGGTCGCCCATCTTGCCAACAAGGGAGACATCCGAGTAGGTGCTGATGCCGATTTAGTACTTTGGGAGCAGTCAAAAAATGGGTTGCAAGCTAAAAAAACTTGGGTCGCAGGAGAGTGCGTCTTTGATACTGAGTCACAACCTTGTGCGTTAGGTGAACGGTGATGGCAGGAAATTTTGAATATAGTCCCTCCGCGCATGTGCCTTTTCGCGACCAAGCAGAGATTGAGCGTTGCCGTGCTATCCGACGAGAAGATATCGAAAAACATCCGAATCCAGACTTTCGCATCCACGTAGTCAAGGAGACGGACCTGGGGTTTATGTGGGTGACTGACATGGTCGCGCGGATCAAACAGGCCAGCGAGGAGGGGCGTCGGTGTGTGATGATGATGCCGAACCCCTGTCCGACACTTTACCAGCCTCTGTCTCGGCTTATTAATGCGATACGGCTGGACTGCAAACATGTCTGGCTTTTTGCTTTGGATGAATATGCGAACGAGCATGGACAGGTGGCACCCGAAGATTGGCCGCTCGGTTTTATGCACTCGATGCTGACCCATCTTTACTACGGAATTGACGAGAATTTGCGCCCACCGCGACGTCAAGTGCTTGGCCCCAATAATCAAAACATCGGCCATTATTACGATCTGATGCAAGAGGCGGGCGGGGTGGACATTAGCTATACGGGACCCGGCTGGACTGGGCACTTAGCATTTGTTGAACCCGATGCCCCAGAATTTGACGGCTCGCTGGAAGAGTTCAAACAAATGGGCGCGCGAGTTTGTACGCTTAGTCCGTTTACCATCGCGCAGAACTCGATGCATGGCAGCTTTGGCATGAGCGGCGATTTGGCAGCCGTGCCGCCGATGGCTGCTACGGTAGGTCCTAAGGAAGTGATTGCTGCCAAACATCGCTGGGAAGTCGCCGCGATCGGTGTTCATGGCACTTCGACTAGTTGGCAGCGTATGATCGCCCGTCTCTGTTACCACGGGCCTGTCACTCCCAAACTTCCTTCTTCCATTCATCAGCAGCTACGTACCGATTGTTATATCGGCGAATCCATTGCCGCAAATATCGAGCCCGATTGGGACAAAGGGTACTAAGGAGTCCTCCCTGAAAAATCCACCGTGCAAGCGGGGCGGCTAGGTTTTCGCCGGACGGGTGGCAAGTTTGGCGGCGTCACGCGGCAGCCAAGGCGTGATTCCATTGGACGTTGCTGCCAAATCGATTCTTTTCGAGCTGTGAGAGCCAAAAAATCATCGCAAAAAGAAAACCGCGCAGAAGCTTCCGAAGATTTAATCCGGCGGCGGCCAAAATGGCGTTGATCGCGTCGCCGGTTGACTTGCTCGATCTCTTTCGGCGACACTTGTTTCTCTCTCAGAGCGAGCGCGATCGTCTCTTGCAGAAGTAGCGCCAGTTTCTCAGCGCCTACACGCGTACGCCACTTGACCAGCGCCGTCGGATGCAGCGGCATTTCATGTTGCATCGACGTGAATCCGCAGAAGTATTGCCAGTACGGGTTTTCGACCTAACGCGCGACAACCGCCTCGTCTGATTCGTCCATCGCGTGTTTCAGATAATGCAGCCCACCATTAGTCGCACGGCCTTGCCTGGCGCGCCGTTGTCCGGGCAATAGCAGTCGGCCAGCGCCGTGTCGAAACGCTGCCAATCGATTTGGTTGGCCAGTTCGACCGGCGGATGATCGGGGTTCAAAATCTGATCGAAATGCGACTGAAAAAGATGGAACTGGTCGCCAGCAGCTTGAGATCGAGGCTTCATGCGTGTCTCATATTGCAAGGTTCCGAGGGAGAAGGAACCAATACCTTGCAAATTCTACCAGCTACCAGAGCAAGCTCTATCCCAATATCGTAACCCGATGTGACTTTTTCAGGGACACTAAAAAACCCCGGGCAACTTATGTCGCCCGGGGGTTTTATTAGCTAGAAATCAACAATGCCTCGGCAAGTGGCCGAGGCATTCGAGGTTAATACATGCCGTCCATGCCAGGGGCGGCGGCTCCCTTGGTACCCTTCTTTGGAGCGTCGGCTATCAAGGCATCGCTGGTCAGCAGCAGCGTCGCAACACTGGCTGCGTGTTGTAGTGCACTGCGGGTAACCTTCGTTGGATCGATGACGCCCGTCTTGACGAGGTCTTCGTAAACGTCGGTCGCTGCGTTGTAGCCAACATTGCCCTTCGCTTCGACGACCTTCTCACAAACGATGCCACCGTCTTGGCCGGCGTTGTTCGCAATCGCGGTCAGAGGAGCACGGCAGCTTCGCAGGACGATGTTGTAACCAACCTCTTGGTCGCCGCTTAGGCCCTCAGGCTTAACCTTGCTGCTGGCTCGCAGAAGGGCCACTCCGCCACCAGGCAGGATACCTTCTTCGACGGCTGCTCGGGTTGCGTGCAGGGCGTCCTCGACGCGAGCTTTCTTTTCTTTCATCTCGCTTTCAGTCGCAGCACCTACGTTGACTTTTGCAACGCCGCCGGCCAGCTTGGCCAATCGCTCTTCGAGCTTCTCTTTGTCGTAGTCGGACGAAGCGTTGTCGATCTCGCGACGAATCTGGTCGATGCGAGCTTTGATATCGCCGCTCTTGCCGCCGCCTTCGATAATCGTGGTGTTGTCTTTGCCGACGATGACTTTCTTCGCACGCCCCAGTTCGCTGATTCCGACGGCATCAAGCTTGATACCAAGATCCTCGAAAATGGCCTGCCCACCGGTAAGTGTCGAAATGTCTTCAAGCATCGCCTTCCGACGGTCGCCAAATCCGGGCGCCTTGACGGCACAAACATTGAACGTGCCACGCAGGCGGTTGATAACCAGCGTTGCAAGGGCCTCGCCATCGACATCTTCGGCGACGATCAACAACGGCTTGCCCGAGTTGACCACAGCTTCGAGACACGGCACCATATCTTTGATGCTGCTAATCTTCTTCTCGAAAACAAGCACGTAGCAATCTTCGAGCACGGCTTCCATCGTGTTCGGGTCGGTCACAAAGTAAGGCGAGAGGTAGCCGCGATCGAACTGCATGCCCTCAACCCACTCGACGTCGGTTGAAAGGCTCTTGCCTTCGTCGACCGTGATGACGCCATCTTTGCCGACCTTTTCCATGGCCTTGGCAAGCATGTCACCGATTTCGACGTCCCCATTGCTGGCCACGGTGCCAACTTGCGACATCTCGTCGGTGGTCTTGATTTTGATGGACATCTTGTGCAGCTGGGCGGTCAAGTCTTCGACCGCTCGCTCGATGCCCTGCTTCATCTGAACCGGGTTCACGCCTGCGACCACGGCTCGGAGGCCTTCGTTGAAAATTGCTTCGGCCAACACCGTGGCGGTGGTGGTTCCGTCGCCAGCAACATCTGAAGTTTTGCTCGCAACTTCTTTGACCATCTGGGCACCCATGTTTTCATAGGTGTCTTCCAGTTCGATCTCCTTGGCAACGGTCACACCATCTTTGGTGACCGTTGGCGAGCCGAAGCTCTTCTGGAGAATCACGTTGCGTCCCTTGGGGCCAAGCGTGATTTTAACGGCACGCGCTAGCTTGCTGACGCCGCGACGCATTGCATCGCGAGCTTCTTGATCGAAGGCAATCATCTTTGCCATGAGTAGGGTTCCTTGCGTTGTAATTTGGGGAATGGTTTGGTGGTTAGTTCGCGTCAGTAGAGGAGCCACGAATTTTTCTGAAAAACTCGAAACTCGCGACTACTTTTTTACTCGATGACAGCAAGAATGTCGGACTCGCTCATCAGAAGGTACTCTTCGTCGTCGACGCTGATCGGCTCGGGGGCGTAGCTGGTAAAGAGGACGCGGTCGCCTTTCTTGACCTGTAGCTCGCCACGGGTACCGTCGTCGAGTAGCTGGCCGGTACCGATTGCGATTACCGTGCCGCGCGAGGGCTTGTCTTGAGCCGAGTCGGGAAGCACGATGCCGCCAGCGGTTACGTCAAGCGACTCGTCACGCTGAACGACGATCTTGTCGCCCAAGGGTTGCAAAGCGACTTTACTCTTCTTTTTAGTGGCCGTTGCCATGATGGGAAAATCCTCCGGAGAAAATGTCTAAATGTGAGATTGGGTGACTATCAAGGGGTGAGCTGCGGCTCGCAGCCTGTGTTTTGTGTGCCGGCGCAGAGGGCGCCTATCCATAAGGCTCTGAAAGCAATCAGTGCGCCAAACGGGCCAACTGTCCCAAGTAGTTACCCAGTAAGGGATTAGCAAAATTGCACCCAATTCGTCCCGCTGCCAATTCCGGCTCATCCAGGTCACCAAACGACGAAACAGGCCGAGAACGCTGCCATTTTGGCAGGGCTCATTCTCTTTCCCAACGCCCTTGTTAACACACCTGCCAAAGTACCACCGCGATGCCAAGCGGCACAAGGTAGTAGGCGAATTGTTCCAAGCGACCACGGCGAACCCAGCGGATCAATAACGAGAGGGCGCCGAGCCCAACCAGCATCGAGATGAGAAACCCAAGGGCCAGCGTCGATGGCGGAGTGCCAGTCGAGCCCTGCTGGAAAATATCCACCGATTCTAGCAGCCCAGCCCCGGCGATCACAGGAATTGACAGCAAGAAGGCGTAAGCCGCCGAAGCCTCGCGTCTGAGGCCTACGCTCAGCCCTGCGGCGATCGTTGCCCCGCTTCGCGAAATCCCCGGCAACAGGGCCCCTGCCTGAAACAGGCCGATCACCAGCACCTGCCGCCAGCTCAGCTGAGAATAACTTTTTTCTCCCACCGCATGTCGCTCAGACCAAACCAGCAAAAGAGCCGTAATCGGAAACATAAAGCCGGCCAGCAGCACATTATCAAGAACCATCTTGCTTTGTGCCTCAGGCATAACCTTCTTGATCAGCACGCCAAGCACGGCCGCAGGCAAGGTTCCGAGTATCAACAGGCCCAGCACACGTCGGTCTGAACCAAAAAGCCGGGCGATTTCACGCCGATAAAAGACCAACACCGCCGCCAGAGTGCCCAAGTGGAGAACAATGCTTACCTCAAGCAGATCTTCGACAGGAGGGCGGCCTAGCGATTCCAGCAGCTCGTTGACGACCAAAAGGTGCCCCGAGGAGCTAACCGGCAAAAACTCAGTCAGCCCTTGGACGATGGCCAAGAGGATAATTTCGAGAAGCGTCATTGTTTGGATAAGGCTTTAGGCGGTAGGATTTAGGGGTCGGCAGGCCATCTCAGCCCTACAGTCTACCGCCTAAAATCTAAAGTGGAGCGTCAAAAACAGATGGGTATACGGTTTCACTGCCCCAACGGCCACAAGTTGAACGTCAAGGAATTTCTCGTTGGCAAACGAGGAATCTGCCCCGACTGCGACGCGCGGTTCATTGTCCCAGAATCGAGTGGCTTAGTGGCTGTGCCGGTTGATGCTGCTGACGACTCAGCAACACCGCCTGCAGCCCCTCAGGTTGTGCCCAGCGCCCCGCTTTCTACCGCAGAGCAGAACTTGCCCGACTCCTGGTACGTGCGATTTGCCTCAGGAGAACAGTACGGACCCGCCAGCGACAAGCAAATGCAAGCGTGGGCGACCGAGGGCCGAATCGCAACCGACAGCTTGGTTTGGCGGACGGGCTGGGAACAATGGAAAGCCGCCCGCGAGGTTCTTGATGCCTTTCAAGCCACGCCCCTCGAATCATCATCCCCAGATCAGCCTACGGATTCCCCGAACATCGAACTCGAACCACAACCGCCCGTTGGAGCCATTTCTCCGCGATCGTACAAATCGCGATCAGAAAACCGCCGAAAGCGAGCCCGAAAACTCAGCTTCGTCCTGGGCACAGTCCTGCTGCTGCTGGCAACAATACTCGTGATCGTTCTTTGGTTTCAAAACTAGCCCGACAACTGGGCCAAAAGAAACGGGGCTTATACCCCGACGCAAGAACGGAAAAAAAGCCCAAGGAACTGGCGGTCCCAAGAGCTTCGGAAGTTGTTTGAAGGTTGCGATGATCGCCGTAAGCTACCGCTTGTCGACGGGAACGAATTCGCGTTCGGTCGCCCCGATGTAAATTTGGCGTGGGCGACAGATGCGGCTGCTTGGGCTTTGATGCATCTCGCGCCAGTGGGCGATCCAACCTGGGAGTCGGCCAATCGAAAACAGCACGGTAAACATTTGCTCGGGGATACCGATGGCTCGGTAAATGACCCCCGAGTAGAAATCGACGTTAGGATACAGCTTTCGCTTGATGAAGTACTCGTCGCTAAGGGCGACTTCGGCCAATTCTTGAGCGACACCGAAAATTGGATCGTCGATCCCCCGCTTTTTAAGCAACTTATCGCACGAGGCTTTGATGATGGTTGCTCGCGGATCAAAATTTTTGTAGACGCGATGCCCGAAACCCATGAGGCGGAAACCGTCGTCCTTGTCTTTGGCCATGTCGACATACTTTTTCACGTTGCCGCCATCGCGTACGATTTGCTCGAGCATCGAAACACAAGCCTCGTTTGCTCCGCCATGAAGCGGGCCCCATAGAGCGTTGATTCCAGCAGAGATCGAAGCATACAGATTCGCGTTGGATGAACCAACCATTCGCACAGTCGACGTACTACAGTTTTGTTCGTGGTCGGCGTGAACGATTAGCAGCAGGTTCAGCGCTTCGACAAAGTCGGGGTCGGGCTCGTAAGACTCCGTTGGCAACGAGAACATCATGCGAAGGAAGTTCTCGCAGTAAGTCAAGTCGTTCTTGGGATAGACAAAAGGCTGACCTACCGACTTTTTGTAGGCAAAGGCGGCGATCGTCGGTAGCTTGGCTAGGAGCCGTATCATGGATTCGACCACTTGCTCGTCGTCGTGCGGATCGAGCGAGTCTTGATAGAACGTCGACAAGGCCCCGACCACCGAACTCAAGATCGCCATCGGATGGGCATCGCGAGGAAAACCATCGTAGAACAGCCGCATGTCTTCGTGCAGGAGCGTGTGTCGACGCAGTCGCATCCGGAAGACCTCAAGCTCGTCGGAGGTCGGCAACTCGCCGAAAATCAGCAGGTAGGAAATTTCGATAAAGTCGCACTTGGTAGCCAGTTGTTCGATCGGATAGCCCCGGTAACGGAGGATACCTTTCTCGCCATCGAGAAACGTGACGCCGCTAGTTGTCGAGCCCGTGTTGACGTAGCCCTGGTCGATCGTCACAAGACCGGTCTTAGCCCGTAACTTGCCGATATCGATAGCCCGCTCATGCTCGGTTCCCTCGACAATAGGCAGGTCGATCTCTTGATCTCCAACGGTGAGTTTCCCGATATCGGCCATTGTGTTTTCTTTCTCCAACATTCCACTCTTAGTGCGTTTAACTCGAAAATCGAAACTTCATACCGTGTCAGTACTCAGAATTAGCATCTGACAAAGCACGAGCGCTTTGTCAAATGCTAATTTCCGGGTGTGCGATGCCAGAAGTCATTGCTGAACAAGCGGTTCTGACATCCTCTTACCCGAATTTTTGATCATGACAAAACGCTAGGCCGAAGGCCTGCGATTGCCCATGAAGTGTAACGGCGACAGGTCCGATCAGCAATCGGGAAGAACCTTCGCTCTCGTGCTTTGTCAGGCTTCCAAAGCCTAAGATATTCTTTAGGCAGAGGGGCGATTTGGGTCGTAAAAACGAGAGAAGCAGCTTAGGCAGCCAAAAACGCCCCTAACCTGGGAGACGGGCATCCCAAAATTTCAGAAGTGGGAGTTGCTGGCCAGAGTTTTGAAACGTGAGGGAATCTACCGATTCTTCCGACTGCCGAGCAGCTTGGATATCTCTGAGCTACTGATACTGCCATCAAAGACGGTCCAAACGCGGCTTTGCTTTCGTAGCTTGATAAGCCCTTCCTCGACAAGCTCACGTTTGCTCCCAGCCTCGATTTGCTTACGAATCTCAGATTGAGCTTCTTCAAACGAAGTACGCCCCGCTTCTTTGCGCTCTAACACTCGCACAATGTGGAAACCGGTCTCGGTTTCGATAATATTACTAAGCTGCCCAACCTGCAACGAAAACAGAGCTCCATCGATGGCTTTGCTACGCAATGCACCGCGGGTGGTCCAGTCGTGCTTGCCGCCCTCGCTGGCGGTAAAGCCATGCGATTTTTGTTTGGCAATCTCGGTAAACACAGGCCCCCGAGCATTCGGATTGGCCTGCACTCGCTTCCACAACTCGTTGCCGATTTCTGCCATCCCGCGCCAAGTTGTTTCACGATCGCCACCAAAACGGTCGAACCGCAACATGAGTTCTTCCCACTTGGCCTGGGAGGGATATTCGTATTCGGATAAATGTTGTTGGTAGTACTCGAGCATTTGCTCGTGGGTAACTGGCTTAGGCTTGGGCGCAAGCTGGCGCAGCCACTCGCCGGCAATGGTTCGCTCGTTGAATTGACGCCGCACGTCGGCCAACGACGACCCGTTGGCCTCAAGCATCTCGACGAGTGCCAAGCGGTCTTTAACATCTAACATCTTGATCAAACGGGAAACCTCGCCCTCTTCAAACGATTCGAGTAGGTTCTCTTCGATCTTCGGAAGGTTTTCGCTGGGCACCGTTCGGAGGAAATCGGCGTAGAGCAGCTTCGTGTCGATCAGGCCCATGACTTGTTGGCGAAGGATGCCTCGTCGGGCCTCGTCGACTTTTCCTGGCGGAATCCGATCGCGATTCGCCTCGATAATTTGATTGACCTGCCAAAGAATGTCGCTTGCCAGAATAATCTGACCATCCACGCGAGCGATAATCTCGCCTCCCTCGAGTGGTTGGATTCCAGACGAGGTCGTCGGAGTGATACTGCTCGGGGAAGCGTCGCTCGGGGTAATGCTGCTAGCTGAAGAAATCGGAGGTGCCACAACTTGTGGGCTTGGCGCTGGTGCAATCATTGCCGGCGAAGGCGGCGACTGGGCCGGGTCGTATATCCCACGCACCGCAGACGTCTGCGGTCGGGGAGGCGGAGCAAACGCAGGCTGCGCCTGGACCTGATGAACGCTGCCCAGCAGCAGCGAAACGCAGGAAAAAATAGCCGCGGTCTGACAGATCGTCAGAACGCTCCTGCGATCTGTCAGATCGCGACTATTGTTGCTGTTACTACCCGTACTCATTGCGATTGCCGACTCGGAGGAGAAAAGAATGCGGCGGGATTCTAGTGTCCAACCGGCTCTGGCCGCAAGAGCGATTTAAGCTCGCTGAGAATCGCCTGAATATCGCTAACCTCTTTACCCAAAGGGAGATACGCACTTATGCCATCGGCCACCCGCAACCGATGGTCGCTCCGCTCGACCAAATCGGCGATCCGCGAGCGGTCGGCGTAGCCCAAAACCAAATAGCGGTCTTCCTGGTGAATTGCGTTAATCTTCCAACCATGAGCCCAAATCCGCAGCCTGGAGAGTTCGATTAGCTGCTCAACCGACGCTGGCAACGTGCCAAAGCGGTCGGCAAGCTCCTCGCGAAAATCGTCCAGCTCGGTTTCCACCGCAATCCGTGCGAGCCGTCGGTAGAGGTCGATCTTCGTTCGCATGTCGGACACATACTGTCGAGGGAAATAAGCCCCAAGCGGCAAGTCGATCGAAACGTCGACCGACTCTTGCGGCGGCAATTGCTGAAGCTCTCGCACCGCCTTTTCAAGCAAGGCACAGTACAGTTCGTATCCGACACTTGCGATATGCCCGCTCTGCTGTGTGCCCAACAAATTGCCCGCTCCGCGTAGCTCGAGGTCACGCATCGCGAGCGCAAACCCGGCGCCCATCTGGCTGTACTCTTCGATCGCTCGTAGCCGCCTCGCCGCTTCAGGCGAGAGGTGCCGATCTTCGTTGACGAGCAAATAACAATAAGCCCGATGATTGGACCGGCCTACGCGACCTCGAAGCTGATGTAAATCTGCCAATCCATAACGGTCGGCATCGTCGATGAACATAGTGTTCGCATTCGGAATGTCGAGTCCGCTTTCGATAATCGTCGTTGCTAATAAAATATCAAACTCGTGAGCGATGAATCCGAGCATAACCGCTTCCAGCTCCGACTCCGGCATCTGACCATGCCCGATTCCGATCGTCGCCTCGGGCACAATCCGCTGGAGCCGAGCCGCGACGGCGTGGATGTCGTGTACGCGATTGTGGACGAAGAAAACTTGCCCGTCGCGGTTGAGTTCTCGCAACACGGCATGGCGGACTAAGCTCTCGTCGAAACGCGAGATTCGTGTCTCGACGGCGAGACGATCTTTGGGTGCAGTCTCCAAATTAGAAATACTTCGCACGCCCAACAACGACATATGGAGCGTACGCGGGATCGGGGTGGCGGTCATGGTGATGACGTCCACGCTAGCGCGCAGCGCCTTGAGCCGTTCTTTTACGGCGACGCCAAAACGCTGTTCCTCGTCGATCACCACTAGGCCCAAGTTTTGAAACTGCACATCGGCCGACGCTAGGCGATGGGTGCCGATCAGCAAATCAATTTGCCCATCGGCTGCCCGCTGTAGAATTTCGCGCTGTTCCTTTTTGGTGCAAAACCGTGAAAGGACGGCGATGTCAAAAGGAAACTCAGCCATCCGCTTGATAAACGTACGACCATGCTGCATAGCCAGCACCGTAGTCGGCACCAAGACCGCCACTTGGTAGCCGGCGTCGATGGCTTTGAAGGCCGCACGAATGGCCATCTCGGTTTTTCCGAAGCCGACGTCGCCACAAAGCAGCCGATCCATCGGTTTGGGTTGCTGCATGTCTTCTTTGATCGCTCGGATGGCCTCAATCTGGTCGGGAGTTTCCTGATGCGGAAACGCCGCGTCGAACTCTTGCTGCCAGAGGCTGTCTTCGGGAAAGGCAATGCCAGGCCTTGCGCTACGGGCCGCCTGGAGCTGGAGCATGTCGGCCGCCAAATCGACGACCGCCTTTTCGGCCGCCTGTTTCTGGCGAATCCAAGCCTTGCCGCCAATTCTGGCGAGCGAAGGTTTGGTTTTGCGTGCGCCAACATATTTCTGCACCAGCTCGATTTTGCTCGAAGGCACATAAATCCGTGTGCCGCCGTGAAATTCAAGTTCGAGGTGTTCTTCGGCGCCACCCTCTTTTTCAAGCAATTTGAGCCCGCGGTAACGCCCGATACCATGGGCCACATGGACCACCAGGTCGCCTTCGCGAAGCTGCAAAAAGCTATCGATGGCGCGGCCCATCCGGCGAACACTTGGTCTTGCAATTTCCTCACGCAAGAACAGTTGTGCCGCACTGAGCAGAACCACTTGCTGGCCTACCAACCGGAAACCGCTTCGCAATCGCCCTAGCACAAACTGCAATCGCCCCTGGCCGAGTAGTTCGGTTTTGCCAAACAACTCGGTGAGCCGCTGGACCTCGGCATCGGTTTCTGCAACAAGATAAACGCGCTGCCCGGCCGCAACGCTATCAAGCTCTTCACGCACCCGGTGAACATCGCCGCTAAATCGTTCGATCGACTCAAACTGCAAGTGGGCCGTCGTTTCGTACGATCCCGAGGGCACGCCTGAGGCCGTAACCGAGGGAAACTTGTAAACTTCTTTGAGGGCGGTCGAGACCGCAAAAAAATCGCCCGGCTGCTCAAGACGCTGATAGTAGTAACGCCCTTCTTCTTGCAGCTCGTTTGGCTCGACTAAGAGAAACCAACTCGCCGGCTGCAAATAGCTGGTAAAGTGGGTGCGATCTCGGCGATTAGGCTGCAAGGCCGTGATGCCTACCGATTCGAGCGTCGACAAGCTTCGCTGATTGGTGACGTCGAACGAGCGAATCGACTCGACTTCATCGCCGAAAAGCTCAATGCGAACGGGATGCTCGGCGTCCGGCGGAAAGACATCAAGAATACCCCCACGAACCGAAAACTCGCCTGGCAGCTCAATCGCACTTGTGCTTTCACACCCTTGCTCGACGAGCCACTTGGTAAGCTGAGATACCTCGAGAGTATCGCCAAGGCTTACGGTCCGGGTCGCTGCGGCCAAGGCATCGGGGCTGGGCCCCGGCTGCATAAGGCTTTGAATCGCGGTGACGACCACCAAGGGCTCCGGCGATTTCTGGCCGACCTCTTTTGGTTGCAGCCGTTTGAGGACTCGAAGACGTTGGGCGTAGATTTCGTCTTGGAGGAGTCGCTCGCCGGCATCGCTTTCCCAGGCAGGCAGTTGTTCGACTCGCACGTTGGTAAACAACTTCATGTCGTCGCAGAAGGCTGCGAGATCGCGAGCGTGGGGCAACACGACGACCAAAGTCGCCGGGCAAGACCGCTGAATGGCTGCCGCCACAAGCGCGCACGACGAACCCCAGACTCCTCCCAACGTCCCGCCATGTCCTGCGACAAGGCTAGCAAGTACGTCGGAGAAACCGCTCTGCTGTTCGAGTTGGTCGGCCAAACCGCGAAGCTCTTCAGCACACGACCTGGCCGTGGCAGTGCTGTCCATCGTATTGATGTAGCGAATTGTACCTGTCAGGCCTGGACTAGGAAAGAGAGAAGGTTCTGCTGAAATAGCGGCTCAGGCGGGATGGTAGAACGACGAATCAATTGCGTCCTCTCAGCACATGTTAAGCAGCACGCGATTCGCTTTCAGTAATTCCTGGACCCGTCGCATCCCATTTCCGCCAATCGGGAAGATCGAATTGGGGTGCAGAGCGCCCCGACAATTTTGCCCAAATACCGCGCAAAACCATTTCAAAAGTCACTCGCGCGGTTAGCCACGAGAACGGCTCTGCTTTCACCTGGAGAAGCCAATATTTGAACGCCGTTTGAAAGTAACCCGACCGGGCTGCCTGCCGTGCCCACTTGCCAGCAGCAGAAGTTTTCTGCCGAGGTTGTTTTCTGTTTTTTTCCTTGAACACGGGCTCCGGGAGGCCTCGCACTCGATGCGATTCGCACAGAAGTGCCTGGATACGCTCGCGTTGCAATTCACCTTGGTTCCAACAAACCCCCTGCTCGTGAAACCGATAGAAATAGAGTATGCGAGGGATGCTTGCCAGTTTCCCTAGCATTGCCATCCGTAACCATAGATCAATGTCCTCAACCCATTCGTATTTTTTCCGGTACATGCCTGCTTCGATAAAAGCATCGCGGCGCATTAACACACATGCATGTGCTAAGCCACTACTCTTCCTGCTAAGAATCGACTCTTCGATCCCAGAGTGCTCCGTCGAATATTTTGATACTAGAATCGGATACCCTGCTATGTCGACCGCCATGAGATCGGTGCCAACAACCAGAGTATCTGGGTTCTCTTTGAGAAACTGCCATTGGATGGCAAACCGTTCAGGGAAAGAGATGTCGTCGCAATCCATGCGAGCAATCCAATTTGTCTTTGCCGCGAGGATGCCATTGTTCAAGGCTCCTACGATACCCTGATTGTCTTGGTCGAGGATGCGAAACCGTTTGTCGACCGCGGCAAATTCTTCCAGTATTTCCAGGCTGCGGTCCGTCGAACCATCGTTAACGCAGATCGCTTCCCAATCTTCAAAGGTTTGCCATCGAATACTTGCAAGTGCTTGGCGGAGATAGCATTCTCCGTTGTAAACGGGTATGACAACACTAATAGAAGGATTTCTAGACATCGGCGATCCATCGTAACAGGGGCAATCGACCTAAGCCGCTTTTCTATTCCAAGTCGACTGGGGTTGGTCGGCTGCTTCAATTTGCGGAGAGAAATGGTACCACCAAACCCCCGTATCCGAACGGTGCTGATAGAGCGAGCAATCTTTTTCCAGCTTCCAACCTTGCTTCTGGAACATACGGAGCATTTCGTCGTGCGTACGGTAGTAAGCGGTATATTCCGCCGACAGCTCTGCTGAGTACTGATTTACGACATTAATCCTACGATCCGTCGCGATCGACGTGCGGACAAGCACTGTAGAATTTTCATTAGTATATTCGTTCAGATTTTTGAGCAGTTGCTCCGCCTGAGCATCATCCAAGCAAGGGAATAATCCCGAGAGCAAAACGACATCGAAAGATCGATTGCTACGAAAACCTACTGCATCACTTTCAATCAAGTCTGCTTTGACGTTCTCTTCCGCAAGCCGGTTTTCAGCTATTTCTAGCAAGCCTTCTGCATAATCGACACCTGTGGCTTCCTTGAAGTGATGGCAGAGAGGAACGAGTTGTCGTCCATCCCCGCAGCCAAGATCGAGAAGCGTCTTTTCGGAAGCATCAGGTACGGCCTCTAACACGAGACCTACTTCGCGCTGGGTTTGCTCCTCGACTTTGTCTTGCTTGCCAGAAAAGCTGCCAAGCACGGTCACGCCGGCATGAAGCTCCTTGACGAGACCTGCCCGTGACACCCAGAATTCTTTAAGTTTGCTACGAACGGCTGTAGAGGAAACTCCCTGAGTACGTGGAATGCGACAAACCTCGATTCCATGATCCGCGCAGTAGTTGAGCGAAGTAATCTGATCAGGAAATCGCTCGTCCTGCCCGTATTCCTCGCCTACAGCAAAGACTTCGGCGCCTAGTGATTCCAGTAGAGGCCCTTGGGAGACTGAAATGTAGCTGATCACTTTGTCGACAAATCGCAACTGCTCAAGAATCGCCATCCTTTCGGCGAGCGGGATAACCGGCGAGGCTCCTTTCCCTCGTAGGACTTCGCGATCATCTTGAACTCCTACGACCAGACAGTCACCCGCTTCACTGGCTCGCATCAGGTAGTTGAGATGACCAATATGAAAAACATCGAACACTCCTGGTACAAAAACTGTTACCACTTTTTGCTTCCTTTCCAACGAACACGTTGAACAATGGCTTGGCTGTCGGTTTCATAGCAATAGTGAGGATTGGGGACCTTCCAATCGCCATACAAAGCTTCCAAGTAAGTTTCATGGTCGTCCGGCTTTTTCCATGTTCGTCCGAACAACTCAAAGTCTTCCAAACCGTGAATAGGTGCTTGGCACGTCAACTCTTCCGCGGGATTCCCGCCGTAGCAATACCATTGCATTTTGTCATCAACTGGACGCATCACGAAAAACTCAAACCCAACCCCACGGTAGCTGAGCGACCATTCGGTGACTTCCGAAGAATTATTTACCCAACGATAACGCTTTCGGAACCCTGCTTTCAGAAGCTTTTCTATGCCCTCAAGCAGTGCGGGGCAGTCTTTTTCCCAAATCGAAAAATCTACGTCTGGATCGTGCGGCATGGGGCCACCTTCACGCACATATCCAAGAAGAAGACCACCGTTCACCCAATACTTTTGAGCTATCGGAGTCGACGCTAACGCTTGGTGGAGTATCTCCATGCCCTCTTGTAACCGGGGCGACAAAGGGCCTCCTTCGCGATAAATTATTTTTCGCAATCTTGTTTTTAATCCCATGGGACCTTTATTCTTCTTGAAGTCGCATTGCTAGACCTGCATTTGACGTGATGCTCTCAAAGAGACAGGGCTGTTACACTAGTGCTTTGACAACTCTTAGAATTGGGGTGCTGGCTGACAGAAGTTGTTATCCAGATAGGTTGTCCTGACAGCCAGCACCCCAATTTTTAGCTATGACAAAGCACTCGTGCTTTGTGTTTGCTCGCCTGAAACACCTGCATTACTCGAATTAGACTTGCTTCACGACGATAAGGGCGGGTACTATACGCAAAGCTTGTCACCCATGAAAAGAGAGATTTCCTGCTATGCGTATCTGTTTTGTCAGCACGGCAAAACAATGGGGAGGCGGTGAACAACTGCTAGCATCCCTTCTCGAAGGAATCATCAAAGCCGGGCACGAGGTCGGGCTCGCTGCTCGGCGAGGCTGTCCGATGGCCCAGTGGGGCCTCCAGCGGCACTTGCCCCTTCTCCTGGAGCTTCCAGGCCGAGGTCGTAGCCCAAAAAGCCTTTTTCAACTTCGCCGATGGCTTAGCAAAAATCGCTTTGACGTTCTCGTCCTCAACGACCCTCATGCGATCACAAGCGGTGGAGTAGCTGCCTATCGCACCAATATCCTTAAGGTAGGCATTCGGCACACCACCTTTCCAATCCACAGCGCATGGAAGCATAACCGACTACTTGACCACCTTGTTTGTGTTGCCAAAGTAGCCCAGCAGCAGTGCCACGAGTCGGGTATCGACCCCTCCAAAACAAGCGTCATCTACGCCGGCCTTAAAAACCGCCCTATCAACCATGAATCCGCTAACCGGCTACGCCAACAACTTGAACTAGCGGCGGACGACCCTGCCGAACAGCACTTGCTGACTCTAGGTAGCCTGTTGCCCGTCAAAGGGTTCGATACGGTAATTCGAGCGGTTGCCAAGGGCCTTGAAAAAGGCAACTCATGGAGGCTCTGGCTTGCTGGAGATGGTCCTGAGAAAGAAACGCTTCAGACGCTAGCCAATGAATTAGGAATAGCAGATCGAGTTCATTTCCTTGGTTTTCGCCAAGACATCGGCGAACTACTCGACGCCGCTGACGTGCTTGTCTCGGCCTCGCATCTTGAAGGGCTCTCGCTAGTCTTGATCGAAGCGATGATGGCTGGCTGCCCACTGATCGCTACCCCGGTAGGCGGAAACTGCGAAGCCCTCCAAATCGACCTGCAAGGCAACTCCTACTGGGCAGAGACTTTCCAGCCGGATGATGTCGAGAAGCTGATCGCAGCACTCGAAAAAACACTCCGAGACAAAACAGCAACCCAAAGACAGACTCTGCAAGCCAAAGAATTTGCAGAAACAACCTTCTCGGTTCATCAAATGACTGAGAATCACCTTAGCCTCTACCAGCAACTCTTAAGCGACTAAGGCCGTGGATGCCCACCACGGCCATCGCCCAACCCCGACAATCCCCACACACTGCAAGATCCGATGCGAATTTTCTCGGGGCAACGTCAGACGGCATCATCGAGTACAGAGCCGCCTTGGCGAGCGTCGATGATCCCGAAGTAAACTTCCCTCCGACTTTCGACTCGACTTTAGGAGATGCAGTCATGTGGCGGTCTCTATTCCTGGCGCTCGGCGCCTATACCTGCCTCTTGGGCGTTGAAGCGCTTGCCATTGATAAGGCCATACTCAAGCCACCTACGGATGGCCGGCCCCCTTTGGTTGCCTCAGGTGAAATCGTCCCGCCCGAATGGGCACCCTGGAGCCTTATGGCCTCGGGAGCCGTGGTCGTGCTCTACTCCTTCACAATCCCCCGCCGGGCCTGGAATTGAGCCGCGACGAGAAAAATCGTCTGCCCTGGCGAACCCACGACCCTGGCTACCGCTCTCTACTCAGGTGCCCGAGAAGCTGTCGCTCTCGAATACATCAGCTAGGCAAGCCGTTTCAGGGCTACAAGGCCCTCAAATGCTTATAATCCTTGTTGGTAGCCTCTTTTGGGTTTATCATAGACCGGTTTAGTGCCTTTCGCACACCAACATTTTTTAGCAAACTTTTTCGGCAACTATTTTTCGGCAACTATAAAGCACTCGTGCTTTGAAAATCAAAATCACCATCGTACAGGTTAGAGGTAGATTAAGTGGCGACCACGACAAAGAAAACTGCGGCAAAGAAAATGGCCAAAAGCGAAATCACCACGGGCGCCGATATTTTGGTCCAATCGCTGATCAACCATGGTGTCGAAGTACTTTTTGCCTACCCCGGCGGTTGCAGCATGCCGCTCCACCAGGCTCTCATACGGTTCAAAGATGAGATCCGCACCATCCTCCCGCGCCACGAACAGGGAGGCGGCTTTGCGGCTCAGGGCGTTACTCGTAGCACCGGCGAGGTCGGCGTTTGCATGGCCACGAGCGGCCCAGGGGCGACGAATCTCGTCACCGCGATCGCCGACGCAAAGCTCGACAGCATCGCCATGGTTGCAATCACGGCCCAGGTGCCTGTCAAAGCGATCGGCTCGGACGCCTTTCAAGAAACACCAATCGTCGAGGTTTGCCGAGGAATCACCAAGCACCACTATCTCGTGACCGACGTCAACGACCTTGCACGCGTCGTCAAAGAAGCCTTTGTCATCGCCTCGACGGGCCGTCCCGGACCTGTGTTGGTCGATATCCCCAAAAGCGTGCAACTCGACTCCTGTAACCCCGACTACGACGCGCCCCTCAATTTGCCCGGCTATACCATCGAATCGCCTCGGGCAAGGCCCGAGCAAATCAACCAAATCGCTGCTGCCATCAAGCTGGCCAAGCGCCCGGTTATCTACGCCGGCGGCGGAATTATCTTGGCCGAAGCGAGCGAGCAGCTTCGCGAGTTGGTCAAAAAGACAGGCATCCCCATCACGACAACCCTCATGGGGCTGGGGGCCTTCCCTGGAACCGACCCGCTTTCGCTCGACATGCTTGGTATGCACGGAACCGTGTACGCCAACTATGCGGTCGACCAAGCCGATTTGCTGATCGCCCTGGGCGTAAGGTTCGACGATCGGGTAACCGGCAAAGTCGACGAATTCTGCAAGCACGGCAAAATTATCCATGTCGACATCGACGCATCGGAGCTAAACAAAAACAAACCAGCCCATATTCCCGTCTGTAGCGACGTGAAATTTGTACTCGACGAGCTTAACCAAATTGTCGAACCTCCCGAGGACATTTCGGAGTGGGTTGAACAGTGCATGCAGTGGAAAAAAGAAGATCCGCTGAAATACGACACCTCCTATGCCGGAATCACCCAGCAACATGCAATCCAAGAGCTTTGGAAGTTGACCGTCGACAAAGACCCCGTGATTACGGTCGGTGTGGGGCAACACCAAATGTGGGCCGCCCAGTTCTTCAAATTCTCGAAGCCGAGAACTTTCCTCAGCAGCAGCGGCCTCGGAACCATGGGCTTCGGACTACCCGCCGCAATGGGGGTCCAAGCAGTCCTTCCCGATCGGCTGGTTATCGATATCGAAGGCGATGGCAGCTTCTTGATGAACATTCAGGAAATGGCAACCTGTGTCTGCGAGAAACTCCCGGTGAAAGTCCTGCTAGTAAACAACCAGCACTTGGGCATGGTCGTCCAATGGGAAGACCGCTTCATGCAGGGCACTCGGGCGCATACCTACCTAGGACCGATCGACCATCCCGAAGCGTCAGGCAAAGGCGATGGTCTCAGCCCAAAAGAACGTTACCCCGACTTTGTCTCGATCTCCAAGGGCTTCGGCTGGGGCGCAAGTTACGTCAAAGAAAAAGGCGACTTACTTGCAGCTTTGCAGGAAATGATCGACCACGAGGGCCCTTACCTACTTGATGTCGAAGTTCCTTACCAGGAACACGTACTGCCCATGATCCCAGGCGGACACACGGTAAAAGATATCATCAAAGAGTAAAGCGGAGAGAGCTAAAAGAAACTCTTGATCGTTCTCGATTCCACAAAAAAAGGCTGCCCTTGGGGCAGCCTTTTTTTGGTTTTTTTGAAAATTCAACCGCTCGTGCCAATGCTTCTAAGCACCGGCCTTGTCGTCGTCGCCGTCGCCGTCTTCTTCCTCTTTCTTCTTTTTCTTCTTGAGCACGAGCTTATGCACGCGAACTTTGGGCAGGCCGAGCGGCGAATCGCCTTCGCTCCAGCGATCGGTCTCTTTGAGCTTCTCCAGCCGTTCGCTACGCTTCAGCACACTACGGTTCGAGCTGCCGCCTTGACGAACTTTCAGGCTCTTGTCGATGGTCATCAATCCACTCCGGACTTGTTATTTCAATGTCGTGTTATCGGTAGTCTCTTCCGGCAAAATCGCCGAATCGACCAGTATACGAGAGACCCGGCTCCCACGCAATGCTACGCCCGGCCTGGTTTGCCAGCAATCTGCGGAAGGCTGCTCGGGTTCCAAACACGCTCAGACTGCGAAAATAGCCGCTCACGGCGTTTTCACGGGACCCGATTCTCGCTCTTCACCTTGGCGATCGACGCTAGAAACTGCTTCATCGAATGTGTACGACTCTCGATATCGGGAAGCATGCACTGGTTTATCGCTGCACTAATCGCCGGATCGATGTCGGGACAATACTGCTCAAGCGGGGCAGGGGCGCTCTGCCCATTGTTCATCGCTGCCAACCCATCGCCGCTACCCCGTTGCCAGGGCAACTCGAAGGTAAACATTTCGTACATCGAGACCCCAAACGCAAAAATATCAAGGCGAAGGTCGGTTTGCTTGCGGCGCACTACCTCGGGAGCCATGTAGTTTGGCGTCCCCGTACGAATTCCTGGCTGCATGAACTCCTTGCTTGCCGGCACAGTCAGACCAAAGTCTATGAGCTTCAGCGAAGTCGCGTCCTGAGTGCAGACGAAATTACGCGGGCAAATATCGCGATGAATAAAACCGGCCTCGTGTACCACCTGCAAGGCCTCAGCCGCTTCTCGCATGAGCGCAAGCCGATTGCCATTGAGCAACTCGCTGCGGCCAATAATTAGCGAGTTGAGACCCGGGCCATCCAGGAATTCCATTACCAGAAACGGCTCGTCCTTGGTCGTCATGCCGTGGCCATGCGTGGTAACAATCCGGGGATGGTCGAACGAGATCGCGATCTCGCCTTCCGACGGTTTATTGAGTCCGCGAAATCGCATCTCAAGCTGCTCGTACTTTTTCTTGTCGAGCACCTTGAGTCCAACAATTTGCTCTGTGTCGCGATCGCGCACTTTATGAAAATCCGACATCGTACCCGAGACGGCCTCGCGCAAAATCTCGTATCGTTTGGCAACATCGACTTTGCCGCCATCCAAAACCGATTTGAAAAAAGAGCTAATGCCCATGGTGTTAAAAAATCGTTTCGCAATCTGAGCGCACTGAATATCGCGCGGTGGCGAGCTTGAGTAATTAGTTCGCGTAAAAGTAATGCCTGCCGACCAAAGCAAACCGACTCAATTGTCGCCAGGCATCGGTTCTCTCCTGCCTCTCATCCTAAGTCCCCCAGGGCATTTGAGCAAGAAACGACTTGCCTAATCCAGAGACCTGGTCCTCGCGCTTCGTCGGCCCAGAAAAGGCGCTACTTCCCACAATAATCGATCAATCTCGCGATTTCGCTCTTGAGATCGGCCCGCCTAACAATTCGGTCGATATAACCATGTTCGAGCAAAAACTCGCTCGTCTGAAAACCCTCAGGCAACTCAATACGAATCGTCGCTTTAATCGTTCGCGGGCCAGCAAACCCAATAAGAGCTTTGGGTTCGGCAAGAATCACATCGCCAAGAGAAGCAAAACTTGCCGCAACCCCACCCATGGTCGGGTTGGTCAGCACCGAAATATACAGCCCATTGGCCTGGTCGTAACGCGCGAGGGCAGCCGAGACTTTCGCCATCTGGAGTAGCGAAAAAATCCCCTCGTGCATTCGCGCCCCGCCACCCGACCCGCTCACAATAATCAACGGGAGCTGCTGCTCGGTAGCTCGCTCGATCAGCCGCGTAAGCCGTTCTCCGACCACCGACCCCATGCTCCCCATGATGAATGCCGAGTCGGTCACGCCGAAAGCAACTCGGCGCGCACGAATCATCCCCGTGCCCGTCAGGGCCGCATCTCGCAAGCCCGTTCTTTTCTGCTCGGCAACCAAACGATCTTTGTATTTTTTCTTGTCTTCAAAATTCAGCGGATCGGTCGGTTCTAGATTCGCGTCCCACTCCTCAAAAGTCCCTTCGTCGAGCACAGCACCAATGCGTCCTCGGGCACTGAGGTACATATGAAAATCGCACTCAGGACACGTATTGGTGAGCCGCTCGACCTCCTTGCGGAAAATCATCGCCCCACAACCTTCGCAGCGCAGCCAGAGCCCTCCCGGGACACCACGCTTTTCGCGTGCCGGCTTGGTCTTTTCGCTCATAACGTCAGTTTCGCTGGTAGCCATTATCAGAATGAGAGCCCAAAGCTCGTTCGTACAAAATATTCAGACGTCGTAGCACACCCTGCCGCAGCCCAATTTCTTGGGAACACCCCTGCCGCGATGGGAGCCTTAGTATATCAGCGAAAAAGCCGGCCAGCCATGCCGCCTGGAGAGATTGCCGCGAGAACAGCAAAGCAGAACCACCCTGCCTGAGCCGAATACCTCAAAAGAAGAGGCCTGTTAGCTGCTTACCGCTTCGGCAGAAACCTCAAAAAGCTCCCATCGCGGCAGGTCTTCCCCCCCGACACCCCAGAGACTCCCGAGGGCGTCATCTCGCAGCATGTTTCTTAGGAGCCGGGCCAGCAATTGGTCGACCACGACCGCAACCGTGCCCGATTTATGCTTCTTGACAAGTTTGGCGAGCACCAGCTCCAACCGCACTCGGACCGACGAGATGTTTTCTCCCTCGGGCGGGCAAACCGTTTCGGGATGCTCTTGCCACTGGCGATAGACCTTGGGCTGCTTCGTTTTGACGTCGTCGATCAGCATTCCCTGCCACAAGCCATAGTCAAGATTCACAAGCGATTCGACCGTTTTGACCTTCCAGTGCAATTGCTCGGCCAGAATTTCAGCCGATTGTTGGTTTGCCTGACAGGGTCCGACGTAAATGCCTTCGACCGCCAGGTCCTTCACCTGATCGACGACTTGCAGTATTTGCTGTCGGCCGTCCTCGCTGAGCGGAATATCAAGTGCCCCTTGAATGCGACCTTGGCATTCATACTCAGTCGCGCCTGCACGAATTAACAAGAGAGAAAGCATCGTTCAAAAAACCTCAGGAATTACTTAGCAACTCGCGCCTGCCAACTGCGTCAAATGCGACACAGCGGCGACATAATCTGGTTTGCAAAAAATCGCCGAACCAGCGACCAACAACTGCGCTCCCGCCTCGCCACAGGCCGAAATCGTCTCCTCATTCACGCCGCCATCAACCTCTAACAGCACCTCGTCAGGCAACTTCGATCGCAATATTCGCAGCTTTTCAAGTGCCGTAGCGTCGAATGCTTGCCCGCCAAAACCAGGCATCACACTCATCACCAACACCAAATCGCAAAGCCCAAGCGACGACTCGATCGACTCGACCGAAGTCGGAGGGTTGATCGCAAGCCCTGAGCCAACTCCTTGGGCCCGAATTTTTTCAAGCACGGGCCGAGGATCTTCGACGGCTTCGGCATGGATCGTGAGCACGTCGGCACCGGCCTCGGCAAATTGACGCACGTATTTGCTCGGATTCGAAATCATCAAATGCACGTCCAACGGCAAATCGGTCAGCCGACGCATCGCTTCCACAATGGGCAACCCGTAGCTCATATTCGGCACAAAGTCGCCATCCATCACATCCAGGTGGTACCCTTGGACTCCTGCCTCTTCCAAACGCTGTACCTCTCGCTCCAAATTTCCGAAATCACAGAGCAGCAGCGATGGGAGAACCACCGGCGATGCTTCGCTGAGCTGGACGAGAGGATCAGATTGCGACATAAAACAAAGTACCAATCAAGCGGCCATCGTAGCTTGCTACCGCGCCACAACGGGGCGTGCCTAACGAAAGCCGAGGGACTTCGCCTTCATTGAATTCAATAAAGGCATTGTTCGATAAAGAAGGCGGGGATTCTAGCAAGACCGCCATGCGTCGCTAGGGCCAGTTTCCCGCGATCTGCCCTAAACCTTCTATACAAAACGACTTAGAGCACGGAAACTAGAATCAAACCAGCCCCTCTACAGAGCTAGGGCTGCTTCCTGCTTCGAGCTACGCACCTTCTTGCCCGCGAAAAACGCAAAAACACCCCGCACATCAAAAACCAAACCTCTCACATCAAACATCTCTCAGCAGTCGTCCAATTCTTCGCTTCGCGGAAGCTCGGCTGCCGAGGCGATTTGAAACAGCCCGTTGAATCGTTCGGTCGTTTGATAGGTCGGTCTTCGAGGCGAATCGGCGTTGCGATCGAGTCGCAACAACCCTCGCCGGACTAATTGATTGAGCGCAGCTCGGCTGCTTGAATTGCGAAGCTTGCCGACCTCGTCGGCCGAAATTGGTTGCCGGTAGGCAACGACCGAAAGCACCTCGATCGCCGAAGTCGTCAGCTTGGCTTCTCGTACCTTGCCACCGAATCGATGTCGTATCGCGTCCAGCTCGGGCCGAATTTGCAACCGATAGCCGGCCCCTTCGCTCACCACTTCGTAGGCAGCATTGGCTTCGACATAACCCCGGTTCAGCTCTACGACCAACTCGTCAATCTCTTTGGGCGAAACATCGCGAATATTGGCAGCCAACTGGCGGCTGGTCAAAGCTTTGCCCTCGCTGTTGCCGACAAACAACATCCCCTCGACAATCATCCGAGGCGAAACGACATCGCCTACCGACGAGGCGACCACTCCGCTCTCTTCAACCTCTTCGAGCGAATCAGCAACTTCCGGAGCCTCTGGCTTCGAGTCCGGAACACCCGACAGCCGGGCAAACGCGGCAGACAGCCGATGCAGCGAAAACCGCCCTTGCGCAGCTTCCCCACCAGCTTCCGACGCCGTCCCGTTTTTTTCTTTTTCTGGCTTGGTTGAACTCATCGGCGAAATAATACGACCAGAGCCTTCGCCTCAGCAAGAGCGCTGCCATGCTAGCACCGTGCTGATCTCGACAAGCTGGCGCATACAGGATAGATAGCGACCTTTGGTTGTTCATTTCCACCTTCTTCGTGTGTACTAAAAGTCGTCAAAATGATGAATCTGCTTCTACTTGCTCAAACTGCCCCCGCAAAAATTGCGGAAACCCTCGCAAAAAAACATCCCGTCGGTTCCGACCCTTGGAAAACAAACACCCTCAACGAATTCTCCAGTTTAAGTTGGGGCGAGTTCACCCAAGACCATTGGATCTACGTCGCGACTTACTACGGCTTACGCGCAATGTTCGTCGTGATCTTAATGGTGCTCGCATGGACCATCTCGAGCTGGGCCTCGATGCTTGTACGAACCGGCCTGCGGCGAGTGAAGTTCGATGAAACACTCACCACTTTTATGTCCAAGTTCGTGCGTTGGATGATTTTAGGGCTCACGGCCCTCACCTGCCTCAGCTACTTCGGAGTCGAAACCACCAGCTTTGCCGCCGTCATTGGTGCCGCTGGCCTCGCCGTAGGTTTGGCCTTTCAGGGCACGCTCTCGAACTTCGCAGCCGGGGCGATGCTGCTGGTCTTTCGTCCTTACAAAATTGGCGACGTGGTCTCGATCGCAGGCAATCTTGGCAAAGTCTACGAAATCGAGCTCTTCACCACCGCAATCGACACCTTCGACAACCGCCGATTTATTATCCCTAACAGCGAAATCTTTGGGGCGGTCATCGAAAACATCACCTACCATCCGGTCCGCCGCATCGACATCGAAGTCGGTGCCGACTACGCCGCCGATATCGACGAAACCCGAAAGGTACTAGAAAAAGCTATTAGCACGGTCACCCAACGCGTCAACGACCCGGAGCCCGCGGTCGTGCTCAGCGGCCTGGGGGCCTCAAGCGTCGACTGGTCGGTAAGAATCTGGGCCCGCGGCGAAAACTTTGGCGATGCCAAACAGGCGTTGATTCGAGCCATCAAAATCGAACTCGACCAAGCCGGCATCGGAATCCCCTTCCCTCAAATGGATGTTCACGTCGACTCATCGGCCGGCAATGCGGCTTAGAAATCAACCGGATTGCGAGCCACTCTCGCAAGCGGTAAGTTAGCGCCATCGGCAACGACGTACTCAGCCAAGCCCTCTCACACAAAAAAACCGAGCATCCGATGAGCAAAACACGCACCGAACGCGACACCATGGGCGAAATGCAAATTCCCGCCGAGGCCCTCTACGGAGCCTCGACCGCCCGAGCGATCGAAAACTTCCCCATCGCAAACGAACCCGTCCCCGCTGCCGTAATCCACGCCTTCGGACACTTAAAGGCCGCCTGTGCCCAGGCAAACGTCGACCTCGGCAAGCTCGACGCCAAGCGAGCCGACGCAATTATTGCCGCCTGCAACGAAGTGGCCGCAGGCCAACACGACGCCCAATTCCCGGTCGACATCTACCAAACCGGCTCAGGCACCTCAACCAACATGAACGCCAACGAGGTAATCGCCAACCTCGCCAACGAAAAACTCGGCTTCGGCATCGGCGCAAAAGGCAAAGAGGGCACCGTCCATCCGAACGACCATGTCAACATGGGTCAGTCGTCGAACGACACTTTCCCGACCGCCATGCACATCGCTGCCGCAAGCCAAATTGCCGACAACCTCGTGCCCGCCTTATCCAAACTGGCCGACGCGCTCGAAGCTAAGGCGACCAAATGGGACTCGCTAGTCAAAATCGGTCGGACCCACTTGATGGACGCGACACCGATTCGCGTCGGCCAGGTCTTCTCGGGCTACGCCGCACAAGCTCGCTACGCTGCCACACGAGCCAACCGAGCATTGCAGCGAACGCTAGAGAATCTCCCCATCGGCGGCACCGCCGTCGGCACCGGCATCAACACTCACCCCGAATTTGCTAGTCGCGTCTGCAAGGCCCTCTCGGCCAAGCTCGACAACGATTTTCAAGAAGCAGCCAACCACCCCGAAGCTCAAGCGGCAAAAGATTCGTTTGTCGCAGCTCATGGCGAGCTGAAAACGATTGCGGTCTCGCTTTCAAAAATCGCTAACGACATTCGCCACCTAGGCTCAGGCCCTCGCTGCGGAATCTTCGAGCTTAGCCTCCCTGCCACGCAACCTGGTTCCTCCATCATGCCGGGCAAGGTCAACCCGGTCATGTGCGAAGCCGTTATGCAGGTCGTCTGTCGAGTCCTCGGCAACGACGCGACCGTTACCTCTGCCGCCCTCGGCGGCGTTGGCTCGTTGTTCGAGCTCAACGTCGCGATGCCGGTCATGATCGATGCGTTTCTTGAATCGGTAAAACTGCTAGCAAATTCTTCCGACGTCTTTGTCGACAAACTCTTGGTCGACTTAGAAGTCAACGAAGAACGCTGCCTCGAGTTAATCGACCAATCGCTGATGATGGTCACTTCGCTAGCACCAGTCGTCGGCTACGAACAGTCTGCCGCCCTCGCAAAAGATGCCTTCAAAACGGGCAAAACGATCCGCCAACTCTGCCTCGACCGAGAAATTCTGGACGCCAGCAAACTCGACGAACTACTCGACCCCGACTCAATGACACGCCCTTCGGTCTAACACTGCTTGGTTTTCGGGTGCCACTGCTGGCTTGCCAGCAGTGTGAAGCGGGCACCCGTCTCCCCACCCACTGCTAGCACTGCCGCACCGACAATGTGGGCAGTCTGCACTCATCTTTCCGGTTCTTTCGGTAAATTTAGTTACGGTGCATTTAAGGCCCAGCCGATAGATAGGACCGAGGTGCCCATTCTTTGTGCGCCCCCGAAGCTGCAAAAAACGCGAAGCTTGCAATAACAAGACCCTCATTGCTGGACCTTGAAGCATGGATCCAAAATTTACCGACTCAAAGATCTGCACCCAACTCCTCCCTGCGGCCCTCGCATTGTTCCTAGGGCTTGGTTTCTCGAACGGAGCCAGCAGCGCGCTAGTTGCCGAGACAAACGCGGGTTCGACAATCAAATCGAGTTCGACAATCGTAGTCACGGCCACCGATCAAACCTCGGCAAGCGGCCCTTCGGCCTCGGCTCGCGGCTCGATCGCGTTTGTCGTACCGACCGCTGCTCCTAAACCAATCGCACAGCGAGCCGGCGCACCCAACCTGCGCCGAACCACAGCACGCCTCACTCAGAAACCAGCTCCGACGAAACCCGCTTCAGCGCGAGGCGACCTTGCGATCGTCTCTCAACATCAACTCCTCCCCTTGGTTCAGCCTCTCCGCTCTGAAACAAAAGAGCCAACCGCTCAGCTAGCCAACCAGGCACACCCAGAAAAAAAGTCTCGCGCACCACAGGCGGCTGGCCCAAACGGAACCAACCGGTTCTCCAATGCCCTGCTCACGGCCTCACGCAAGCTCATGCCAGTCAAGCGAAATACCCAATCCAAAAAACTGTTTAAGCGAGTGCGACAAGCCGATCATCAAGAACCTGTGAATGCGCCCGGGCCGACCGCAGAGTTGCTTATCGAAGCCCACACCTTATCGCTACAAGCCAGTCGCGAATCCGACTACACGCAGATTCTCAAACAAGCAGTCCAGGCAATCCGCATGGGCGCAAACCAAGAACAGCAAGTGTTTTCGCGTCAGCTCATCTCCTGGTCCTTGAATCGCAGAGGCCGGTTGCGAGCAAACGAAGGGCAACAAGAATTGGCCGAGGCCGACTTCCGCGCCGCGGTCGAAAACAACCCGAAGAACTGGCGAGCCCTCCACAATCGTGGCGTCTCGTACGCACAAGCGGGTTCCTTTGCCGAAGCCTTCGACGACTTCAATCTTGTCACCCGACTAAACCCCAAATACCCCAAAGCCTATCTCAACCGCGCAACATTGTTCGTCCAGGCCAACGACTTGCAGTCAGCGCTTACCGACTACCAAAAGGCCTTCGAGCTAGACTCCACCCTCTCCAAAGCCCGACTAGGCATGGCTCGCATCCAACACATGCTAGGCCAATGGGACGAAGCATTGGCCCATTTCGATGCGGCCATTGAGACCGACCCCGCCAATGCCGAAATCCTTTGCAGCCGGGGAGACTTGCTAGCCGACATGGGGCAATACCACAAAGCCTTGGCCGCCTACGCCCATACGGTCGAGGTCAATCCTGAGTTTGCTCACGCCTATCGCAACGGCTCCTGGCTCTTATCAACTTGTCCCGAACGTGAATTCCGCGATGCCGAAAACGCACTCATGGGCGCACAACGGGCTCTCAAATTCGACTACGGCGATCGTCACGTCGCTCTCGACACACTCGCTGCCGCACAAGCCAATGCCGGGCAGTTCCAGCAAGCAATCGAAACGCTCAACGAGGCTCTTGCGATTGCTCCCAATCAAGCAAAAACCGACTACCACCAGCGGATGCGACTCTACGAACAGAACACGCCCTTCCGAACCGAACCCGTCGGCGGCGTCGCACAAGTAGCCTACGAAGCAACCGATCGATAGAACGCAAAAATTGCGGCAGGGAACTCACCCCTCACCTCCACCCTCTCGCCCCTCTCCTACATCAGATGCCACTCGCCGCTCACCACGACATAAACTCCCAACAGGAAGTTCGTGATCGCGTGGGCAACAACGCAGTTGCCTATACTTCGTGTACGTACCATAAGCCACGTCACGAGGCTAAACCAAACCAGCGAAGCAAAATACTCGCTCGGCAAGTGCATTAAGATGGGTATCGCGGTACCTGCAATCAATGCCGTCCGATTGACCGTGCCAAAGGGCACCTGCCACCAGTTCGGCTGCACGACGTACCGCATCAGAAAGCCGCGTAGGAAAAACTCTTCGATCACCGGCACCACGATCGCAAGCCCTAGGAAGCGAATCGCCAAGAACACATAAGCCCAGGCGCCCATCCCTCGTAACTCTTCAAGCGGATTGTACGCGCTCCGGCCGCCCCCACCAAAGTACCCCACCAGACCAATCGAAGGCGGCTCGCCTTCCACAACTTCCGACGACAGCATGTTTCCCAAAAAACGGTCAAGCGGGCCAACCAGCTTGACTTCAAGTTCCAAGCGACAAAGCACAATCCACAGCACCACGCCAACGACGCCCACCACCACACTCATTCCACTCACACGCCAGGGAAGCGTCCGATAGCCAGGCCAAACAAAAATCATCGCCACAAGGGTAAGAACAATTTTCGTGGTGTACACATAGGGATAGTGTTCGTAGCGAATCGTTGGCAACAGCCCCTCTTCTTCGCCAAACGACTCCTGGATTTGCCGATCAAATTCTGTAACCACTTCGTCTGTCTGATCGACTTCTGGCCGAGCCGGCTCGAACGTGCCCATGACCATGTAGACCAACATCGGCAACAAAAACGTCACCCAGGGCCAGCGAGAAAGCCACCCCGAGGGCAATTTCTCGGCCCGAGCTTCCGGCTGCCCCTCAGATTCAAATTTTTCTTTCCCCGTTTTGCCCATGGCAATCTCCAAAAAACTCGCTCGACAACAACCGCCCCCGCCTTCGGCCAAAGACAAAAAACGGGGCACCTCCTTGCCATCGCACTCCGCTAGCTAAAAACTCACCTCAAACGATTGCCGGTTTCCCTATCTGTTTACAATCAAACAACTTAACGCTTAAAACGCTTGGCGTAAATTCGCCCAATCTACATTCTAATCGCGGCCCCCAGTATGCCGATGATATAAGTCCAACAGAGCCGATCTATGAAATTGGGCAAGCATCTCTATCGAGAAAAGTAGGAGTTTTCTGACAAAGCCTAGTTGGACTGTTCTAGTGGCCCAACAGATATCACCATGATTTCTCCAGTTTGCACTAGCCATTAGGACCATAACGAGACAAAATAGCCAATTCGTCCCGCCTCGAGATAGGCTGACAACAGCTGCCCTATTTTCTCTTGTGTACTAGCCCCTAGACCGTCGTCTCAAGGGGTTTCCATATTTTTCTCATGTGCTGCTTGCGGCGTATCCGCTTCTGCAGCGAATTTTTTTGACGTTTGAGTAGAGGCTAAGACATAAAATGGACCTTCGTAAAGTTCGCAACATCGGTATCTCCGCGCACATCGACTCTGGCAAAACCACGCTGAGCGAGCGCATCCTTTTCTATGCTGGCCGGATCCATAAAATCGAAGACGTCCGCGGCGGCGGTGACGGCGCTACCATGGATCACATGGAGCTTGAAAAAGAACGCGGCATCACGATCACCAGTGCGGCCACGACCGTCGAGTGGGACGGCCACACAGTCAACCTCATCGACACCCCGGGCCATGTCGACTTCACGGTCGAGGTCGAACGTAGCCTTCGCGTGCTCGATGGTGCCGTGCTGGTCCTTTGCGCCGTCGGTGGTGTGCAGTCGCAATCGATGACGGTCGACCGTCAGATGAAGCGATACCATGTTCCTCGCCTTGCGTTTATCAACAAGATGGATCGCACCGGGGCCGATCCCGACTCGGTCGTCGAACAAGTTCAAGAAAAGCTCGGTGCCGACGCGGTACTGATGCAGATTTCTATTGGCAAAGAAGAAAACTTCAAGGGCATCATCGACCTGGTCACGATGAAGGCCTTCTACTTCGATGGTTCTAACGGCGAAGACGTCCGCGAAGAAGACATCCCCGCCGATCTCATCGAAAAAGCCGCCACCTCGCGTGCCGCCATGCTTGAGTCGCTTTCGATGTACAGCGACGAACTCATGGAGCTCCTTCTCTCTGAAGAAGAAGTCCCCGAACAGCTGATTCACGAGCTGATTCGTACCGCTACGATCGACCAAGGCTTCACGCCCGTCTATCTCGGCTCGGCTTACAAAAACACCGCCGTCCAGCCGCTCATGGACGCGATCAACCGCTACCTGCCCTCGCCGCTCGATCGCACCACCATCGCTTCCGAGACGACCGACATAGAGAAAAAAGTCGAGCTCGACAGCGACCCCGACAAACCCTTCGTCGGCATGGCATTCAAAATCGCCGACGACGAATATGGCCAACTCTCCTTCATGCGAGTCTACCAAGGCACCATCCGAAAAGGCGAGCAATACTTCAATCAGCGGACCGGTCGCAAAGAACGCTACAGCCGTATCGTTCGGATGCACAGCAATAAACGCGAAGAAGTTGACAGCGCTTCCGCTGGCGACATCATCGCGATCATGGGCATCGACTGTGCCAGCGGCGATACTTATTGCTCCGAAGCCAAGTACTGCACCTTAGAAAATATCTTTGTTGCCGACGCCGTCATCAAAATGTCGATCAACCCGATCTCACGCGACAACGCCGACAAGCTCAGCAAGGCCCTCCAGCGTTTCCGCAAAGAAGACCCTACGTTCCGCGTCAGTACCGACTCAGAAACCGGCGAAACCGTAATCGCCGGCATGGGCGAGCTACACCTGGAAGTCTACACCGAACGAATTCGCCGCGAGTACGGCGTCGACGTCGAGGTCGGGGCTCCCAAGGTCAGCTACCGCGAAAGTGGTTCCGTCGCATTCGACTTCAATCATACGCGAAAGAAGCAAACCGGTGGCTCGGGGCAATTCGGTAACATCGTGGGCACGATTAGCCCCATGACCGACGAAGATCGCGAAGAAGCCGATGGCAGCGAAATGTTGTTTGTCGACAAAGTGACCGGCGGTCGAATCCCCAAGAACTTTATCCCTGCCATCGAAAAGGGATTCCGTTTAATGATGGACAAAGGCCCGGTCGCGGGTTACCCGGTCGTGGGCATCAAAGTTGTGCTCCTCGACGGAAAATACCACGACGTCGACTCCTCGGACATGGCCTTCATGCTAACTGCCCAAGAATGCTTCCGCCAAAACTTCAATCGCATGAAGCCCGCCTTGCTTGAGCCCATCATGCTGATGGAAATCGAATGCCCCGAAGAGTTCCAAGGCTCGGTCGTCGGCCAAGTAGCCAGCAAGCGAGGCATGGTCGTCTCGACCAACACGCAGAACAGGCTCACCACCATCATCTGCGAAATCCCGCTCGCCGAAACCTTTGGTTTCTCAACCGATCTGCGAAGCCAGACCCAAGGGCAGGGCAGCTTCAGCATGGAACTGTCGAAATACTCGGCTGTTCCAAGCAACATCCAAATCGAAATCATCGCCGAGCGAAAAGCCGAACTACAACCTGCGTAGCAAAGCTCAATCACAACGCGTACCAACAACAAGAGCCCACGAGCTTAACCCTCGTGGGCTTTTTTATGTCGAGGCAGTTGAACCACGTTGATAGTAGGCTAGGCCGACTTGTTCTTCCAACTCCTCGTTGTGCCCATCGTGCCGTCGTGGTTCAACCCAAACCATCTAGCTTTACGACTCTGCTAGCACCCAAAAAATTTTCTCGTCTTTACTCTCTTCACCAAAACGAACTACACTCCCCGGTCACAGGCCAACGCGCCTTTTGCGTCTGGTGTATTCCTTCCCGGGAGCCCTTGTAATGTTGAAGATAATCTCCGCCGCATTTTTTGCTGTCCTACTTAATATCTGCTGCATGTTGCCGACCATTGCCGAGGGCAATGGTGCGCCGGTACTGCTCGACCCGAATCTTCCAATTTACCATCCTCAAGAACGCCTCGCTGGCGAGCTTAAGCTTGGCGGATCGAATACGATGTCCCATGTCGCAGCAGTTTGGGCCAATAGCTTCAAGCAGTTCTATCCCGAAGTAAAAATCTCGATCGACATCTTTGGATCGCGTAAAGCCGTCGCAGCAGTCAAGTCGGGCGAAACCAACATCGGTCTTCTCAGCCGCTCGATGCGGCGAGACGAAGTCGCTGACTTCGCTAGCACGATCGGCTATCCGCCGACTGTCCTGACGCCTTGTCTTGAACGAACCGCTATTTTTGTCCACAAAGACAACCCGATTCGCGGACTGACATTTGCCCAAGTCGACGCCATCTATTCAACCACACGCCAACGAGGTGCCACCCAGCCGATCCGTACCTGGGGAGAACTCGACGTCAGCGGCCCACTCGCATCAAAACCAATTACAGCCCACGGACGCGGTAGCGATACCGGCTCGCAAGTCTTCTTTCAAGAAGCAATTATGCTAGGCGGAAAAATACGCGGCGATCTTAAAGCCCACAAATCAAACATCGACATGCTCAAAGCAGTCGCCGCTGACCCGACAGGAATCGCTTTCGGCGGAATGTCGTACACCTCGCCTGCCGTACGAGCAGTACCGCTCGCATTCGCCCAGGGCCAGCCCTTCGTGGCGATCGACTCCCCCGAAGCAGACCGTGGCCACTACCCGTTCGTCCGCCGGTTGCAACTGGTCGTCAATCGCAATCCGAAACAGAAGCTTAACCCTCTCCAACGCGAATTCATCAGGTACGCCTTCAGCCGACAGGGACAGGAAGACGTCGTCAAAGCGGGCTTGCAAGCCATCCCTGCCCCGCCAGCCCGCGTCGCGCTCGATGCCATCGGACTCGGCGTAGCGAGGTAGTCGCAAGATAAATCCAAGGGGAATCAAGGAATCGCCATTGGCCCATTCCGAAATCCGCAATCCAAATTCCGAATTCAAAAGGCCTCCTATGAAGACTTTTCTGCAAGCTGCCTTAGGCACACTGTTGATTGTTCCAACCGTTGGACTCAACTTCTCTCACGGCATCGACACCAACCGCGCCTCGTCGCAAGCCCGCCGGGCACCCGGCGCGGCAAACACAACCACCAATGCTTTTGGCGACCCGAGCCTTAACTGGCGCGGCGCCATCACAAATCCAAATAGGGCCCGCGACCGATCGCAAGACCGCGCAGCCCCCAACTGGAACTACCAACCTCCAACCTCAGGCACTCCCTCTCAAAGCTTTCAGCCCTCGTTCTTTCCTGGGCAGGGAACGCAAAACCAAACGCTCGACCACTGGCGACTAGGCATCTTTCCTGAAGACACCGACACCGGCGTCCGAATCGCCGAAGTCGTACAAGGCTCGGCCGCCGAGCGTGCCGGACTCGAAGTCAGCGATCGCATCATCAGCGTCAACGGTTTCCAAATCGGCTACGTCGATAACACTCTCTACGATGTAGGCAAAGAGCTGGAACGACACGCCAACGACCAAGGCTGGGTCCGCCTACTCGTGCAAAACAACCGCGACGGCCAGCTCATGAATCTCCCCGTCCAGCTCGATGCTCGCCAAAAAACACTGACTGGTACCATCACCTATCGCAATCGCGCCGAACTGCCTCGCGATGCCATCGCAACGGTTGAGCTGAGAGAAGTACTCCGCGCCGATTTACGTCCGATCACGATTGCCCGGCAGACCATTACCTCGGCATCGCGCGTGCCGATTCCTTTCAAAATCGAGTACGACCCGTCGGAAGTCAATTCAAATCGCACCTATATCCTCAGCGCTACGATCGAAGCAGGCGGCCGTCAAATTTATGCTACCCGGCGAGACATCGCTGTCTTCGGCGGCAAGCCCACCACAAAGTTACAGCTGGTCGTCGAATCTGCGGCCTCCTACCCCGGCGGTGCGGCTCCGAATCGAAACGAACAGATCGCTCAAATCTCTCGCTGGTTCCGCGAATATCTCGGTCGCGAGCCGCGAGCCCAGGAACTTTACGTTTGGGAAGCCCACCTCGCTCGAGGAGGCCCAATTTCCGACGCCCAATTGCAAATCCTCAGCACACCTGAATTCTACTACCAAGCCGGTGCCGACGACACGCAATACATCTATCGCATGTTCCAATTGGTCACCCAGCGACAGCCTTCTCAACAAGAAGTCTCGCAATGGCTCAATCGACTACGATCGCACAGCCGGTTACGCTCGGAGCTAGCCCGCGAGTTCCTCACCATGGCCAACTCCCAAGCCTCTCGAACCAACCGTCGCTAGCAAAACGCCACGACAGACGGAGGCACACCTGCCTCCGAGCCAAAGATCGAATCTCACAAACTCTAGCTGTCAAAAAACTGCGTCACTAAATGCACCGTCGTCTGACGACCGGCACGAGCAATCGACGTCGTTAGCGGAATTTCCTTCGGACAAACAGCTACACAATTCTGGGCATTGCCACACATTTGAATTCCGCCTGGGCCCATAAGCGTTTCCAATCGCTCGCCGGCGTTCATGTGTCCCGTCGGGTGGTCGTTAAACAACATTGCCTGGCTAATCGCCGCGGCCCCGACAAATGCGCCGTCGTACTCCTGGGCTTTGCGATCTTCAAACTGTTCGCTGGTCTCGTCGCTGCGCTGTGCTAGCTCGACTTTTGCAAACTGGGGACACGCCTCGACACAACAGCCACAGGTCATGCACTCCGAAAGCGGATAACGAACCTGTTGGCTCTCTTGCGACTCGCGCGGACCCGATCCTCGATCGCCATACCCGTCAACCGGTATCCAAGCTTGCACTCGCTCAAGGGCACGGAACATACGACCACGATCAACCACAAGATCGCGCACCACGGGAAACTTGCTCATCGGCCTTAGCTCCAACCCCTCTGGATTCTCCTCGAGCAGCTTGTCGACCAAAGCCGAACAGGCTTGCCGCGTACGCCCATTAATCAGCATCGTGCAAGCACCACAAACCTCTTCCAGGCAGTTGCAGTACCAGGCCACGGGAGTCGTGTTCTTGCCATCCGACGTCGTGGCAAGGGTGGCAACTTTCTGTAGCACGCTGATGACGTTCAGATTCGGTTCGTAAGTCACTCGATGCCGCTCCCAACGCGGGCCTTTTGCCGGAGCATCTTGCCGCAGGATGCGAACTTCGAAAGACGACGGTTTGGTCGATTTTTGAGAGTGAGCAGTCATGCCCTCTATGATATCTGATCCCCGAAAGATGACCAGAGCGTTTGAGCCGCACTTCAAAACGACGGCAAAGCATCTTTTGTCCCGCCAAAACGAAAATTTCTCACTCGCATTTAGCCACAAAATCTGCACCAATCAACTCAATCCGTATTTATCCCCAGGGGAACTGCCAAGTCAGATAAACAGCCAAGTGCACCAAGATCGCCAAGGAAAGCTAGTATTCCACCCCTGCTTGGTTTTCGGGTGCCACTGCTGGCTTGCCCAGCAGTGCGAACCGGGTACCAAGCGTCTACTACTGGGCAAGCCAGCTTCCTTTTTTCTTGGCGAACTTGGCGGTTCAAAAAATAGACTTTGAAGTTTTTCTGTATCCATCCCCACCATCCCAGGAAATCTGCCCCTGATTTTGTCCCCAAAAGAGGTCTCCAAGAATCCTTAATTCAACCTATTTTGTCCCAGGGCCATCGCAGCAGACTCTACGATTTGCGAATCAATCGCAAATGCCAGGGGACAAAAACCCTGAATTAAGTCCCAAAACATGGGACCCCTATCGAGGGGACAAATCCCCAAAAGAGGGGGTGCCCGCGATCCGTGGCGGTCACACCACTCCGAACAGCGTAAACGCCAACCCGAAGAAAAAAGAAAAACGCCCAGGCAACCTACTTGCTGTCGCGTTTCGCTTGCCGATCTTTCCAAGCTTGCTCGATCATCTCGCCACCAACCAAGCCATACAGACGCGGACGCGGCGGAATGAGCGACGTGTCCACCTCTTCGTAGCTCAGTGTCGGCTCGCCCGATTTGTCGACCGTGGCGATCGTGGTTTTAAGCCACTTCTTATTCTTCGCTTCAAACGCATCGCACCAAGCTTCGGCCTGACGATGACGCTCGGCCGGATCATCCGATTCCACGCCCGGCATCACAAACTCCGGCTTGAAATGAGCCCCACGACATTCGTCGCGAGCCAAGGCCCCCTTCAAGATGGCTTTGGCCAGCGGGAACATATCACGAAGTGCCTTCGTGAAAATTACGTTTTGGTTGGTCCAAGTGCCTGTGTCCGAAAGCGAGCAACGTTGGACTCGCTCGGCCAGTTCGTTGACCTTCTCCAAGCCCGCTCGCAACTGATCGTTGTCGCGAACTACGGTTGCGGCTTTGGTCATCACGTCGCCCAACTCTTGATGAATGACGTAAGGATTCTCCCGACCTCCGGCACGTTTCAACAGCTCGTCGTGGTCCAACTGGCAGATCGCTCGTTGGCCACGCAGCAAGGTGTCGTATTTTTTGTCGTGGGCCGAATCCGGAAGCGACGCAAGCATGTTCTCGACGCCAGGCGCCACGAACAGGCCACTGAAAATACAACTCAACAACGAGTTGGCACCCAATCGATTGCCGCCGTGATACTGATAGTCGCACTCGCCAATCGCGAACAGACCCGGCACATTGGTCTGCTGGTTACGCGGCGAACCAGCGACCAAGCCGCCCTCGGCCGTTCGTTCGTAGTCGGCCCACACCCCGCCCATGGCATAATGAACGGCTGGGAAAATCTTCATCGGTTCATCCCGCGGGTCGACCCCTTGGAACTTCTCGTAGATGCTAAGAATGCCCCCCAATTTGCGGTCAAGCTCCGCACGAGGGATGTGCGTCAGGTCGAGGTAAACACACTGCCTGCCGGCTTCGACGCTCAAGCCTTCGTTCACACAAACATTAAAAATCTCGCGAGTCGCGATATCGCGAGGCACCAGGTTCCCATATTTCGGATAACGCTCTTCAAGAAAGTAATATCGTTCCGACTCAGAAATGTCGCCCGCCATGCGCGCGTCGTGCGGAGCACGGGGCACCCACACGCGACCGCCTTCGCCGCGTGCCGATTCGCTCATCAACCGCAGCTTGTCGGCCCCGGGAATCGCCGTCGGATGCACTTGGATGAACTCGCCGTTCGCGTACTTGACTCCCGCCTGGACGCTCCGGCTAGCCGCACTACCCGTGCAAGACATCGACATCGTGCTCCGGCCATAAATCAGCCCGCAGCCGCCGGTCGCCAAAATGACCGCATCGGCGGCGAACGATCGGATCTCCATCGTGACCAGATTCTGAGCAATCGCCCCACGGCAACGGCCCTCGTCGTCGAGCACCGGGCCAAGGTAATCCCAACCCTCGTACATTTCCACTGCGCCCTGGCTCTGCCAACGGCGTACTTGTTCGTCCAAAGCGTAAAGCAGTTGCTGTCCGGTCGTGGCTCCGGCAAAAGCGGTCCGCTTGTACATCGTGCCGCCGAAACGCCGCTGATCGCGAAATCCCTCAGGGGTACGATTAAACGGCACCCCCAGCCGATCCATCAGATCGATAATCCGAGGTGCCCAATCGGTCATTTCTTTGACCGGCGGCTGGTGCTGGAGAAAGTCGCCCCCGTAAACCGTGTCGTCAAGATGCAGATATTCGCTATCGCCCAGCTGCCGCGTCATCTCGTTGACGCTATTGATGCCGCCCTGAGCACAAACGCTATGCGATCGCTTGACCGGCGTCAGGCTCATCAGGTCGACGGGAATCCCGAGTTCAGCCAATCTCATCGTCGCGGCCAAACCGGCGAGTCCACCACCGACGACCAGAACACGTTGTTGAGTCATTTCCTAAGTCCTAAAGCCTCGGTCCTAACAAATAACCGTCGCCCAACGAGCCAAAATGTCGTAAGTCGGCGGTCTGATCAGGACATGGGGAGATCACTTGTCTTCACTTTTCGCTGCTGCTTCTTTGCCTTCTTCGGAATGGTCCGAACCCGATCGTTTGTGCTCGTTGGGCTCCAACTCGCCCGCTTCGATTTTATGCTCGTACAGCCGATCTTCCGCCTGAATGGCTTCTTGCAGATTCTCGCCTTGGCCAGCCGATCGCATGCCGAACAGGGCGGCCACGCTCAAAGCGGCAAGCAATATGCCAAAGGCCGAGCAAGCTTTCGAGGCCCGAGCTTGGGCCTTAGGGCTCGTCCAAACGCCCCAAGTAATGCCCATCGTCCATATGCCGTTGGCCAGATGGTACACGCAGGACAGCACACCAACGAGATACAGGACAACCGTCACGGTGCTCTGCAATGCCATCCCTGCCGAGGAAGTCGCGTTGTACGGGTAAAACTGGGCCCCGCCAAACGGCCTCGCGACCTTTTCCAGCCACACGTCGGCATGGAACCAACCGTGCATATGAAACACATGAACCATGATGAACACAAAGGCAATCATCCCAGTCGCCCGCTGCAAGGTGTAGCGGTAATTGGGACCGTATCGGTACTGATTGCTGTTGGGCATCCCACCGCCAACGATCACCACGCCAATGATGGCATGAAACAGAAGCGGAAGGAAAATGAATGCCCATTCCACAACCGGCAATAAGGAGCCCAAGCTATGAATCGAGTAAACATTCTTCTGAAAGGCTGCCGAGCTTTCCGAGACGCTCGCATTGGTCACCAAATGGACGACCATATACGCGCCCACCGGAATCAAGCCTGAAAGCGAATGCAGGCGGCGAATCAAAAAGTCGTGGCGAGCCAAAAACGACTGCTGCGAACTGTCCACGCTGGCGTTTCCTGATAACAACTAAAGGGAAGACCAATTCCTACTGGCCTTTTTTGACGGATCGTCCCCTCAGTATAGAGCAGCACCAGAGACTGGCAAGCCGCGTTATCCAACGAACACACAAACGACGACTAGCAAATCGGAGAATTAAAAATCTGCAACCTATTGGACCGCCGACTCAAGAGCCTTCGCCCGGTTCTCGTACTGCTCTGCCAGACTGCTGCGACCCATGGCTTTCAATGCCCTAGCAGCCCCGCGGAAGGCCTTGGCCATCCTCTCGCCGTTGAGGGTCGCGAGATGGAACGAATCGAACGCTTTTTGATACTCTTCCATCTCCATATAGGCCAGGCCACGCTTGAAAAAATGCTCGGGCTCGGAGGGTTCGTTGCGAATTGCCTCATTAAAATTATCGATAGCCTTCTGGTAGCCCCCCAGCTGCATGTAGGCGAGCCCTCGATTGACGTAAGGTGCCGGGAAATTAGGAGCTTTGGCTATCGCGTCACCATAACTCTCGATCGCCGACCGGTAGTCGCCCTCCTGAGCATAGGTAAACCCAATCCAAAGATGGGGCAGCGGATCAGAAAAACTAATCGACGCAGACTGCTCGAAATCACCCCGAGCAAGGCTGTCTTGCCCCTGATAATGCCAGCAAATGCCTCGCTTCAAGTAAGCGTCGGCCTGATACGGCGCTTCGGCCCCGGCAGGAATAAGCTGAATGGCATCGGTCAACGACTTAATCGCTTCGTTCAAACGACCTTGCAGCCGCATGGCCAAGCCCCGCTGGTGCAATGCAATTCCCGAATTGGGGAAAAGGTCGGGGAACTCCTCAAGCACATGGTCGGTATCAGCAATCAATGCCTTGTAAAGCTCTTCGCGACGCTCAGGCGTAGTTTCGTCCTCAAGAGCCAACTGCAAACAAGCTTCGCCTCTTCGCAGGTAACCATCGATAAACGTATCTGGATCACTGCTTTCTTCGGGAGAGTAATTCTCAATGGCTTTAGAAAAAGCGTCAATCGCAGGAGCCAGCTCTTCCTCTGCTATGTGGATGCTCGCCAAGGTCGTATAGGTCTCGTAGTCGGTCGAATCCAGTTCAATCGATTTCTGAAGGTCCTCAATGGCCTCGTCGAATTCTCGGATCTGAGCATGAGCCAAGCCCCGATTGCGGTAGGCTTCAGCGTTCTCGGGGTCGAGCTCAATGGCTTTGTCCAAAAATCGCAGTGCCGTAGTTGGGTCGCCAACTCGGTTTACCAGCAGGTCGCCATAGTTGGCGGCAATTTCAGGATTATTGCGATCCATTTCAACGGCGTTGTTAAAGTCGCTCAGTGCCAAATCGACCTGCCCCAGCTCTCGGGAGCAAACCCCCCGACCATTGTAAGCAGTTGCCGCCATCGGGCTGGGGCCAGCCCCCTCCAGGAAATTAAGGGCATCTTGGTAGCTTGCCAGGGCAGAGCTGTAGTCCTCCAGCTCACGAAGCGATTCGGCACGCCCGAGAAAAGCCTCCGGGTAAGTATTATCGATGCCAATTGCCTTGGAGAACGCAACGATCGCCTGTTCCCAGTTTTCCTGCTCCATTTGCTCGACGCCTGCCTGATAGGCTGCCTCGGCTTCAGGATCTCTCGCACCGAAAGTTTCGGCTTCCGATTGCTGCGCCACAGCAATTGCCGAAACGGCAACCCAAGCGGAAAGCGAAAACACGGCTACGAGATAGGGCATCGCAGAATATTGCTTCATGTGACTCATAGAAAACTGCCTCGGTTCGTCCGCACAAGAGGTCGGTCAAAGAACTCGTCTCAGGATTTTGCCTTCCAAAACGATTTGGAAGAACTCAATGAAGTCGTCGTAGAAATCCGACAACCCATTCCATCGTACCATTCTCCTGCGAGAAAACCTGCGAAATGGGACCTTGCCCGAGCTTTTTTCCGCGTCGAGATAGCGATTAGTCCGGCAGTGCGATTCAGAGCGAAAAAACGCAGAAAACCGGCGCAAATTCCAGCCCTGCCGCGAACCTGCTTGCGACACTTGTATCGATTAGAAAGGCGGCACACCGCAACTTCATGTGGCGAACTAAATCGAAGTGGCCGGCTTCTCTCCTTGATTCCCCACCACGCCCTTTCGGTTGTGAGCTTCGGAGGTGCGATTGTACTCGGTCGCAAATGCTTCGGCATCTTCGCTAGTAAATTCGCGGGCAATGGTGCGAACGAACTCCTGACGCTCGTAGACGTGGACGACATGGTCGGTAGGCGCTGGCGGCTCTTCCGGTTTCTTTGGCTCCTCTGCCGGCGCGTCGCTCTTCTCTTCCGATGTCGTGCTCGACTGTTCAGCTTCTTCTGCCGTTACCTTTTCTTTTGCCTCGGTATCTTTCGCCTCGCCTTTTGGCTCGGCCTCGGCGCGAGGTTTCGAGCCTCGTCGTCCACCTCGGGAAGAGGGCTTGCGCTTTGGCTTTGCTGGTGGCTCCGGCTTCTTTTCTTCGACCTGGGCCTGCTCTTCTTCGGTGGTTTCGTCTTCGTCGTCATCTACAAAGTCGAAATCATCAACAAACAGGTCATCTTCGTCGTCGTAGGGCATAGGAAAATCAGATGGAGTAAAAAGGGGAACCAGTGGCTTCGAGAGAGGCCCCTCATTATCCGCCGTGGCCTAGGACTCGTCAACTGCCCTAAAAAGCCTGCCGAGGGGAAAGAACGGGGAATCTTCCGGCGATTCCTCATCCTAGCGAGCTGCAACCCTTCGGCGTGCCGCCTGAATGCCAAGCTCCAGAATCGCATCTTGGACATGCTGGTTGACGTTGGTCATGTCGCTGCCGACAGGTTTTGCCCTTACCTGCACCCGATCGTGAGGCTCAACCCCCCGATGGCTTATCGGAGTGCCCTTGGGCGAGAAAAACTTGGCGGTAGTCAGCCGAATGCCTGCCCCGGCATAGCCGAGCGGGAAAATCCCTTGGACCGAGCCTTTGCCAAAGGAAGTCGTGCCGACGATGGTGCCGCGATCGTTGTCTTTAATTGCCCCCGCGAAAATCTCGCTCGCACTCGCACTATCACCGTCGATCAGCACAACCAACGGCACTCGCCAGGTGCCGCCGTAGTGGGCTTGGTAGTTAAAATCTTCCTGAGCACTACGGCCCCGAGTCGAAACAATGTTGCCCTGCGTCAGAAACTTGTCGGCAACCTCAACCGAAGAAGTCAGCAGCCCGCCTGGGTTTCCTCGCAAATCGAGAATCAAGGAACGCATTCCCTTGCGATGCAAGTCCCACAAGGCCGCTTCGAGATCGCGGCTGGTTGTTTTCTGGAATGTGGGGATTCGCAAGTAAGCAATTCCATCGTCGGAATCGATGATTTTCACATCCTCAAGGCTAGGCACCTCGACATGCTCGCGGCGGATTTTGAGTACTCGTGGCTCGACCGTAGGCGAAGAGACGGTTACGCGAACCCAAGAGTTCTCTACTCCGGTCAGCATGGCAGCCGCTTCGTCGGTCGACATCTCGGCGGTGCTCTTGCCGTCGACCGCGATGATACGATCTTTGGCCAGAATGCCTACCCGTTCGGCCGGGCTGTTTGGAATGACGTGGACAATCAGCAAGGCTCCGTCTGCGGCTTTAAGCTCAACACCGAGCCCGACGAAATTCCCCTCGATCTGCGAATAAACTTCGCGAAGCTGATCGGCGGTCAGATAGGCCGAGTAGTCGTCGAGACCGCTAGCCGCTGCGGCAACAAACTCCATGATCGTCGCCGAAAAGGAAAGGCCTGTTCGAGCTTCAGTCAGATGGGCTATTTCCGAGGCCATCGTAACCAAGTCGCGAGAGTTCTTAATCGTTCGTCGACCAAGCAGTTGGTACATTTCACGCCGCAACCCCGAGAGCTGATCGGCAGTAAGATTCAAGCGATTTTCCGCCACGAAGTCGTTGTCGGCAAGCGCGATATCGATGGCCGTGGTGCCGCGAACTCCCAGCGATCGCCAAGGAGGAATGCTTACGTAGTGGGTGCTGGTCTTTTGCAGAAGCTCGGAGTAAAGCGCGAGCGATTGTTGGCGACTCAAAGTCGCTATCGATTGTTTGAAACTGCGATCATGGTATCTGCGACCCAAACTGTAATGCAGTTTGGCAATGTCGTGCCGCTTCTCAAGCTTGTCGTTGCCGAGATGCTCTCGCAGCGCGTCTTCGTAGTGGGTGAGTGCTTCGCCCCATCGGTGGCTCGATTCAAGCCGCAAGCCTTTTTCGATAACCGAATTGACCGAAGCACGCGGCAAAGCCTCGGGAGAAATCGTTACTGGTTCGAGGCCAGTTTGCGAAAAAACCGGCGCCGAAACGCTAGCCCCGAACAGAGCTACGGCGATCATGAGAGACCAAGCTCGCCGAAACCCGACGGCACCTGATCGATTGAATTGTGCGGAGACCCGAATCTGCATTGGTTGCTCGTTCCGTGTGTTGGGGAGATCGCATCGCTTCCGCCAAGTTGGCGTTCACACACTGCGGCGAGTCATCAGTGCGTACGGACAGCAAAAGGGTCTGTTTTGCGGCCCATTTCAGTATAGGTCACAGAAATGGGAGGGTCAAAAATCCTGCCGAACTGATTCGGAAATCTTTGGCCCACGAACCCCTCGCGACCGTCACAGACCTTTCGAGAACCCTGCTGCCCAGCCGATTGCATGTCTCGAACCGAGGGCAACGTCTGATTGGTTTGTGCCGGCCACACCGATAGCGCCGCTAGTGCGGCATACTCGCCTAAACTGGTGCCGAAAGCGATTGGCGATCTACTGAAAACTGGATGCGAAAATCGCTCCAAATAAAAAGACAGCGTCCTGCTGTAAAAAGCCGGCTCTTCGTGAATGCCGGCTGCGTGTTCCCCCTCTAATACGCAACACACTTCAAAGAGTTCGCGGTCGTTTGCGATTTCTCTGAAGGCCCCAAGGATTGCAATCCTTGGGCTTTCTGGGAGTTCCCTAGGGCCTAGCGAAGTGCTATCGTGATCGTCCCTTCAAATCTCCATCCGACAATCCCAACTCCGAAGTTCAACATGCCTCGCTCTCTGCCTCTCCAACGTGCGCTGATTAGTGTCAGCGACAAAACCGGCCTCGACCGCTTTGCCCGCGAATTGGTTGCCGCTGGCGTCGAACTCTATAGCACGGGAGGCACGCGGCGTTATCTCGAAGAGGCCGGCGTCGCGGTGCGGGACGTGGCCGACTACACCGGTTTTCCGGAAATGATGGATGGGCGGGTCAAAACCTTGCATCCCAAAATCCACGGCGGCCTGCTTTGCCGTCGCGATAACCCGCAACACATGGCCGCGGCCCAAGAACACGGCATCGAAATGCTCGACCTGGTCGTGGTGAATCTCTATCCCTTCGAGCAAACGGTCGCTCGCGAGGGCGTGACTCCCGAAGAAGCGATCGAGCAAATCGATATCGGCGGCCCCTCGATGGTTCGTTCGGCGGCGAAGAACCATGCTTTTGTCACGCTCGCTACCCAACCCTCGCAATACGATGCGATTGCCGAGCAACTCAAGGCCTCCGGCGGCACGACCCACGAGCTTCGCCGCGAACTGGCCGGCGCTGCCTTTGCACTGACCGCTGCCTACGATACCGCCATTGCGGCCTATTTTGCGAAGCTCAATACCCCAGAAGAAACCCCAGACGAAACGACGGACGAACCTTCGTTTGCGCCGCAAGTCAGCCTCTCGCTCGAGCGCCGCGCGACGCTCCGTTATGGCGAAAACCCGCATCAGTCGGCCGCTTTGTACGCTTTGAAAGGCGGCGGTGCGGGGAGCCTGGTGGATGCCGAGCAGCTCAATGGCAAAGAGCTTTCTTACAATAACTTGCTCGATCTGGATGCCGCACTCGCCATTGCCCGTTCGCTACCCCAGCCTGGCGTAGCCGTGCTGAAGCATAGCAACCCTTGTGGCGCGGCCACGGGCAAGACGCTTGCCGAGGCCGTCGAAAAGGCGTGGGCCGGCGACCCGCTGAGCGCCTTTGGCTCGGTGCTTGGTGTCAACGTGCCGGTCGATGGGCCGATGGCTGAGTTTCTTGCTCAGCCCGGAAAATTTGTCGAAGCGATTGTCGCACCAGAATTTACGCCCGAGGCCCTTGAGGTGCTGACCACCAAACCCAAATGGAAGGCCAACGTCCGGCTGCTACGCACGGGCGAATTCAAGGCAGGCAGCGGGGCCCCCGTGTTTCGCCAAATCGATGGCGGGATGCTCTGCCAAGCGGCTGACGATTTGGCCGACGACCTCGCCACTTGGCAAGTCGTAACCGAATCGCAGCCCACGGACGCCTTGCGAGCCGATCTTGAGTTTGCCTGGGCCGCTTGCCGCTATGTCAAATCCAATGCGATCGTGCTTGCCAAAGACGAAGCCCTTGTTGGCGTCGGGGCGGGACAGATGAGCCGGGTCGACTCGGTTGAAATCTCGATACGCAAAGCGGGCGACCAAACTCGCGGCTCGGTACTGGCCTCCGACGCATTCTTCCCGTTCGACGATTCGATCCACCAGGCCGCCGAGGCAGGGATAGCCGCAATCATCCAGCCGGGCGGTTCTCGCCGCGACGACGAGGTGATCGCCGCGTGCAACCAGCACGGGCTGCCGATGATATTCACCGGCACACGGCATTTCCGGCATTAACGCCCAAGGCTCGCCATTTACCCGTCTAGAAGAACCGGTTAAACCACGGAGGCACGGAAAGCACCGAGAAAAGGAGCTGTTTCCCAAGGCCCTCCGTGCCTCTGTGGCAAATCTCTTTCCTAACTAGTCTTGGGGAGAATGCCAGCTTTCCCGCTTTCCTGTTTGCGATGTGCTGGCTTTTTATGCTCAAATCGACGATAATTCAGGATGGCTTGGTCGGCTCCAGTCTTTTCCCTACTTTTTATCCAGCCGGCCTAACACTCGCTTGCCGCCCGAGGTATGTGGCAAGTCGGTGGAACAGATATGCGGAACAGAATTCTCACACGAAGAGGCCCTTGTCATGAACCTTGTTAAGAAACCCACTACAAAACCAGTTAAGCACCTCCGATTCTCGCATCGTGCTTTTACCTTAGTCGAGCTGCTGGTTGTGATTGCCATCATCGGCACGTTGGTCGGGCTGTTGTTGCCTGCGATCCAAGCGGCGCGCGAGAATGCTCGGCAATTAACGTGCAGCAACAATCTTGGACAGCTTGCCAAGGGAATGACCTCTTTGGTCACAAGTGGAAAGGGTACTTATCCCGGATGGATGCAATTACAGAAAGTCGATCCTAGCGTAGGTGATCTCTATCTAGAGCCTAGCAACGACAGAGGTAGTGACTTGCTTGTGAGCTGGGCTTTTAAGCTGCTTTCCCACATCGAACAGAAAGCTTTGCGTGATCAAATATTGACAAATCGCAACGGCAATGGATTTACTTACAATAGCCCGCCCAAGCTGGAAATCTTCCTCTGCCCCAGCAATATTTCGGCCACCTCAGATCGGGGCTTTCTTACTTACATAGCTAACACCGGTACTTCTGATGTGCTCTGGGGAGGCAGTGGCGGAACCGATGTCAAGTTCAATGGTATTTTTCATAACCTTGTTGACTCGAATGAGAAAACAAGATTTGGCCCTGACTTGAGAGACGGTTCCAACACAACACTGTTGCTTTCTGAGAATATTCACAAGGACGAAGACGATTCTGGCATTATTCATAGTTGGCTAAACAGCCAATTTTGGAACGTGGGTGATGCATCTTTGTTAACGCACCATAAAACGGAGCAAGCTTTTGGCATGGCTTGGGTTTATGACTCGGCCAACATCGCTGCTCCCGCTAACTTTGAAAGATTCAACAGGGATACCCGTATTGATACTTCGATGCCCTATTTGGCGGGTGCTGACGACGGAGTGGCGTTTACCCGTCCGGCTAGCAACCACCCTGAACTTTTCTTAGCTGTTTTCGCTGGAGAGAATACGCGATCTATCTCAGAAACCATTGACTACCGAGTTTACCAGCAGCTACTAACGCCCAATGGTAATAAAGCGGTGTCTCCCGGAAATACAGACGCTCAAAATATCACAATGAGAGCTGAATACAGCTTCAAACCGCTCTCAGACGACGATTATTAAAACCATAAGCTGAAAAAGTACTTAAACACAAAGTCCTAGCAAACCATCCAAGGGTTTTATTGCCCTTCTCGGCGATCGTTTCCAAGCAAACCAGCACCCGTTTGCCGTTCGCCTGGAAACGAAAGTCGGCGGTTCTCTAAGTGCCCTGTTTTGTGATAACTTAGGGCTGTGCCGATTGTGAGTTGGCCGGTAGCTCCGGACCGCGTGGCGGGCCGGCTATGTGACGGCCGGTATGGAACCAACTTGGCTGTGAAACCAACTTGCAAAGCGAGTGAACCAACACGAGTGAACCAAGGTACTCGTGCTTTGCGCGATGCCCCCTGTGTTGAAGGACACGATGCTGTAACCTTATGGCCGATACCGCGAATCCTGCCGAAGCGTTGATCCCGCCCCGTTTTTTGTTTCGTTTTGAAGTCGATGTCAAACGGTCGGAGACCATTTGGACTCTCAAGGATGGCGTCGTGCTGGACGAGAGTTATCGTCTGCCGCAGTTGGCCGATCTCGACAACGAGCGGTCGCCTGCCGAAGTGCGAATGGCTTGGAATGACAAAGGGCTCGCTTGGTGGATTCGAGTCGAGGGCAAAGAACAGATGCCTTGGTGTCGGGAGTCGCGGCTTGAAGATAGCGATGGCCTCCAGCTTTGGATCGACACGCGGGCAACGACCAACGTGCATCGGGCGACCCGTTTCTGTCACCGTTATGTGTTTTTGCCTCGCGGTGGTGGGCCTAGTGCCGAGGAGCCGGTTGCGGATCAGATGCTGATCAATCGGGCTCGCGAAAACGCCCGCCCGGTTCGGCCACGCGAATTGCAGGTCAAAAGCAAAGTGACCGATTCATCCTACGAGCTTTCGTGCTGTATTCCGGCCGTGGCGCTCGGCGGGTACGACTCGGTTGTCGGCGACCCGACGGGCCAACCCAAGCTTGGTTTTACGTACGCATTGTTTGATCGCCAGCTCGGCCTGCAAACATTTTCGCTTGGTACCGGTTTTCCGTACGAAGAAGACCCAAGCTGCTGGGCTCAAATACGCCTGGTTGAATAGTTTTTACAAAGCGGAAAGGCCTTGTCGAGCATTTGCCTTAAAGCGGGTTTATTTTGACAGGATAAAAACAGGATGGACGGGATCATTCGGTCGAATCCTGTTCGTCGGTTAAAAACCGGGGCACTTCTTCAAATAGTTTGGCTATTTGCGACTCGGATTAAAAGGAATTGAAACACAGAGGCACAGTGAACACCGAGAGAAGGTGGCTCACTTCAGTATTTCCTCTGAGACCTCTGTGTGCTCGGTGGCTATGTTTTTTAAGGAAGTTTTTTAAGGAAGTGCTCTAGTCAACAAGGCAAAGCGGAAATGGGAAAGCCGAAAGCGGAAAAACCAACAGGCTTTCCACTTTCGGCTTTATCCGGATTTCGCGCTGGAATTCTACTCGGTTCAAGAAGCTTCGCTCTCGTCGGCAGCTTCCTCAGCTTCTTCAGCTTCTTCAGCTTCTTCAGCTTCTTCAACTTCTTCAACTTCTTCAACTTCTTCAACTTCTTCAACTTCTTCGGCTTCTTCGGCTTCTTCGGCTTCTTCGGCAACGGCTTCTTTTAGCTTGCAGCAACCGGGGGCGCCTTTGTGTAGGTTGCACTTCTTGCACGTTTCGGCGCCTTTGGCACAGCATGACTCGCCGCCTTTGACTTCACCGCAACCAGCACAAAGTACGGCATCGGAGCCGGCCTCGATTTTGCAGCAACCGGGGGCACCCTGGTGCAGGCTGCATTTTTCGCAGGTTTCGGCGCCTTCGGCACAACAGGCTTCAGTGCCTTTGACTTCGCCACATTTTCCGCAGAGAGTGGCCGACTCGTATACGGTTTTCATCACGGTAGGGGCTGCGGCGTCGTTACCAGACGGAGCCTCGCTACAGCCGGCCATCAACAGGGTGGCGATCGAAAGCGTGGCCATGGAAGCAAAAAATTTATTCATCGTAAAACTCCTCGTTAAGTGGGGTGGAAATACTCTGCTTTGTTTGAAAAAAGTTGTAAAAGCGTGAGGCGACTTCGACTTACTCCGAAGGTCCCCAGGGATTGCAATCCCTGGACTTGTTGACGTCTGGAAGTAACAGCATACCCGGGCATTCTAGTTTTCTGGCCCGGAAGCTAAGGTGAAATAGATCACACAACCGAGGGACTCTTGCAAGCAGTTTGCCATTTTGAACGAAGCAGAAGAAAGCTAACTCAACACATCGCGTGCATCCAAAGCCTTGCGGGAGGCTTCGGCTTCGCTGTCTGCTAGTACCGTAATGTGTCCCATTTTCCGCCCTTGGCGGGCTTCGGCTTTGCCGTAGAGGTGTAGCCGAACGCTCGGGTCGCTTATCGCGGCGACCCAATTGGGTTCGTTTGGTTGCCACAAATGGCCCAGCAAGTTGACCATTGCGGCGGGGACGAGCGGTTCGGACGAACCTAGCGGCAGGCCACAGATCGCACGGACTTGCTGCTCGAATTGTGAAGTCGGACAGGCCTCGATCGTTAGGTGACCTGAGTTGTGCGGCCGAGGAGCAATTTCGTTGACAAGTATGCGGCCATCGGTCGTGAGAAAAAATTCAACACAGATGATTCCCACCACCTCAAGTTTCTCGACAATTGCGCGGCTGATCTCGTTTGCTTCGGTTTGATATTTGCTCAGTTCGGGTGCGGGGTAGATCGAAAAATCAAGGATATGGTTCTCGTGATGGTTCAAAATTGGCCCGTAGCTGACAACCTCCCCTAAGGTCGAACGGGCCACCAGCATCGAGAACTCGCATTCGTAGTCGACCCAACCTTCGCATACCGCGGGTTGCTGTTGCAATTGTTTCCAAGCATCTGCGGCCTGGTCGGGGGTATCGAATTTGGCTTGTCCTTTACCGTCGTAGCCCCAGGCGGTGGTTTTTAATACGGCAGGGGCACCCACGGTTTCGACCGCATCTTGAAGTTCTTCAAGAGTCGACACGGGCGCAAAAGGTGTGCAGGGAATACCGATCGATTGCAAAAACCGTTTTTCTCGCAGCCTATCCTGGGTGTTATACAGCACTTGCCCTGAGGGCCGAACTGGGGCGAATTGGCTTGCCGTTTCGGTAGCCAAGGCCGGCACGTTTTCAAACTCCAGCGTGACGACGTCTACCGATTTGGCGAATTTTGCGATCGCGTCTGAGTCGTGGTAGTCGGCGACCGTTTCGAACTGGGCGACTTGTCCCGCGGGGCTTTCGGCGTCGGGCGAAAAGACGTGGACTCGGTATCCCATCCGGGCAGCCGCGATGGCAAACATGCGACCGAGTTGGCCGCTGCCAAGAACGCCAAGCGTTGCGCCGGGCAAGATCGTTTTTGTATCGCGATTTGTGGTCGTCATGATAGCGAGTCTTCGCGAACACGCTCGGCTTGCTGCTCGTGAAATTCGTGCAGCTTCTCCCGCAGTTCGGGTCGACTTCCCGCGAGGATACGCACAGCGAGCAAGCCCGCATTTTTGGCTCCTGCGGTTCCGATCGCCATGGTGCCCACGGGCACGCCGCCGGGCATCTGTACGATGGAAAGCAGCGAGTCCATGCCTTTAAGAGCCCGACTTTCGACCGGCACGCCGAGCACGGGCAAGACGGTCATCGAAGCGACCATGCCTGGCAAATGGGCCGCGCCCCCTGCGCCGGCAATCACGACTTCCAGGCCACGCGGCTCGGCTGAGCCTGCGTACTCGCTCATCCACGCAGGCGTTCGATGGGCCGATACAATTTGGCACTCATGCGCGACGCCGAACTCTTCGAGCACCTCGGCCGCGGCGCGCATGGTTTCCCAATCGCTTTTACTACCCATAATCACGCCAACAAGCGGGGGAGGTTTGGCTGGCATCGAAAAATCCTTGGGGAAAGCAAAGGGGGGAACTCAAGCTGCCATTTTCAATCCTGCCTGGGGAGTTGTCAACGCAGGCAAGCCCGAGGATTGCAATCCCCGAGGGCTTGCGTCTGATTGTTCCGATCAACGCCGCTCGACCGTGGAGCCGTCTTCGATGTTGTCGCCGGGGTGGACTATGACCGTGTCGCCAAGGCTTAGCCCTCCGGTCACCTCGGCCGCGAGCCCATTTTGCAGGCCCAGCTCGACTAGCTGCTCGCGAGCCACGCCGTCGACCACATGGAAAACGGCCCAATCTTCGCCCACGCGAAACAACGCACTCGTTGGCACTTTCAACACTCCTTCGGCCTCAGCTACAATAATGCGAGCCTCCACGCGAAAGCCGTCTCCCAAGGCGATTCGATCCTGTGGCGGATCGACTAGGCTGACGATCACGTTCACCCGCTGCTCCTCGACACCAAGGGTTGAGATTTTGGTAAACGCGGCCGGTTCGACAAGCCGCACCCGACCTTGGAGCGTTTTCTCGCCGCCCCAATGTTCGAGCAACACCAAAGCCTCGGGCCGAATCTTTACCGCATCACGCGACAGCACGTCGATTTCGACTTCCAAATCGGTCGGATCGCCTAGCTCCAACAACGAGGTGCCCGAGATAACGACCGCACTGCTTTCTTGAAACACCCGTAAAACGCGGCCATCGATGGGCGATCGAATTGAAAAGTTTCTGTTTCCTGACTGCTCACTTGCTTCCTCTGGTCCCAATGTTGGTTGGTAACTAGGCCGCGAATGAATCAGCGCGGCATGTGCCTGATCGAGTTCAAACTGAGCAATTTCTTCGTTATGGCGTGCCGATCGCAATAAAGCCGAGCGGGTGCGAAAAGCTAGCAATTTTCTTTCGATATCGGAGGTCGACACAGCCCGAGCGTTTTCTGACCGAGCATCTCGCAAGCGTTTCAGCTCGGCTTCGGCAAATTCTTTGCCGGCAATCATTTCCTCAAGAATCGGTCCCATTTTCTCCAGCGACGCTTGGGCGGCCTTTTCCCGAGCCTCGGCTTGCGCGATAGTTCGAGCGTCGAGCAATTCGGGGTCACGAGGTTCGATGGTCGCAAGCAGCGTCTCGCCAGCTTCGACGGCATCGCCCGGGTCGAGATCAATCCGTAGCAACCTGCCTGCAAGCGGTGCGGAGACCACATAGCGTTCGCGAATGCGTGTTTTGCCATCTTGGTCGACGGTCACACGAAGATCACCTTGTTCGACATCAGCAAAATCGACGAGCGCCGGCTCGGGAACCAAGCCCAGTCCGACAGCGGCAACGATTGCAACTCCAAACAGGAACAGCAAAATCTTACGCAGGCTTGATTTCATAAGTGCAATGCCGTGTAGAAAGTTAGGTTTTTGAAGCAAGAAAACAATACTGCTATTCGCGGGCCTTGAGAACGGCGATTAAATCGAGTTGGTCGAGTCGCCGACGGACTAACAGTCCAGAGGCAATCGAAGCCAGCAAGACAACTGCCGTGGCCAACGCATAGGTTGTACGCTCGATCACGAGCGGAAAACGAAACAGCTCTAAGTCGAGTAGGCTCACCATCAAAGCAGCAATTTGATAACCAAACCAAAGACCTAGCGGAATCGCCAACAGGGTGATAATCGCCAGCTCGCCTAATAGAATCGCCGATATTTCGCCCCGCGTGAAGCCGATTACCCGTAGAGTCGCTAGCTCGCGACTGCGTTCGGAAAGCGAGATTCTTGCGCTGTTGTAGACGACTCCTACTGCAATCACGCAAGCAAAAAGCAAGTTAATCCGCTTCATGAGCATCATATTTTCGCCCACGGTATTCTCGAAACTGTCGATTGAATGTTGCTTAACCGTAACGCCGGCGACCTTGGGTATGGTCCGGAGTTCGCTGTAGAGTGCGTCTTGCTGTAGCGGGTCGACCAATAAATGGGCACCGGTAATCAGCGATCCATCACGCATCATCCGGCCCAAGGCCTCGATGTTCATGTAAGCCGCGACGCCGGTAAAATCTTGAAGCGTGCCGCTGACGGGAACCTGAAGTGTTGGTCGTTTTCCTTCAAGCACCTCGACTTGAACGTAATCGCCGATTTGGATATTCAAAATATCGGCCAGTTTTTGGGAAATCAGAAGCCCATCTTCAGGCAAAGCAATATCGTTGGCGTCGAGGTCGATCAACTGAAAAAGCGTGCTGTCGCAGGGAAGCCCCTGAATGCCTACGCGTCGTTGCCGCGCACCTGAGCGGATTCGAGTTGAGACCGACCGTGTTGGCTCGCAATAAATGACCCCAGGCATATTTCCTACTTCGTAAAGTGCGCAATCTGAAACAGGCTCGATCGTTGAGATCGACATGTCATATCTCTGGACGGTGCGAAATTGGGCATTGAGCACGTAATTGACCGAGTCTTCCATGAAGTTTCCTACCACAACGATCGCTACGGCTAACGAAATCGCAAAAATCGACATCGAAGTTTTGATCGGGTGACGCTCGAGTTGCCGCAGTATCATGCTCACGACGGGCGGCACCCAATGGCCTAGCCGCATGCGTTCGAGAATCGTGGGGCCGTAGTTCGTAGGCGCCTCGGGACGCATCGCTTCGGCGGGCGGCAACCGTACGGCCCGCATGATCGATCCCCACGCCCCCAGGAGAGCCGCTCCGACGCTAATCAAGCTTGCCGTCAAAGCGACGTCGTAAGTGAGCCGATAAGTGAAAGTCGGAAAATGAAACAACTTGGCATACATTCCAGTCACGCCTTCCCCTAGCCACATGCCGCCTGGGATTCCTAGGCAGAGCCCCAAAACGACAATCAGTAATGCCAGCTTGAGATAGTGCCAACCAACCTCTTGGCGAGAATAGCCGAAGGCCTTGAGGGCCGCGATCTGCTCTCGTTGCAAATTAATCACACGCGAGAGCACGACGTTCAGCAAAAAAGCGGCTACGCCAAGGAACACAGTGGGCATGATCAGCCCCATCTGGCGGTTCTGTTCGATCTCGTTATCGACGAACAAATGCGAAGGCTGGTTTTTTCGTGCATAAGAGCCCAACCCTCCGTAGGGTCTGATTAGTTGGTCTAAACGCTCAATAACTTCTGGAGTGGAAGCACCTCGCAGTAACGAAATGGCCACATCGTTGAAAGCGCCTTCCAAGTTGTAGGCGATCGAAATCGCTTCGCGGTTCATCCACAAGACGCCAAAGTGCCGGTTGTCGGGCAGCAAGTCGCCTGGCTTGATTTCGTAAATATATTCGGGGGAGAGTGCAATGCCGACGATTTTCAGTCGCTTCTGGCGGCCATTGATTACCGCGAGAATACTGTCGCCGACGTGTAGATTGTTGGCCGTGGTGAATGCTTCGCTCGCCAGCACTTCATCGTCGCGACGAGGCGAGAGCCACCGCCCTCGCCGAAGAAACAATTGATTCAACACCGGCTTCCGCGTGTCGGGCAGCGAAACAATCCGCCCCATCGCCGGGTCGGAAAGGCCTTCAACCGTCAAATTGACCATCACGACGATACGAGTCTCAAGCCGGGCGACTCCCGGAATCTCGGCAATTCGCTCGCCCAAAGAATCAGGAGCCCGTTTGAGCGAAGCAAAAACTTCGGCAAAGTGGTAACGGTCGTAGTACGTCTGTTGAGTCAGTTCGAGCGAGTGAAGCATGCTTCGCGAGAGAACGAACAATGCAATTCCACACGCAATGACCAGCGCAATCGCAATCGCCTGGCCTTTCATCTGCCAGAGATCGCGTAATGTTTTGCGGTTGAGTGCGGTCATCTCTTGCTTCTATTGAAAAGCAGCGTTTTTGGTTTCGGACCGGCGTGGCGGTCCGTCTACTGACATGATCTTTACCAAGTTAGCTCCGAGGCCTCGCGTTTTGTGCTATTGGTTTCAACTCCCGTGATTTTTCCGCCTGACAGATGGATCACTCGATCGGCCATTTCGGCAATCACGGCGTTGTGGGTAATGACTGCCGTCGTGGTGCCGAGGTCGCGGTTGATGCGCTGAATTGCTTCGAGTACTAGGATACCGGTCTGGACATCGAGTGCGCCGGTCGGCTCGTCGCAAAGCAACACATCAGGCTGCTTCGCGACCGCTCGAGCAATCGCAACCCGTTGTTGCTCGCCACCAGACATTTGGGCGGGAAAATGGTCTGCTCGATCCTGCAAATCGACAAGCTCCAATGCCTCGTTAGGAGTCATCGGATTACTCGCGATTTCGGTAATCAGCGCCACATTCTCGCGAGCTGTCAGGCTGGGAATGAGATTGTAGAACTGAAAAATGAACCCCACATGATCCCGGCGATAACGAGTGAGCGCCGCGTCGTCAAAATCGGTAAGTTCTTTGTCTAGATAATGGACCGATCCGGCAGTCGGCGTATCGAGACCTCCCAAAATATTCAACAGCGTACTCTTGCCGCTACCCGACGGACCAAGTAGCACCACAAACTCCCCGCGGTACAAATCAAGATCCACGCCCCGTAGCGCATGAACATCGACCTCGCCCATGTGGTAGACCTTGGTAATCTGGCGAGCAGCAAAAACCGATTCAAGTTGGGCACCGGGTGCGTCGGTCATTGTTGGCTCCTCGCGATCTGGCCGGCTTATTTTTGCTCTTGGGCTTCTGCGAAATCGGCTTCGACCATCATTTTGGCAAGTTGCTGGAATGTCACCTTCGGCTCCCAGCCAAGTTGTTTGCGAGCCTTCGTGCAATCGCCGAGCAGCAGGTCGACTTCGGCAGGCCGGTAGTAGCGAGGGTCGACTTGCACCAACAGGCGACCATCGGAAGCATAGCCTTTCTCGTCCTCTCCCGAGCCTTTCCAGGTAAGCGGCAGGTCGAGCGCCGAGAAACAGACGTCGCAAAACTCGCGGACCGAGTGGGTTTCGCCTGTGGCAATCACATAGTCGTCGGGCACGTCTTGCTGTAGCATCAGCCACATGGCTTCGACGTAGTCGCCTGCGAAGCCCCAGTCTCGCTTCGCGTCGAGGTTTCCTAGAAAGAGCCTTTCCTGTGTGCTTGTCGCAATCCGTGCCGCGGCACGACTGATTTTGCGAGTCACAAATGTTTCCCCTCGGCGGGGTGATTCGTGGTTGAACAGAATTCCGTTCACCGAATACATCCCGTACGATTCGCGATAGTTCTGAGTCACATAGAACGCATACGCTTTGGCGGCAGCGTAAGGGCTGCGGGGGTGAAAGGGCGTTGTTTCGCTTTGCGGCGTCTCGACGACTTTTCCGTATAGTTCTGAAGACGATGCCTGGTAGTACTTGGCCGAAAGGTTGGCTTCTCGCATCGCTTCAAGAATACGGATTGCCCCGAGCCCGGTTACGTCTGCGGTATACTCGGGGACCTCAAACGAAACTTTCACATGCGATTGGGCGCCCAGGTTGTAGATCTCGTCGGGCCGCACGTTTCGTAACAAATGGTTGATACTTGAAGCGTCGCTCAAATCGCCGTAGCTTAGCCACAAACGAACGTCGTCTTCGTGTGGATCTTGGTAGATATGGTCGATTCGTCCGGTATTGAACGACGAACTACGACGGATCATCCCCCAGACCTCGTAACCCTTGCTCAGAAGCAGCTCAGCCAGGTACGACCCGTCCTGCCCCGTAATGCCTGTGATAACCGCTCGCTTACCGTTTTTTGGTGGATACTCTTTCATAAACTCACTTTGCAAAAAATCGTTGGTTCTTTGTTCCAGAACTAGACACGTCCGTCTCACCCAATCGCAAAACGCCTACGCATTGTAGTGGTCGAGAAACCACTGGTAGGTCGACTCGATCCCCTCGCGAAGCTTGGTTTTGTGCTGCCAACCCAGTTTGTGCAGCCGCGTAACATCCAACAACTTACGTGGCGTACCGTCGGGCTTGCTCGCATCGTAGACGGGCTGTGCCTTGGGATAGACCACCTCGCCGACAAGCTTTGCGAGATCGGCAATTGGAATATCCTGGCCTGTGCCGATGTTAATTGTTGCTTCCTCGTCGTATTTGGCCAATAGGAATAGGCAGGCATCTGCCAAATCGTCCACATGCAGAAATTCGCGGCGGGGGCTGCCTGAACCCCATATCGTCACTTGCGAGGCCTCGGCCAACTTTGCCTCATGAAATTTCCGAATCAATGCCGGCAAAACGTGCGAGCCCTGGAGGTCGAAATTGTCCTTCGGCCCATAAAGGTTGGTCGGCATCGCAGAAATAAAGTTGCTACCGTACTGCTGGCGATAGAATTGGCACGATTTGAGTCCCGTAATCTTCGCAAGCGAATACGCTTCGTTTGTTGGCTCTAGCGGACCCGTGAGTAGATAGTCTTCTCGTATCGGCTGGGGACAATCGCGAGGGTAGATGCACGAGCTGCCCAGGTAAAGCAGTTTGTCGACTTTATGCTGATGAGCCGACCGTAAAACGGTCGCATGGATCATCAGGTTATCGAACAGAAAGTCCACAGGAAAGGTTGCATTGGCCTGGATCCCCCCCACCTTGCCGGCAGCATGGATAACGTACTTCGGCCGCATCTCCGCAAACCAATGATCAACGGCTCGGAAATCGCATAAGTCGACCTCTTCGCGAGTCGCGGTCAGGATATTCCCAAACCCTTCTTGCTCTAAACGGCGCACGACTGCCGAACCAACAAGCCCACGGTGTCCGGAGACATAGATCGGTTCATTACGATCAAGCACGGTTTGCATAGCGAAAATTCTTGGGTATAGGATTCGACAACGGACGCACGGACCTCGACCTCAAGTTGCCCTGAAACCCAGTTCGGGATACAACGAAGAGAGCCGCATAAGCGGCCCAAGGGGTCTTGCTGAAACCCTTGAGTATAGTCGCCCGAGTAGACCGATTCCACCGATTGGGAACCCGAGTTGCTGTTTTTTCGTCTCCTTTTACTCGAGTTCTCCCAATGCAGCGCTACCCTGAAAAGCCAAAACCAAGGAATTGTCGACCTGGAATCTTGTCGGTGCTTTGTGCCGTTTTGATGGGAATATCGCTGACAGCAACTTGCCCCGCAGGGGGAGGGCCCGAGAATGTCTTTCTTCTGGTCAATTCCTCAAGCCAGGACTCGATGACGGTTGCTAATCACTATCTCCATCTCCGGAAGATCCCCGCCTCGAATGTGCTCTATCTCGAGTTTGACGCGAAAAAGTGGATGGTTTTTGGCCACACCTTCCGGAAGCAAATTTTGTACCCTGCCCTTGAAGAAATCGACCGCCGAGGCCTCAGCGGTCAGATCAACTACCTCATCTACTCTTGCGACTTCCCTTGGAAAATTGATTTTGTCAGAGACTTTCCCGACGAAAAATTCACGACCGGTTACCAACCACGAGGATCAATCACTGGCAGCACTTACTTGTGGGCATTTGCAAAAGAGAAACGCAAGGAGATGTTTGGGCTCAACTCAAACAACTACTTTTCGATGCCGCGAAACAATGTGACTGTTTCGCGTGGTTTCAGCGCACAATCGCGGTGGCTCCCGGGAGGCCAGAGAACGGCGACCAAGGGAATTCCTTATCTGCTTTCAACGATGCTTGGAGTCACCTACGGGCGAGGGAATACCGTCAAGGAAATCGTCCGATGCTTGGAAGTTGCCAGTACTGCTGATGCAACTCACCCGCGCGGCACAGTTTACTTTGCTAAGCACAAAGGCCCCCGGTCGACACCGCGTCACAAGCTCTACCCCGAAGCAGTACGCGAACTTGGCTTGGCCGGCGTAAAATCGAAAGTCTTAGACGGGCGATTTCCGAAAGATGCCAAAGACATCATTGGACTGACGACCGGTACGACCTCTTTTAGTATTAAAAACTCGGGCTGCCGCCTCTTGCCTGGCTCTCTCTGCGATAATCTGACTAGTTTAGGCGGAATATTCAAAACCGATGCTGGCCAAACCTGCATCTCCGAATTTATACGCAACGGAGCCGCGGGTGCTTGCGGCACGGTTCACGAACCACTGAATTACCCACAGAAGTTCCCCTCGCCATTCTTGCACGTCCATTACGCCCATGGGTGCTCGCTTGCCGAATCGTTCTATCAGTCCCTGTATGCCCCATTTCAACAATTGATCGTAGGAGACCCACTTTGCCAGCCTTGGGCCACTCCCCCTGAGGTGAAAGTGCTCGATTTTACCAAAAAAACATTTGTCTCGGGTACGCTCACGCTGACACCAACAAGCTCTTCAAAGGCAATTCGATCCTTTGAACTCTTCGTCGATGGCGTTCGTAGTAAGCGGTGTCGGCCAGGGAAGAAATTCAGTCTCGACACGACCGAAATTGCCGATGGTTACCACGAACTTCGCATTGTTGCTACCGAGGGGACTCCGATCGAAACGCAGGGACGATGGATAGAGAGCATTCTGGTAAAGAACGGTCGCGACGCGGTGCAGCTTTCCATTGAAAACCAAACTCAAATTGCCCGTGATGGCTACGTCAAAGTAAAAGTCTTTTCTACCCAAAAGAACTCGGTTGCGATCATGCACAACGGTCGAAAGCTTGCCGAAACCCCTTTGGGAAATGGCCAGTCAAAAATCGCGATCGACCAGCTCGGCGCCGGCCCCATCGTGCTGCATGCGGTTATCGAGGGGAAACCGGGCCTCGTTTCCAAGCCGTTACGTTTGAAGATCCCCTAGCTTTCCAGGGCAGCTCTTCGCCTCTCTCGGTAGCCGTTCAACCCACGCCGGCCCCCAGTTTAGCACTCCTGCGAAGAACTCCACGGTCTGCTCGTAATAGTTGTACGGTTTGTGCTGGCAGAGGGGAGAATCGCTCTTAGCGGCGTCGTTGACACCTGACTTCCTGGGGATAGGATAAAGACTGATATTCTAGGCGAGCCTGCCACGGATCGACCCAAAAAGCGTTCTTTTTTTGGGCTACAGGCCGGCTGTCTCTGGAAGAGACAAGGGCTCCTGCAGCAGGGACTGTGGGCAGCGGACCTTTGGGTTTCTCTGTGCACAAACTAGTCGTCAATAAAAGAATCATTTCCTAACTGGGTGCCGAGTATGCAAAGGTATCGTGTCAACTATCTGTTACTCTTCGGAACCCTCTTCGGCAGCGTTCTCGTAGGGGCGGTTGCTTTCTTCCTTGTCCACCCGTGGCAAGTCAATCGCAAGGCCACTTGGTTTCTTAAAAGTGCCGAACAGGCCCTCTCGGAGGGCGATCTTCGTACCGCACTCGACTATCAGGGGAAATATGTCCAGTACCGCAAAGACGAAGACGACGCCAGAATCAAGCTGGCCCACCTAGCGGTTGATGTCTCTGGTCTCGATGATGCGGGCCGAAACGATCATGCAAAAGCTTACCGCCTACTCGAAGACACGGTCAGAAGAACGAACGATCCCGAATTACGTCGAGAGCTTGCCGATTTACTTATCAGCTTTGGGCGGCCACAAGATGCCTTGGTTCATATCGAGGAACTCCAAGCCGGCGACCCAGATAGCACCGAGCTTCAAGCCTTACGAGTTCGAGCCCTTTTCTTGACCAAGGATTTTCGCCGCGCAAGTGAGCTCGCGTTGGGGCTGATTGGCTACGACAAAAAGAGCAAAGAATTCGATGCCAAGAAGGGCTTTGCCTCTGACCAGCCCGAAATCTATTCGCTCCTTGCCTCGGTACTCCAAAACAAAAGCAGCACGCGTGATCTTGCCCGGCGTGTGGTCGACCAAATGGTTGAGGTCAATCCTGAATCGCATGATGCGTACCTCAAGCTTTCAAATTTTCTCTACCAGATTGGCGAAAAAGAAGAGGGGGGCGTTGCCTTAGAAAAGGCCTATGAGCTTTCCCCCACCGATTCCGACGTCTTGCAGCGTAAGGGACAAGTTGCGTTATCCGAAAAAGACTTCGACGCAGCAAAAGGCTTCTTTAGTGCGGCCTTGGATCTTTACCCGGACAAACTCCAGTTCTATCAACTCCTGGCACGAACAGAGACCCTCAGCAACCAGCTCGAAGAAGCTCTTGCCATTCTCGATCGCGGCATCGAACACGCAGGGCATCGAAATTCGGGGCAATTGCTGCTGTTCAAAATCGACCTCCTTTTTGCCACCAAAGATATTGCCGCGATTGGTAAAGAAATCGATGCGTTAGAAGACCTGAAAGGCCCTCAGAACAGCGCCTTGCAGCCTATTATCGATTACGGAAAATCGCGAATTAAATACCTTGAACAAAAATGGGCGGAAGCAGCGAAAGATCTCGAACGCGTGCGTCCTTTGCTGTTCAATTCTCCAAACGAGCAAGCCGTTGCAGGCAATCTGCTCGGCAGTTGCTACGAGCAGCTAGGCAAACTTGACCTCGCCTTCAAAGCCTACGACCTCGTGCTTCAATCCCTTCCCAAGTACAAACCTGCATTAGCTGGTCGGAGGCGAGTTTACGCGCGTCTTCATCCCGGCGAAACAGGTGATCAGGGCTTTAGCCTTCGGAAACTAGTCAAAGACATGGTTGACCTTCCAGACGACCAACAAGACTGGAAAAAAGTCGACGACGCGATTACCGCGTTCGCTGAAGAAAGCAATCTCTCCGAGGCTCGCACGGCTCTTCAGCGAGCCCAAGTTTTCCTTGAGCGAGAAATGTTCCCCCAGGCTGAAAAACTAGTCCAAGCTGCTGCCGAACTTGAGCCAGATAATGTCGGCGTTCGCTTTGCCGCGGTTAAGCTTCTGCTTCGGAAGCCCGGGGGAGGACCTGAAAAGGCCCTTAAACTACTCGACCGGACCGTTGAAAAATTCGGCGTCTCGCTAGATTCCCGCATGGTCCGTATCGAAACTCTCTTGAAGCTCTCTCATGACGATGCCGCGGAAAGGCTTAGCGCCTTGACCGAAGGAACTGAAGAGTGGACTTCAGCCGAGAAAGTAAGGTTTTTCTCAAGCCTCGGCATGGCATTCCGAAGGCTTGGCGTGCCAGGCAAGGCTATTGAGTACTGGAAAACAGCCGCCGGGTTTGCTCCGAATAGTCTTCCTATTCGCATGCATCTGTTCGAGCTCACACTTCAGCAACGTGATAAAGACGCTATCAAGGACGCTCAGCAGAAAATTCTTGATCTGGTAAAAGACAAGAACGACGCTTCCTATGTTCTCACCGAAGTGAAACGCCGGCTGCTCGGATACCGCCTTGAAGAAGTCTCGCGGGAGGAACTCCTAGAAGCTCGCGTCATGCTAGAAGCTGCCCTCAAGCGAAGGTCTGAATGGAGCGATCTACACATCCTCTATGGCCAATTGCTCATCGTTCTCAACGAAGACATGGGCCTGGCACTTCAACACCTTGACGATGCTCTGAAATACGGCCGCGCTAATGTCAACGCATTAGCCTTGCAGGTCAACCTGCTTGCCAAACGAGGGATGCACCAAGAAGCACTCGAAAAAATGAATCTGATTGCCGAGGAGTCACGCACTCGATTGCTTGGGCAAGTTGAGGCTGAAGTGCTGCTGGCTACCGGCGACTCGGAAACGGCCTATCAGGTTGCGCAGGAGATCGCAGAAGCCCAGCCCGAAGTAGCGAAAACGCAGAAATGGTTCGCAAGCATGGCGAGGAAAGCAGGGCAACTCGACACCGCAGCCGCGGCCTATCACACCGTCACAGAACTCTCTCCGGCCGACTCCGAGGCATGGTCCCAGCTACTTGCGATACACGCTGCTCAGAAAAATCCACAAGAGCTGGAAAAAGTTTTCCGCGAAGCTCAACTCGCACTTGAATCCGAGTTTTTGCCGTCACTCGCAGCAAAATCTTTTGAGCTGCGAGGAAGGTGGAAGAATGCAGAACGTATTTATCTCGCGACGTATGCCGATCAACTTGAGGAAATTTCGATTGCTCGACGAATGGCCGACTTTTACCTACTTTGGTCCAAAGCCGATCCTGCCAATCGCCTCAAGGCCGGCAGCTTCATCAACCGTATTCTCAAAGCAACCTATGATGGTCGTATCCCGGCAAACCACCCCCAGGCTGCCTGGGCGCGACTTCAAGCGGCCCGTCAACTCGCGAGTACTGGCCGATACCAGGATGCCCTCAAGGCACAGCAACTTTTAACGCAAGCCTCGGGCGGCAGCAAACTTACGGTGGCAGATCAAGCGGTGCTTGCCGAAATTCTCGCTTCGCTAAAAGATCCCGTCTCTCAAGGGAAGGCCATCCGGCTACTCACCGAGCTTTACGAAAACCAGCATTTGAAGAAAGAAGGAATTCTCCTCTTAGCCAATCTGCTTCGTAACGCCAATCAGTGGCAACGCTGTGAAGACCTCATGCTCGACACGCTCAGCAAGTCCAATACGGATCCCCAGATATGGGCAACCTATATTGGCATGCTAATCGACCGGGGTGAATACACGGATGCTCAGAATCGTATTAGTCGAATGAAAAAACTGGGGAGTGACAGCAGCGCTTACCTCCCACTCTTGGCTACTTTGGCAGCAAAAAAGGGAGATCAAGCGCTCGTCCGCAAGACGCTCAACAGCCTCCTGCCAAGCAAGCTAAGCGGCTCGCTCTCTCCCGAAGAGTTACAAGCCATTCGCAAGGTTGCCTATCTTGCGACCAAGTGCGACGACCTTGAATTGGCGAAAAAACTCTTTGGGCTCTATGTCCAGCGAACACCTCAAGCAGGCTTTGAACTCGTTCGCTTTCATGCAATGCATGGCGATGCCGAGAAAGCTCTTGCCGCGCTTAAAAAAGATTTTTCCAACCACATCGACCAACACCTGGCAGTTGCTTCTCAAATGTTACGTGCTCGACGCAGTGAATATGGCGAAAAACTTGATGCCGATGTCTCTCAAATGGTAAGCATCGCCCTTCGCGACGATCCCGATTCTGCGCAAAGGCAACTCTTTAAGGCCGAGGTCCTAGAAATTCAGCAAAAGTACCAAGAAAGCGCTGACGCCTACGACGAGCTACTCAGTCGAGACGATGCGCCCGAGCGAGTCCGTGCTGCCGCGATGAACAATCTTGCCTTCCTGTTGGCCCTAATGGGGCAGCGGCTTGACGATGCTGAGAAACTCGTAAATCAGTCGATGGAAACTTTCGGCCCGATTGACGACCTACTCGATACCCGTGCCCTGGTAAGGATGGCAGCCAAGAAATACGACTTGGCCTTAGAAGATCTCACCCTAGCGGTTTCGATAGGTCGCGACCCGATCAAGTACTATCACCTTGCTCAAACCCAGTTTCTGGCCGGCGATCAGAAGGCCGCGATAAAATCGTGGAAAGAGGCGTTAAAACTAGGCCTAACTAAAGAGAAACTGCCCATCCTGGAGCAAAAGGGCTACGAGGAATTTCAAGCTAAAATCAGCTCGATCGAGGCAACATAACGCGTCGAGGTTTGCAAAACCCCTTCCTCAGGTAGATGAAAGCTGGTTTTTCCCGATTCCGAAGGCCTCTCTTGAACCTAAAAAACACGTCCCAATTCGGTTGTTCCTGTTCGTTGGCAAGGTTACCATGGCTATGTTCAAGGCGTCGGGGCTACCCCATTGGGGGCGACGTCAAACACTCAGCACCTCTAAGGTTTTAGGAGTTTTTCTTATGTCCCTCCCACGTTCCAACCGCCTTTCTTCTCTTGCCCCATGGTGCGCAACCTTTCTCATCGCCCTAAGCCTCCTCGGCACTCAGTTAACGACCAGTACCTCAGCCCAAGATTCCTCCGAAATGTCGGCCACCTATGGACGTGGTGTCCACGCCTTCTTCGGAAACCGCTCGGCCGAAGCCGAGCAACTGTTCACGCAAGTCGCCCAAGCTGGCTCGACTGATCCACGGGTTTACTACTTCCGAGCCATGATTCGCCTTCAAATGGGCCGCCAACATGAAGCAGAAGAAGACATGCGAGTCGGTGCAACCTTTGAAGCCCGCAACCCTGGTCGTAGGCATTCGATCGGACTTGCCCTGCAAAGAATTCAAGGACCGGGACGCCGGACTCTTGAGCGATTTCGCCGCGAGGGACGCTTAGATCGAGTCCAACAAAGTCGTCAGCAATCCCGGCAGCGATACGAACAACTTGAGCGACGGGGGCCCAAGGTGCTACGTCGTGAAGCTCCCATGCAAATCGATCTAGATGCCATCCCAGGCATGCAACCCGCTGCACCCGTGCCAACCCCTGCCATGGCTCCTGCCCATGTAGAAGTGCCCCCCGTGGCCACTCCTCCCGAGGTGGACCCTTTCGATGTGGTTGAAGAGGCTCCTGTGACGGCAGCTCCAGAAGAGAATAATTTGCCTGCTTCGGCCCCCGAAGACGATCTTTTCTCCGATCCAGCTCCCCAGCCTGCAAATACCCAGCCAACCCCCGCCGAACCAATGGCCGAGCCTGAATCGAGCGAACCGGCTGACGACCTTTTTGGTGAACCGGCAGCTCCAGAAGAGGCGGCCGATGACCTCTTCGGCGACCCGCCTGCCGATGCTTCCGACCCACCCATGACCGAAGAACCTGCTGCCGAAGAAAGCCCGTTTGAAGAAACTGCGGAGCCCGAATCGAGCGAGCCTGTTGACGATTTGTTTGGCGATCCTGATTCGACAGAAACCTCTTCTGACGATGTTTCTGAGGACGATGCCGAGGACCCTTTTGGCGAAGCCCCTGCCGACGAATCTGATTCAACCGAAGAACCCGCCGAGGTAGAAGACCTCTTTGGAGACGCGGCACCAAAAGAATCAACTCAAATCGCGCCCCTCAAAGAGGACGACCGAGTGGAGCCGGGCAAGCTCTTTGGTATTCTCGGCCGAGTCGTAGGTAGCGCTGTTCCCTGGCGAAATATCCAGCTACCAGCCATGCCCTCCTCGCAACCTGCCGCCGTAGGAGCCGCCGAAACCGATGGCATCGCTTTAGGCCCCGACACGAGTAGTTCTGAGGAAGTCACTCCCGCATCGGCCGAAGCCCCTGTCGAGTCTCCTGACGAAGACGACCTCTTTGGTTCAGGCACTTCCGACTCTTCCCAAGAAGAAACCTTCGACAACTTTGAAGACGACCCTTTCGGAGGATCCGAGCCGGCCATGGAAAACGAGCCCGCCGATTCCTCCGAGGAAGAGCCGCTGGAGCTTGAAGAAGATCTATTTGGCTTCAACACCGCGAATTCTTCCCAGCTGCTTGCTTAACCGGTTGCAGGTTCTTGTCACTCAGGTTAATCGTCGTAAAGAAGAAGCGAGCTGCGAAATTTGGAACTGCGGAGTTTTAGAGCCAGTCCCAGACGGGTTCCGCTCGTGACACGAGTGCTTTGACCACTCTTAGAATTGGGATGCTTGCAGAGGAAACGTGTTTTCTGACAAAGCCTAGTTTGAGTCAAATGGAAATCGCATGGCACAACTGCTGAACGACAACTTAGGCAAGCTTACCGTTCGGATGCGTACGGTGGCTGTTGCGTTAGGATTGGCAGCCCTCGCGTTATCCAACACGGGTTGCGAACCTCGGCGAACCACCGTCGCCAAAGCTAAGCCCCAAAAGCACTCTGCCGAAGTGGATTTTGAGTGGGCCATGGAGCGTTTGCAAAGGGCCGTCGAAAATTTCACGCCCTCAGGAGATCTCAATTTGAGGGTAAAGCGAAAATTTTCCTACAAGCTTCTCCCGCCAAGCGAGTCTCAGCCTCTCTACACCGCAACCGTTACCGTCGCTTCGGTGTCGAAGTACAATCCCCTGCGCCAACAGCCTGTGGTTGACGAACTGCCCAAGCGAGATCAACTCGCCGACCTACGAGACCAAGAGAGCGACTTCGGCGAAGACTCTCTCTTTGGTGGGGAAGACGAGTCCGCAACAACTCCCTATGTGAACGACCGAGACATCCAAGGGAGAAATTCCATACGTGTCGAAACGCTCATCAAGGCCCCATCCGTCAAAAGCCAAAGCGTCTACGAATTGATCTACAAAAAACGGCGCTGGCATCTCATTGACCAACCCGAATCGAAGCACGAACAAATGTGGTTCGAGTACGCTCTTCAACAATAGAGCACCTGCGAGATCTCTCGATCCGTCAAATCGCGCAGCAGGTCTTGGGATTGCAATTCCAGGGCTTCCCGTTATCCGCGACCGTTTGGTTGGACAATTTCCAAATTTCCCTCGCGAAAAGCTTGGGCCATCGCGAGCGGAACTTCGGCTTGGGCAAGGATCACCATCGCTTGGTTCTCGGCAACTGTGGCTTTCATTTCTTGCTCATGGGCAACCGCGTTCGCACGCCGCTGTTCTGCCAAAGCCTGTGCCTTACGGGTATCGGCTTCTGCTTGATCTGCCTGGAGCCGAGCCCCAATGTTCTCGCCGATATCGATATCAGCGATATCGATCGAGACGATCTCGAATGCGGTATGCGCATCCAAACCACGTTCAAGCACCGCCTTTGAAATCCGATCCGGATTCTCCATCACCTTCAAATGATCTTCGGAAGATCCAATCGAAGTGATGATCCCCTCGCCAACACGCGCGATAATCGTTTCTTCGGTCGCACCTCCAATGAGCTGCGATAGGTTGGTTCGGACCGTAACTCGGGCACGAATTTTTAGCTCGACGCCATTCTTAGCCACAGCACTCAGGGTTGTTTTTGACGACTTTTCTGGGTCGGGGCAATCGATCACTTTGGGATAAACGCTTGTACGGACTGCGTCGAGCACATCGCGACCAGCAAGATCAATGGCAGCCGCTCGATCGAAATCCAAATCGATATCCGCCCGATGAGCCACAACAATCGCGCTGATCACCCGCGGCACATCGCCACCGGCAAGATAGTGTGCTTCTAATCGTCGGGTCGTGATGCCGGTTTCTGGGTTGGTTCCTACACCGGCTTGCATGGCCACAATTTTGGCGTCTACGATCGTGCGCGGATTCACTTGCCTCAAACCCATGAAGACCAAGCTCAACGGATCGATCTGCGCGTTCGACATGTACGCCTGCAACCAGAGCGAAAAATATTTAAGTAGAAAGAAAGCCAAGGCAAAAGCAACCAATACGGCAACAAATCCCCCGACAATCAAGAGAGTTTCCTGCGTATCTGCCGCCAACAACGGATAAAGCACGGTCATAGGTTCTCGTCTTTCCTAGTTAAGCCAAAGCCCCTCGACCCTTATTCCCGGCCTGGGGCCACCTCGCTACGTGAGCTTTATGATAGAGGATCTGTACGAGCCGCAATAGCTGCGGTAGCGAAATACGCAGGGCGACTCCGCGCTGGGAATACTTGGCCGCAGGAGACCCCGATCGCTGCTATTAGGGGCTCTTCGGGCCTGTCTGGCTAGGCCTCCACGGTTTTGTACGTCCTGCCAAGTCACTCAATCCACCCGCCGCCTAGCGTTCGGTCGCCGTCGTAGCAAACCACGGCCTGGCCTGGGGCGACTCCGCGCTGTGGCTCGGCAAAACGAATTTGCAAGCGATTGCCTGGCAACAGCTCCACCGCTGCCTCGACAGGGGCTGCGTTATATCGAATCTGAACTTGGCAATTCGCCGGCACCTCTGTCAGATCGACCAGCCAATTTGTTTCTGCTGCTGCTAGCTCCCCTCGATCGAGTTCTTCTCGATCGCCAAGCGTCACACGCCGCGTCTTGCGATCGATATGTACCACAAACTTCGGCTCGCCCAAAGCAACCCCCAAGCCTTTGCGCTGGCCCACGGTAAATCCTTCGATCCCTTGGTGATGGCCCACCACAGTGCCATCGGTCATGACTAGCTCGCCCGACATATCGCAATTCTCACGATTGGCACGCACAAACTCGTCGTACCGCCCGCTTGTCACGAAACAAATTTCCTGGCTGTCCTTCTTCTCGGCAACGTTCATTCCCAGCGTGGTCGCAATCCGGCGAATCTCCGGCTTTTCGTACCCGCCCACCGGCAGCAACATGCGGCTTAGCAGCGATCGCTTGATGCCGAAAAGCACGTACGATTGATCTTTATGGGTGTCGTGGCCTCGCAACAACTCCGGCGATCCGTCAGCTCGTGGCTGGAGTCTTGCGTAGTGGCCTGTCGCAACGAATTCGGCTCCGACGCTGTCGGCGTAGTCGAACAATTTGCCAAATTTGATCCAGTTGTTGCACTGCACGCAAGGATTCGGGGTCCGTCCTGCCGTGTATTCGTCGACAAAATAGTCGATGATCTGGCTAAACTCTTTATCAAGATTCAAAGCGTAAAAGGGAATTCCCAATCGATCGGCCACCCGTCGGGCATCTTCGGCATCGGCCGCCGTGCAGCAACCTTGCTTATGGTCCAGCCGATCGACAATCGGCAGCTGCAAGCCTTGGCCACTCTCTGCGTCGCAAGCCACCGGCGACTGATGCCCATGGCGCATGAAGACGCCTACCACGTCGTACCCTTGCTCGAGGAGCAAGTGTGCCGCGACGCTCGAATCCACTCCACCAGACATTGCCAAAACCACGCGTGTCATATCCCTCCGAGTCTAGATTCGGCGTGCTGACTCGGCAAGCAGCCCTCCCCCATTGGGCCCATTTCAATTACAATAGGTTGTCCGAAGCCGCTGTTTCGTCATTTGTGGCTTTGTTTTTCGTCATTTCCCTTAGGAGTCCCGACCGATGGCACTGGAAAAAGAATGGATCGACCGATCTGAAGCGATCCGAACTGCAATTCTCCAGCTACGGGACTCTCTTTGACTGTGCTGCTAAAGCTGAGCAAATAAAGGCCCTGGACGCCGAAATGGCCGCTCCCGGTTTTTGGGGCAATCAAGAAAAAGCCCAAGAAAAAGTCGGCGAAAGAAAAACGCTGATCAACCTCGTCAAGCCTCTCGACGAAGCTTTGTCCGCAGGCGACGACCTCACCGCCATGGTCGAGATGGCCAGCGAAGACGAATCTTTCGCCGACGAAGTTCCGCAAGAAGTCGAACGGCTCGAAGCGGTTCTTGAACAGCTCAAACTCCAAGCACTGCTCAACGGCCAACACGATGCCGCCGGCGCCATCCTCACAATCAACGCTCGCGACGGAGGGACCGACGCCAACGACTGGGCCGAAATGCTGCTGCGAATGTACCTTCAATGGGCACAAAAAAACGACTACACCGCCTCGCTCATCGATCGCCAGGACAACGAAGAGGCCGGCATCAACAACGCAACGATCGCCATCCGCGGGCCCATGGCCTACGGCTATCTTCGCGGCGAGTCGGGCATCCACCGGCTTGTGCGCATCAGCCCGTTCAACTCCGAAGGAAAACGACAAACGAGCTTCGCCGCGGTCGACGTCTCGCCCGAGATTTCTGATTCCGTTGAAATAGAAATCGACGAATCCGACGTTCGCACCGACACCTACCGCGCCAGCGGTGCCGGAGGACAGCATGTCAACAAAACCGACAGCGCCATTCGGCTCACCCACGGGCCAACCGGTATCGTAGTCCAGTGCCAAAACGAACGCAGCCAACACAAGAACCGCGCAACTGCCTGGAAGATGCTTCGAGCACGCATGGCCAGGCACGAGGAAGAAAAACGTGAAGCCGAAGATGCCGCCAAGTACCAGAAACAAGCCAAGACCGGCTTCGGTTCGCAAATACGCAATTACTTTCTCCACCCCGACCAACGCGTGAAGGATGCCCGAACGAAATTTCAAATGGGAAATTTCCAAGCCGTCCTCGACGGCGACATCCAAGGTTTCTTAGATTCCGTGCTCCGCTGGCGAGCTGGACAACCCCTCGAGGACACCGAAGCGTGAGCGAAGCAACCTCCCTGGCACCGGCCGCTTCGCTAGAAGTTCTTAGCCCGGCAAAACAAGGCATTCGCGTCGAGTTCCGCTGGACCGGCGATCGGTTTTCCCACACTCTGCTCAGCTTACGCGACGGCCAAGCCGTTCCGTTGTTCGAGTCGGTCGAAGGCACCTCTGCCGACCGCTTCCCTCCAAGCCCAACGCTTGTGGAATTGCATCAGCAGGACGAAGCAATCTTCCTCACCGGCGCCACCAAAGCTGGCCACTGGTCGATGAGCGTCGAACCGGTGAACCTCTCCAAACAAAGCCCCTCGCAGTTCCTACTATTCGACGTCGCCTGCCGCCTACGCAAACAGAGCGAAACCCTGCGAAGTAAATACCAAAGCGTCTCTGAGAGCGTGCAATGCAGACAGTCTGACCAAGGGGTTCTTGTCCACTGCGACCCAGAGTACACCGCATTTCTTGCTGCAACGCAACAAGTGGATTGCCAGGCCGTCTGCGATTCGAATTCGCAAAAAACGACGATCTCGCCTACTTGCGAACGGCAAACAGTTTTCCCAACAACGATTCGTTGGCGCTACGGGGTTTTTATCAATCCCGCATAAAGACCGCCTTACTCGTTCTCCCCAAAAGGGGTCTTCGCCCCTGTTGTTCCATTGAGAAGATAAGGAGCACTCGTCCGCTGGCCTACTGTCGGCTTGGTCTCCCGGACCCAGATATTGCGAAATGCGACCGGGTTGCCATGATCTTGAATCGAGAGCGGCATCCGATCGGCGTGCTTTGTGTAACTTGGCGGGCGATTGTAAGGAGTGTTTCCAAGTAGCTCGAAGTGATTAAGAATCAGCACCCCATTGTGGACTGCCGTGATGTAGGCAGGCGACTCAAGCGTTCCGTCCTCAGCAAATCGTGGGCGTGTCCAAAACACATCGTAGGTGTTCCACTCGCCCGGCGGGCGCATCGCGTTCGCCATCGGCGGCGTCTGCTTGTAAATCGCTCCGGCCTGACCGTCTGAGTAGGTTTCGCTCTTGTACGAATCGAGGATTTGGATTTCATAGGTTCCCATCAAAAACAGGCCGCTGTTGCCGCGTTCTTGACCTTGGCCCTTCGGCGGCACAGGAGCAGACCACTCGACGTGGACTTGGCAATCGCCGAATTTATTCTTGCTCGTAATAGGCCCTTTGCCCGCATAGGCGACCCCATCGCGAACAGGCCAATTCTCACCATTCTCCCAACGCGAAAGATCCTTGCCACCAAAAAGCACGGTCGCGTCTGACGGCGGCTGCGAATTTTCTTTGCCAGGGGTCACAACCGGCGGTTTCTGCCACTCGATGCCCGAAAGGTACTGTTCCCCATGCGAATTCTGGACAGTGAAAATCGGAATGCCCACGAGAACCATCGAAAAAATGAACGGACGAAACCACTTGCTGTTTAACGACTGCGCCATCGCGGTAGATCTCCTCAAAAGAATCCTAAGGTCTCGTTCCAGGCTAACGATGGCCCAGATTTTCATCGATTATCGGGCAAGCAGACCCGTTTCGCAAGGAAAATCATCCCCTAAACTGCCGTAAGAGGTCATTGCCAGAATCGGCAATTTGAGACACAATTCAGGGTTTCACGACGGCTGTCTAATACTTGTTGGGCAGCCTGAGCAAACGAGCGTCCTCTCGCGGGAGACACCCAAACCGATGGTCTATCAGCAGATCGAAAAGATCAAACTCGAATACACCGACAAATACGTCGTCGTGGACGCCGACCGACCCGAGTTAGCTAGGTTTCGCGATACGGTCGGGCAGGTAAAAACCGTCAACATGAGCGGCCGTGCGCTCGTCGAATTTGGTGACTACCACAAGAACATTGCCTGGTACGATATCGATCTCGACTTTCTCAAAGTCGTCGACAAACCCGCTCCTAGTGACAAGAAGAAAGCCGTTGCGAAAAAGCCAGCTGCCAAAAAATCGGTCGCCAGTGCCGAGAAAAAACTCTCGCCGCTCGAAATGGCGCGCATGCAAGACGCCGGCAACAAGCCCGCTGCGAAAGCAAAACCCTCGACCGCCGACATCCTAGCCGCCGCACGAGCAGGAGCCGCTCCGGCTGCCAAAAAAGAGCCCCAAGCTGCGGCACCCGCAAAGACCGCCCGCTCGGAAATGTCGGTCGCCGACATGCTCGCCGCCGCACGTGCCGAAACCTCAGCTCCCGCGAAGGAGAAAGCAGCCGCACCCACCGCAGAACCAGAACCGGTTGCCGAGGCAGTTCCCGCCGAAACTGCCGACAGTGAGGTCGCCAAAATCGACCGCTCTTCAATGAGCGTCGACGAGATGGTCGCCTATTGCCGAGAGAAAGACGCTTAGCCAAAACGCCGGTGCTTTCTTTCCTCTCTCCCGGCAACGCGTTACAGTTCTCGAACGTCTCGCCGGTTACGGAGTCCGTCGCAAAATTTGATTTGGGCGGCTCGAGCCAGATCTTTTGTTGCTGCGCAACCCACCCGCGGTTCTCTTGTCGGTTGGTAAATAATGCGACCGTTCAGACGGAAAAGCATGTTAGTTGCATTGCTTGCAGTGTCCAAGGTAGAGTCAAAAAAATGGCAACAATTGTTTTTGAGAAAATGTTGAACTGTGTTACACTCCCGATTCGCGGACAGGGAACTTAGTTCGCGATTTTGGAACAGGCTGCTGGGGGTCCTTTCCAAGGAATCAGACATTCGATTGTGTGCCTATGGCATGCGTCTGTACGGAACGCTCTCGGCAAACTTCTTTGGAACAGGAGAAGAGAGATGTTTATTCAATTGGCGCATGGTTTGCGCGCACACTTCTTGCTGGCTATTTTTTCGTTGGCATGTTTTGCTTTCTTGTGTCGCGTCAGTGAGGCGCACGTACAGCTCGGTTCGCCGAATGGAGGCGAAACGCTCAGCGGAGGTTCAGCGTTTACTATCGAGTGGCAGGTCGCGGTTGGGCACAACCAGCTTGACTGGGACTTATGGTACTCAACAGAAAGCAACAATGGACCTTGGCTTGAGATTGCCACGGATCTGCCAGCAGGTGACACCTCAAGCAATTCCCTGCACTCGTTTGATTGGAGTACCCCCAACTCGGACATCTCGTCTGCTTGGGTACGTGTGCGGCAGGACAATGTGGGGCAGGATTACTTTAGCATCAGCGAATCGAGTTTCAGCATTACTGCGGTACTTAGCGGTGCAGATTTCACTGGCAACGGCAACATTGACGCAGAGGATTTGGCTATTTGGGAGTCGGGCTTCGGCACTCCGTCGGGAGCACTGCCTTCTAACGGCGACGCCGATCTCGATGCCGATGTCGACGGCACTGATTTCCTAGCGTGGCAAAATGAGTTTAGCGGCGCCGGTGCAGCATTGGGGGTGCAAACGATCCCCGAGCCCTCGACAACCTTCGCGCTACTGGCGGGAATGGTTCTCTTTCTATGGCAACAGCGATAGAGCTGTCGACTGGTTCATTTCCCTTTGCCTTTGGTAATTTCGCGCTAGTTTAGTGCGTATTGCACGGACTTGCTCCGGCCATCGCACTGGCATTTCAGCGTCAAACCGTGCTAGGAGCGGAACACCCATCTGGGGCTTGCTCTAGTAGCGTGGTATGCAATCTCACTTCCTGCTGAAAAGGTTTTCTCATGTTGAATTTCCGCTACCTGTTCTGCACATTTTTTTGTTTTTGCCTTCTGCTTGTTGGACTCATGCACGCTGCAAGGGCGGTGGAGTTTCGGACGATCGACGGGTCGGGCAACAACCTGGCCAACATTACTCAAGGCCAAGCTTTTACACCGATGGGTCGTATCCGAGATGTGATTGTTAATCCGCTACCTGGATTCGATCCCTTGCTACTTACACCGACTTATGAAGATGGCATCGACACGCCTCGCGGTATTTTGGACTTCGCCAATCCTGCCGGTGTTGGGACTTCGCGTTTACCGAATCCGCGTGATATTAGCAACGCAGTCGTTGCGCAGGGCAGCCACTCAAAGTTTAATCCGCTTAAAGCAAGCGACTGGCTTTGGCAGTGGGGGCAGTTTATCGATCATGATATCGCACTTGAAGAACCCTCGCCTGCCAGCGATTCTTTTTTAATCCCGGTTACAAGTAGCGCCGATCCACTATTCAATCCAAGCTTTCCATTCCTGCCGTTCCGGCGTAACGATCCTGCTCCGGGCACTGGAGCGGGTACCGGCGTACCGCGTGAGCAGGTCAACAAGATCACGACCTACATTGACGGTTCTAATGTCTATGGATCGGATCAGTCGCGGGCTGATTTTCTGAGAACTTTTGCTGGAGGTAAGCTGAAAACCACTTTAGCCTCGAACGGCGAAACGTTGCTGCCTTTCAATCGGGCGACCAACCCGTTTCCGAACGCTAATCCGCCGGTTACCCTGGGCGCCTCTCCGGCAGATCCTGAATCGCTTTTTTTAGCGGGAGACATTCGCGTGAACGAGCAGATTGGTCTGACAGCAATTCACACTCTTTTTTTACGTGAGCATAACCGGCTGGCAGAGACGCTAGGGCAACGTGCCGATCTTGGCCAGTTGGTAACAGAGGCTGGGTTCGATGCGAATGTTGCGTCGGATGTGGACGAGTATGTTTATCAAATGAGTCGTAAGGCAGTGGGTGCTAAAATCCAGGCGATCACCTATCAGGAATTTTTACCGTTATTGGTGGGGAGCGGCGAGCTGCCAGCTTACGCAGGCTACGACGCGACCGTTGATGTGACGCTCAGCAACGAATTTGCTAATGCTGCCTATCGCGTTGGGCATACGCTACTTTCGCCAAAGATACAGCTAGCTGATCCGGCGGGGAATTCCCAAGGAGCCGTTGCATTGCGTGACGCATTTTTCGATCCGAGTTTTGCTCAGAACCGTGGAGTGGACTCGTTGTTAAAAGGATTGTCGATGCAGCAGGCGCAGAATGTGGATGCCTTTATCGTTGACGAATTGCGTAACTTTCTGTTCGATGAAGGGAATGGCGGCCTCGACTTGGCGGCGGTCAATATTCAACGCGGTCGCGATCATGGATTGCCGACCTACAACGACATGCGTCGCGGTTTGGGACTTACTCCACGCAGCGATTTCTCGGAGATTACGAGCGATTCGGCTGTCGCGGCGTCGTTGGAATCGGCATACGACTCGATCGAAGACATCGATTTGTGGCTTGGCGCAATCGCTGAAGACGTGGTCGGCGATGGTCTTGTTGGCGAGCTGCTTGGCAAGATCCTTGTCGATCAATTCACGCGACTGCGTGATGGAGACCGATTTTTCTACGCTAACGACGAAGAACTCTTGGCGTTGTTCCCAACGATTGGGCAGACACTTCTTTCGGAGGTAATCGTGCGCAACTCGGCAATGGATTCGATGCCACAAAATGTCTTTGTGGTGCCTGAACCTTCGGCGATTCTGCTCTGTGCTTTAGGGGTTCTGTTGGCTGCAATGTTGCGGCGGTGAACAGGACGTTTGCACATTCGTTTTTAGACCGCCCTGCTCGCAGTGCGCGATCGCGAATGCTTGTTGCTGTGAGTCGCAACAGCAGCTTTACGGGTTCTCAACCGTGGCTTGTTCTTTTTGTTTGGCGGCGACGTATTTCTGGGCCATGTCTAAATAGGCGGGGGTTCGCAGGCCGACGGTTTGGGCTTCTTTTTTTGCTTCGTCGTGCGAAAGCTTGCCATCTAGGATTCGGTAGGCGTACCAGATGGCGCCGACGCGATTGGACGATCCGCAGTGTAGCACGACGGGGCCTTGTTTTTTGTCGCGCAGAATTTCGAGTAGCTTGTCGAAAGTTTTTGGCTTGAGCTGATCGGCTCCTAAGAAAGGCACTTGGATGAACTTCATATCGTTTTGCTTGACGGCATTGGCCTCGTCCCAAGACAGCTCTTTGGTGTGCCGTAGAGTGATGACCGTTTTGATGCCTTTGGATCTGAAAATAGCCAAGTCGTCTGGCGAAGGTTGTCCCGCGAGATAGATGTTGCCAAATGCGTGAACGGGAGTGGTGCTACCTAGCTGGTGTTTTTTAAGTCGGATTTTTTCGCGTGCTTGATCTTCTCCGGCAGAGGACTCGCAGGCGGCGATTGTTGTAAGCGTTAGGGCGAACAGAATAAACGCGCAGAAGCGTAATTGATGGTTTTTCATATTTGATTCCTCATTGTTCCGATGAGCAGTAGAACGTGGCTGCCAAGAGACGGCCAAGTGCGTTATATTGTCAGCGTGTTGTTAGGCAAAGGCAAGAGCTAGCTGTTTTGCTGGCAGGGGAAATACCCAAGGAATAGCGGAGAATACCGCGGCGACGCCGAGGGCACGGAGAAAAAAACAGGAAATCTCCTCTCTCTTTTCCATGAAGTGAGGGATTTACTCCACGAAAGAGGACTGTGCTTTGGAGAAAATTGGACTCGCTTTTCGTTCGACGCTTACGTCTGATGAGGTTCGCGAAAAGTATATTGTGCCCTTACGCGTTGCGCTCGAAGAGGCAAAAGCAGGGATCTACAGCAACTACCTCCGGCAGGTCGGCGTCGATGCGGTTGCGCCGACGGAGCATTTGCTGGTGTTTGAAGTCCACGATTTCAAGAAAGGCTTGCGGCTATTGCGCACTGAAATTGAGAAGCTTGGGATGCCAGAAGAAATGCAATTTCAAAATCTTAATCCCTCGTCACCGGGATATTAGGCTTGCTCTAGATAAACCACATGGGTCCGGTGGCTTCGCACGCTCGTTCGACTAAGTCGGCCAAGGCGATGGCTTCGAGGTGTTTTCGCCGGGCGGATGAAAGCTCGTTGCAAACTTCGAGTAGCACGGGCGCTAGGGGCGAGGCGACCGATGCGTTGGTAGTCGGCTCGACACTTCCTTCGACCCCATCTAACACCTGGGCAAGAGTGATCTCTTGGGGCGAGCGAGTGAGACGATAGCCACCGGCTGCGCCGCGGGTACTGCTGACGAGGCCTGATCGTTTGAGGTCTTGAAGAATCTGCACCAAGAAGGGCGAGGGAATGCCGTGGCGCTCAGCGATACAACGAACTTGGACGGGCTCGCGGCCGTCGAAGTGCTGGGCCAGCTCTAACATGGCTAGGCAGGCGTATTCGGTTTTGGCGCTAAGGTTCATTGAGGGGGGGGGAGTAAGAGGTTGGAGGTAAGGGAATTCTCTTTGGACTCTTCCCTCGGACCTCTCGGCTTAGATTCCGCTGCCGTCGGTTTCTTGGATGGTGTGGAGGCCGCATTCGGTTTTTGCGGTGCCGCTCCATCGGCCAGAGCGGTCGTCGGTTTCGCCGGGAGCGAGGGCCCGGGTGCATGGCCAGCAACCGATGCTTGGGTAGTTCTGGTCATGCAACGGGTTGTAGGGAACGCTCTCGTCAAAGATGCGTTTCCAAACCAGTTGTTTGGTCCAGTTTGCTAGCGGGCTAATTTTTACGACGCTGAACTTTTTGTCCCAACCGACGATTGCCGCTTGGGCTCGGTCTTCGCTTTGGTCGCGCCGGATGCCGCTCATCCAGGCGTGTTTCCCCTGGATGCCCTGATGGAGAAGTTTGATCTTGCGGTCGAAGCAGCACTGGGTTGGGTTGGTTTTGTAGAGCGGCCCGTTGTGAAGCACTTCGTACTCGGGCACCGAGAGTTCGGGCTTGAGCATGTCGACAGCGAGGCCATACTTTTCTTCGATGCGGTCGCGGAGGTCGAGGGTTTGCTGGAATTGGTAGCCGGTGTCGAGGTTGAAGACGTAAGTCTTGGGGGCAACGCGGGCGAGCATTGAGAGAATGACGCAACCTTCGGGGCCGAAAGCGGTGGCCATGGTCAGACGAGACGCAAAACGCTCGGCTGCCCAGGTAATGATTTCCTCGGGAGTGGCGGACTCAAGTCGCGCGCTGTGTTCGGCAAGTTCGGCGAGAAATTCGGGCGTGGCCTCGAGAGGTTGAAAGGAAGGCGAATTTGGGCGCGAGGCAACGGCAGACGCAGAGGATAGGGTCACTGTATTTTCTCTTCTCTCAAGTTCAAGCGGCTGGGTGCTGGCCCAAAAATTGGGCTAGTACTTTGTCAAAAACGAGCAAGCTTAATCCTATGCAAGTAGGTCAACAAAGTCAACTATCGATTCTTTGCTTAGTCATCGGCCTAAAATGGCTGGAAAATGAGAGGATTGAGCGATTTTCGATTTCCTAGTGCCCTGCTAGCAGATGAATCGAAGCCTGAGAGTTGGCTTATTTAATGCGTTCCACGCAAGCCGAGGGGGCGACTTTGCCGATTAAAGGAGACGTAGGGCCTGGGGGCTGAGCCCCTGATTTTTGTTCGCTCGATACGAAGGATTCATCCATGTACCCATGCCTAATTCGTAGTCTTCCTATCGCTTTGGGCGTTGCTATCGTGTGGACTGCCTCGCTAAGTTGTCTGCAAGCAGCCTCTCCGTATGGTTTCAACCAAAACCGAGTGGCCACCCCAGCGATGCAGTATTTCGGAGGGAGGGGGAGGCAGACGGCGAGCATTCCTTCCCAACAGTTCCATCGTCAGATGCCAGCTCCGCAGCCGTTGCAGTTGAAAGGAAGCAAGCCGTTTGAATCGTTGCGACGTGAACCGACCATTAGTCCGTACCTCAACCTTGATGTGCGAGAGAGCGAATTTGGTATCCCGAGCTATCACGCTTTTGTTCAGCCGATGCAGCAGCAGCGACTGGTAGAGCGCGAGCAAGCGAGGCGTTTCCGTAAGCTGCAGCAGAAGGTGCGTGTTGCCACGGCCCGGGGGATTGTTTCTAAGAATCCAACCGGAGGAGTTCCTACTACGGGACGTAGTTCGCAGTATTTGAATTTGGGTGGCTACTTTTCAACTGCGCAGTAACTGGCAACTCAGGTTGAGGCGAGCGATGTCGATTCAAAAGACGCTTTTGGGTTTTGCTTTTCTTGTTGCTTTTGCGACGTCACTTGCAGCGGAAGAGCAAAAATCTTCGGCTGATTCTAAAGTAGCAGAACGGTATGCCGCGTTAGAGAAATCGCTGACCGGCGTTACGCTGGTCGGCCATTTCACCGACTCGGACCAGCCGGCGGCTCACCTTACGGCTGAGCGGTATGAGCTTGAGAGCGTGCGTCATTTAGGCAAGGGGCAATGGCTTTTCCAGACGCGCATTCGCTATGGAGAGCACGACATAAAGCTGCCGCTTACGTTGCCAATTTATTGGGCGGGCGATACGCCGGTGATTACGGTTGATAAGCTGGTTATCCCGGGGCTCGGCACTTTTACTGCTCGGGTCATGATTTTTGATGGGCACTACGCGGGCTTTTGGAGTGGTGCCGACCACGGCGGGCATTTGTTTGGGGTGATCGAGAAGAAAGCCGAGAAAGAACCCAGCGTCTCGGAATAACGCGAGTATGCGAAACCTCAACGAAAAAGTAACGCCGCAGTGAGAGCGATTGCTGCGGTTTCTAGGCGTAGAATTCGGCTGCCTAGTCCGACCGTTTGCCAGCCGGCCGTGTTGGCTTGGGCGACTTCTTCTTCGGTAAATCCGCCTTCGGGGCCGATTGCGAGGCAGCGATTTTCGGTGGAGTTCGGCCTGAGTTCAGAAAGTTGGCTGCCGCCGGGATGGGCGAGGATTCGGAGGGGCGATTTTTGTTGGCTTAAGAGTTCTGCGAAATCTTGTGGTGCTGCTAGTTGCATCAAACAATTGCGGCCACACTGTTTGCTGGCTTCGATGACGTATCGCTCAAGTTTGGATGAGGCTTGCTCGCTGCCGACGACCGAGCGCGCCGTTCGCAGCGGCACGAGTCGAGTCACGCCGAGCTCAACCGATTTTTCAACGAGCCAGCGTTGACGATCGCCTTTGGGCAAAGCGACGGCTAGTGTGAGGTCGAAGGGGAGTTCGCGTTCGATGGCGTTTTTTGGACCAAGCGAGAGTTCGACGGTCGAGCGTTGGCACTTTGCCACTTCGGCTTCGTACTCGCCACCCTGACCGTCGAAGACGACGAGTTTCAAACCTGGCTTGGCACGCATTACGTGCAGCAAGTGGTGAGCTTCGTTGCCTGCGAGTGTGGCGGTGGTGCCCTGGATGGGTTCGGCAGAGTAGTAGCGGTCGGGCATTTTTGAAGTGGGAGGTCGGAGGTGAGAGGTTAGGGGGGGGGGGGAGGGGTGCTAGCTGCTAGCAGGGGTGGATTTTTTTTGGGGATGTGTCGAACTTTGAGGATAGGGACCGGTGCTTGTCGACAGGTATTGTGTCTCGTTTGTGATGATTTCTCAAGCGACTTTAGCCAGCAGAGACTTACCGTATGTATCAATCGCATTGGGGACTCGACCGGACGCCCTTTTCTGGTGGGCTCGATCCGCAGTCTTTTTTCGAGGGCGCTAGCCAACGCGAATCGAGGGCCCGATTGCGATTTTTGGTCGATAACGGAAGGCGGCTGGGGCTTGTGCTTGGCGAGCCAGGTTTGGGAAAGTCGTTGCTGCTCGAAGTATTTTCCCAGGAGTGCCGGGAGCGTAGCCGGGCTGTGGCTCAGGTTGATTTGCTTGGGCTTTCGGCGCGAGAATTTTATTGCCAGCTTGGCGTGGCACTGAAATCGCGGGTTCGAGTTGAAGACGATTTGGTGCGGCTGGCTCGTCTACTGACCGATCGTCTCGGCGAGAATCAAATGCAGGGCATGACGACGGTCTTGTTACTGGACAACGCCGATCAGGCAGGGCCCGACTTGCTGACGCATTTGGGACGGTTGGCGAATATCCAAATTCGTGGTGACGTGGGGCTCTCGCTGGTGTTAGCTGCCAATCGCAAACAAGCGAGCCGTCTTGGCCAGGGTCTGCTGGATCGGATCGATTTGCGGATTGATTTGCAGCCGTGGGATGAGCTGGATACCGTGGGATACTTGCAACTTTCGCTGGTCGAAGCCGGATCGGAACGCCCCTTGTTCGAGGACGAGGCGCTTGCCGAAGTTCACCGCCTGAGCGGTGGCGTGCCACGGCAAGTGAACCGACTGGCTGAGTATGCGTTACTTGCTGGATCGGGCGTGGGGAGCGAGATGGTTTGTTCGGCGACGATTCAATCGGCACACGACGCGATTTGCTTACCTGGAGTCGCCTAGTATCCATCGCGGCTTGGTTTTCGGGTGCCACTGCTGGCTCGTCCAGCAGTGCGAAGCGAGTACCCTGCGCCCACTGCTGGGCAAGCCAGCAGTGGCACCCAACTCGAATGTTGAGCTGCGGTAGACTACTAGTTACTGGTCGTAGCTACTCGTCTACTTTGTGCAACGATTTTAGGTCGGTGAGTTTCTCTCGTAACGTGAGAATTTGCCGGTCGAGTGCTTTTCGATCTTTTGAAACACGGTCGATGATTTTCTCGCTGGAAGAACTGATCGTCTCGGCGTATTTTTTTACGGTGTCGAGATTAGTCGCTCGTTTTTCGATTTCTAAAACGGCTTTGTCGATGGAATTGAAATCGGCTTGCTGCGATTCGGTCTGACGTTCGGCTCGTAGCGAGAGAGCTCGGGCGGTCACAATGCCGGCCCTGAGATAGACGTCGGAGTTGGGCTGTTCAGCATCCCAGACGATAAAAAGATCGTGCCCATAGCGTTGGAACGGCTCAAGTTCTTCGGGTGCGGTTTTTTTCGAGAAAATGAACAGTCCCCAGTTGGCACCGCGATTTTTTCGGCCTTTTTCCATTTCTTCGCGGGCACGAGCCAGGCCGTAGCTCGCGTCTTCTTTGGCTTCGATCACAATTTTTGCACCAGACGCGGGGCTGTCGGGGCCCAGTTCGATCACGCAATCGCCGACTTTGCAGTTTTTAATCAAGCCGGTGGTGTTGCCCGTCGAGGTTGCGATATCGCCAATATGCTGTGACTCGCGTGAGAGAAACTCGAACACGGCTGCTTCAAAGGCGATGCCGTGCTGGGTGCCGGTCGCTTCGGTTGCTCGCTTCGTAACCAGTTTGCCGAGGGCGACTTTGACTTCGGTTTGGAATTCGGCATTCGAGTCGACATGGGCAGAAAGAATGGTGAGGAGTTCTTCTTTGAGTTTGTGGAGCGCCGACTGTTTGTTGTCGAGCGAGAATTCCTGGGTGATTCTTTTTTGTGCGTTGTCGACGTTGGCAACCAAGCGGCTGAGAGCGGAATTTTCTTCGTCGAGCGAAAATTCTTTGACCACTTCGTCGAGTTTGCCCTGCATGTCTTTGGTGAAGTCGCCATGTTTGGCGGTGAGTTCGCCGGTGAGTCGGCGCAAGGCTCCTTCGGGGTTATCGAGCGAAAACTCTTTTAGTAGTCGTTCTCGGTTTTGTGTAAGTTGTTGGTCGACGTTATCGCGTACCGTGGCGAAAAGGCCTTGCGACTGGTTGGGGTCGAGCATCTTCATGATCGGGCTGGTTTGGCCGAAATGCGAAAGCAGAGTTTTGGCAAGCTGGGAGTTGTCGCCATCGAACATGTTGCGAAGCATTCGCGAAAGATCGCCGTCGTCGGAGGTGAGCAGCTTGACTCGCTGGCTGAAGCGACCGTCTTCGGGGTCGAAATATTCTTTGAGCGAACCGGCCAGCCGATCGTTGGCTTGGCGCGTGTGGGTGTCTAGCTCGTGGCCAAGAGTTTCGACCAGTCGGGTGGTTTCGCGTTGAATAAAATCGGTATCGAGTGCGCCGGCGGCGTGGCGCAAGGCGAGGACGCCGATCTTGAGGGCTTCGAGGGCGTAGTCGTCGCGTTCGGGTCCTTCGTTGTACTCGACCAAGGAGCGAATGGTATCGCGGTCTTCTACTTTGAGTTCGAGCGGAATGGAATACGGAAGGTTTTCGATTTCCGAAATGGGAAGCGTTTCCTTAAGAGTCTCAGACATCCTTGATACCTCGCTAGGCCGATTGGTTTGACCAACAGATTTTGTATGCCGCGTCTAGGGTTTCATTAGAATGAGTTGATGGACAGCCGTCTACTACCTTTTGGCAGAGTAGCAAGATCGATTTTTTGAACCGCCAAGTTCGCCAAGAACAAGGAGGAAGGGGCTGGCGAGCGGCTACTTGGGGTCTTCGAGTTGCTCTAGCATCTCTTGCCAGGTGAGTTGGACTTGGCCGATGTGGCTGGTTAGGCGGTCGGAGGGGGGTTGGTGGTTGAATCGCGAGCGGGCGGTGGTGACTTCTTCTTCTAAGGCTTCGAGCCAATCGGGGATGTCGAGGCCTGCGCCGGAGGGTTCCTTGGCGAGGCTATTGATTTCTCGTTCGAGCGCGGCAAAAACTTCTTGGCCGTGTTTGCCGGTGGAAGTGAGGGCCGGTTCGACGAGAGCCCTGACGCGATCGATCATCAACGGACGTATGAATCGCTCAGACACACGGTCGGCTACCGTAGCAAGATGCATCCCGTGTTCTTGACTGAGCGTGGCGAGCCGGGCAATGTGGGCATCGGCTTCTTCGGCAGTACGTTCGGCGAAAGTTTGACACCACATTTCTGCGGCAAAGGCCCGTTGCTGTCGAACAAGAATTTCGTGCGCCCAAACGACCGGTTTAAGTTTCCAGGCGACTCGGTCATAGGTTGCTCTCAGACGCAAGAAATCAATCAGCGTGTAAAGTTGTTGGCCGTGATCCGACTGAGTGGTGGTGGTATTGTAGTCGAGGTAGGCTCGGTAGTTTTCGACGACCGCTTCGATGGCCAGGGAAAGCATGTCGACGGCTTCTTCGCGATCTAATCCGTTATTAAGATCTTTGATCAGCAGGATTTCGTCTTCGATGTCGGGGTCTTCTTCGAGACTGACTAGCCACTCGTCGACACCTTGGTGTAAAATACCTCGTAGATTCCCTAGGCTCATAAATCGCTGGTCAAAGAGATCTTCACCGTATTTTTTTACGAAATTGCGAAAGCGGTCCCAGCGTTTGGCATCGGCCAGTCGCTCAACAATGTTGAGTCTCAACGATTGGCTATGGGTAAGCCAACGGTCGAGTTGTTTTTCGGTAAGCTGCTGTAAGGCATCGACAAGCATGTGGTCGGCCTGTTGCTCCTGCTGAGATGCCTGGTCATTATTCCAAAGTTCGGCAGAAGCAACCATGGAACGAACGATCGCTTGGTAGCCATTCTCGAACAGGCTATCAAACTCGGTGACGGCGCCCCGCCCGACGGGATGTTCGAGCTCCATCTTTTGCGCAACGCTGAGCAACTGGCAAGTTTCGCGAATCATTCCTAACCGCGGAAGCCAACCGAGGAGATCGTAGAGTAGTTGTTGGAGGCCTCGGGCGGCAACGATCTTGCGGGGCACGCCGTTGCGGGAGTGGGGAATGTAGAGGAGTGGGCAGGGTTTAAGGGCTGCGATGAAATCATCCCACAGCGATCGGACGGTTGTAACATCGCCGGCTAGTACGGCGTGTAAGATCTTTACGGAAAGAAGATCGACCGGATTGCCGAAAGTTTGGTCGTCGTCAGGAATTTTTGGGCCATGCGTCGCAGAGAGTAGACGTGCGGCATCGCGTGTTTCGACGCAGGTGATGATAATTCGTTGGACTAGTCCTTCTTGGATGGTGCGTAGTCGGTCGAACTCGACCAAGGAGGCGTGCGACCCGGAGGGCTGGGGAAGTGGGCAGCCATGGACCGTTTCGAGCAGCTCGATTAGCTGGCGATAGTTGGTCGTAGTTTGGGAGAGGCCTTGGCTGAATAGCTCGGAGGGTTCGTCCGAGTTGGTGGCCGTGGTACCCCAAACAATGGCGGCATGTTTCCAGAGATTGGCTACGGTGGTTAGGAAGTCGAGGCGCTGTTCAAGCCGCTGAGCTTCGTATTCCCATTCGGAGTCTTCGAGGTCGATTCCTCCTTCGTCGACAAGATCGCCTTCAAAGCCATCGTCGGAGCTGTCGCGGTAGACCATTTCTTCGTACGCGGCCTCGAAAACTTCTTCTTCCTCGTCTTCCTGATTTCCATCCTCATCCTCATCATCATCATCGTCGTAGGGTTCGTCTTCGAGGAACAGATCGTCGAGGTCGTCGGGGCTTTCATCGAGGAGGCTGTCGAAAGGGATATCGAGAGTGAGCGATGGGACTTGCCAGTATTCCTCGGCGTTGGCTTCGAGGTAGGCGAAGAATTTGGCGACTTCGTCGCGATGGTTTTTTCCTTGAGCTACTTGCTTGGCTTCGACCACGGCCAACCATTGAAAAGAGAGCCTGCGGAACGAGCTGTCGCTTTCTTCGAGCGGGGTGCGATCTTTTTGGCTAACCCATTGCATCATCAAGGCACAAGAGGCGACGGTGTCGCTATGGTCGAGGAGCGCTTCGATGACAAGCTGGAAGGACTTGGAAGTATCGAACTGATCGACAAACATACGCCAGAAGCCGACATCGCCTGCGGCGGCACCGGCTTTGTGCCAAGCATTGAGAGCACCTGAGACGAGATTGGCAGAGATTTCGGTTTCTTTCGCGACGAGCCGCTGGACGTCTTCGACCGTGAAGGTGGCGAACTTATCCCACCACGAGGCCATGCGGACCAAAATGGTTGAAAACTGTTGTTCGAGCTCGCTGTTGTCGATCGCTGCGGCTTCGCTCCACGCCCTCGCACCAAGATCGAGCACTTGCTCGACGAGTTCGATAAGCCCATCGACCCGGCGGTCGTGAACCGTATTTTCTAGGGCAGGGAAGAGGCTAAAGTTGCCAGCAAAGCCGACGACATTCCAGGGGTCGACAAGGGCGCCGCACTCGATGCCGCGGTAAATTAGATCTTCGCAAGCCGTTAGTTGGTCGGCCACGGTTTCTAGGGTGCCTGAATCGATGGCGTTGTGTCCGGCGGTGAGGTGGCAGTAGATGCCGCTCACCATACGAGCTGCGGCTACACGAACGGAGTCGGCCTGGCGCTGGGCGGCTTCGGGGTAGCCTAGTCGAGCATAAAGATGGGCCAGATGGACACGCTGCATTTGCAAAGCGCGGCGTCTTCCGAGCTCTTGGTTCAAATGTTGTCGGGCAGCGCCGAAGGGCTGCTTATGCCGCTTGGCATCTTCGAGCAGGCGTTTGCTGCGTTCGCCTTGGGCTTGGGCGAGCAGTTGTTCGTAGAAGTCGTCGCGATAGGCGGCAATGTGGGGGAGTAAGGTCGAAAGAGTGACGGTCGAATCGTGTCGTCCTGGTCCGTCGCCGCTGACGGCAGAAGCCATGAGCATGGTGCCGGCCAAAACGGCGGCAGCATCCATCCAGCGTTGTTCGGTTTCGGTTTCGCTCAAACAGGTTTCGTCTTCGCAGCGAGAGAGTAATGCGTCGAGCGTGATTTGTTGAAGTACAAAACGAGAGTAGTAGCCAGCGCCAGAAATTTGGTGAGGATCCCATTGACCGAATTGGTAGTTTGGCCTGCGATTGACCGGGTGGTCGAAGTCGTAGGCGCGAGGGTCGATAGCGATCTCTTCAAGCCGGTTGAGGTCGAACCAAGCTCGATTGAGGATATCTTGGTCGGCGTTGCCGAGAGTTTCTAAAGCGAGCTGAATAATTTTTTCGTATCGCCCACTCGCGACACCAACTCCCACGAGATAGACGGGAATGGGTCGCACAAATTCGTGGGGATAGGGCTCAGACAGGCTTCCTGAGTCGAGCATCGCGACGGGACGGTAGCCGACGTAGTCGTTGATCTGCGAGATCGCTGCTTGAGTGATTCGTTCGTGCTCATCCCAAGGGGCGCCTTGCGAGAGTATGGCCTCGAAGGCTCGTCCGATGAAAAAAGGTCGCCAAAGATTGGCGGGCGTTTGATGGAATAATAGGTCGTGATGGAATTTTTGGTAGGCTGGAAGAAAGTGATGTCCTAGAAGCTCGACGACGGCTTGGGCTTGGGCTACGTCGCCAAAGGCACCGCCTGCCGAGTGGAGGCGTTCGAGGGTGGCGGAGAGCTGCTGGATCAGCTCGCCGAGGCTGTCTTCCCGCGAGGTCTTGGTTTCGATGAAACGAAAGAGCTTGTTCAGATGACGCAGGAAGCTGGGATCGCTTGCTCCCGAGGAGAAGTTGAGATAGCCGACCACCGCTTCTAGCAGGGCTGCTTCGTTCGTATCCGAGTTTGTTGATCCGTCTTTCACGCTTGACTACACCGATTTCCAGAAAACCTTGGCGACATACCGTCAGCTTGCGCTGCCACAAAGGAGCTTCAAGCACGGGAGTCCATCGTAAAGGACCCTGGTATATGCGGTCTAGTGCCAGGGTCGCAGGCAAGAGGGGAAGAAATTTGGCCTGAATCGCGAAAACCAGCGTTCTGGCAACTTCGAGATTCATTTTGTCGCGGCCCTCCTCAGTGGTTAAGATGTTTTGAGTGACTGAATACTGGCCTAGTAGTCTACCGCAGCTCAAATTTCGAGTTGGGTGCCATTGCTGGCTCGTCCAGCAGTGGACGCCGGGTACCCGCTTCGCACTGCTGGACGAGCCAGCAGTGGCACTCGAAAACCAAGCCGCGGTGGAACACTCGTGCTTTGTGTGCTCCTCGCAAACCCTCTTCAATTGAGAAATAGATATTATGTTGAGTGCGACTTTTTTATCCGAGAAGTGTTCATGGAATCGATTGCGCGGAGTTTGCCATGGACTTTTCATGGTGGCGATTGTCTTTGCTACAGCGTTTGGTACTTCGCAAGCTTTTTCGGCAGATCGGCTTCTTGGTTTCGAGGCAGCCTCGCGAGTTGGGCTCGAGCGTGCCTGGTTTTCTCAGGTACGGGTTGACCGAGCAAGGAACCGCGTGATCGATTGGACCTTAGACCACGAGCAAATTTTTGCCCTCACCTCGGCAGGAACGATCCATGCAATCAACACGAGGTCGGGGAAAACGTTGTGGGTTTCTGAAGCGGGACGACCTGATCGCCCGAGCGCCGGATTGGCAGTCGATGCCGAGCATGTTGCGTTGGTCAACGGATCGACGCTTTACGTGCTTGATCGAGGCGACGGACATCTGCTGTGGTCTCGCGAAATTGGAAACGTTGCTTTGACCGTTCCTGCGATTAGCGAGACGCATGTGTTTATTGCGCAGATGGGCGGCCGCGTCGAAGGTTTTTCGTTGGAAGATCCTACGCTTCCTAGTTGGCAATACCAGTCGATGGGGCACATCTTTTTGCCACCGCTGGTCACGGGAGACTTTATCACTTGGGCTACTGATCGCGGGCAGATTTACTTCGGCATCACCTCAGGCCCAACAGTTTTGCTTCGAGTAGAAACCCATGACAAAATTGTCTCCTCCCCTACGGTTCGGGGGGATAAACTATACGCCACGTCGTTGGGCGGTTACGTGTACTGCTACGATCAGGCAAGTGGTGCAGAGCTTTGGCGTTATTCGACAGGGTTACCGATCATTAGCCCGCCATCGGCTATTGGTAGCCGGGTGTACGTCGCGACGGAATCTTCTGTGCTACATGCAGTCGACTCGACGGAAGGTCGACGTCTTTGGTCTGCATCTGGTGTTGCACAGTTTGTCGCCCAAGGTGCTCACCACGTCTACGGACTCGATCGGTTCGGAACGCTGTTGGTTCTTGACTCGGAAAGCGGAAAGGTTGTGAATCGCGTGGGAGCAGGCGCAGGGTTTTCGGCGCTAGCTAACGATCAGTCGGATCGTCTTTACCTGGTAAGCGAGAGCGGGTTGGTGCAATGCCTGCATGAAATCGGAGCCCGTGAACCAAAGCTTTATCCGCAAATGGCAGCTGAAGAGAAAATGAAAGAAAGCAAAAAGAAAGGTGCCGTAGCAGAAGAGTCGCCTGAAGGGCCGGCCACCGAAGAACCGGCAGAGGATGACAACCCGTTTGATGACGGCGAGAATCCTTTTTAGTCGCAAGCAGGCCCGTTCGCTACGACGATTTCTCTTGCTTCCACTTTTCTTGGCCAGTGAGGGCCAGGACGGAAGTCCATAGTTCGCCTTCGGTGGAAAGACGTTTTTTTACGCCGGTCGAGATGGATAGCGGAACGTGGATGAGATGGTTGTGCCAAAGTCCGATGAGCAGATCGGTTTTGCCTGCCATGCCGGCGTGAACTGCTTTTCTTGCCATTTGTTCGCATAACAAACTGTCGGCAGCATTGGCGGCTACGCTGCGAATGTGGTAGCTCGGGTCGAAATACTTGACGTTCACAGGCTGATTTTTAGCTCGCATGTGCTCGGTGATTTGTTGCTTGAGAAACAAACCGATGTCGCCCAGTTGCCGGTTGCCCGAGGCGTCGTATTGTTCGACATGGCCTGACAGCAGGTGCTGCCCAGCGCCTTCGGCGACAACGACGACCGCATGCTGGCGAGCTTCTAGCCGGCGGCGCAAGGCTTCGAGAAATCCTTGGGAGCCGTCGAGTTCAAAGGCGATTTCTGGGATGAGTACGAAATTGGCTTCGCCGCTTGCGAGTGAGGCAGCGGCGGCAATAAATCCGGCTTCGCGGCCCATGAATTTCACTAAGCCAACCCCGCCTAGGACCCCTCTGGCTTCGACATGAGCGCAGTCGATCACTTTTTCTGCTTCCGAGACGGCAGTGAAGAAACCGAAGGTACGGAAGCAGAATTTTATGTCATTGTCGATGGTTTTGGGAATTCCGATGACGGAGATCGACAATTTGCGACGCGCAATTTCCGCAGCGATTTTGTGGGCACCGCGTTGGGTGCCATCTCCGCCGATACAAAACAGGAGATCAATGTTTTGGCTCGCTAAGAAGTCGACCACAACGCTGGGCTCTTGATGCCCACGCGAAGTGCCAAGAACCGTTCCGCCCTGATGGTGGATGCCCTCGACATCTTCGGGCTTCAAATCAACCGGCGGGAGACCCTCTTGCGGATTCAAACCTTGGAGCCCGAAGCGGATGCCTGCGATGCTCGAGACGCCGTAGTTGAATGTCAGCTCAAAGACAAGACTCCGAATCACATTGTTGATGCCCGGGCATAAACCGCCGCAAGTAACAATGGCGGCTTTGGTTTGCTTTGGCTCAAAAAAGATTTTTTCTCTCGCTCCGGCACGCTCGAACGCCAGGGTGCTGATGGTTTCGCCGAGGCGAAACCGAGGTTCGTAGAGCACACGCATATCGTCAGAAACAAAGCTGCCAAGGCCTGTACCGACTTGCGTTGATCGGGCCAAAGGAGAATCGACGCGGCACTTGCCTAGGGTCGTTATTTCGAGTTGCTCAGGCCGCCAAGTGGCACGCTCTACCATGGGAGTTCCTTGGTGCGTTTTCCGCTCTACACCCCGAGATCAGGTGAGAACTCGGGATCGCAATCTTAGTACTTTGGCATCCCAATTCTAAGAGTGGTCAAAGCACGAGTGCTTTAGCTGCTTACCCTGCTCGGCGGTTGATACGATTGAAGGGGAGAGTCGCCTCGAGGGCGTCTGATTCGTAGCGAAACTGCATTAGGTACGCATCTTCGGGCGAATCTTCGTAGTACGATCGCAAGACCGACGTTGCTCGGAAGCTAAGTGTTTTGAAAAACATTTGCGCCGGCAAGTTGGTTTCGCGTACTTCGAGTGTAATTTGTGTGCGACGTTGACTCGAAAGTTTGCTAATGAGCTTGTTCGCCATTTGTTTGCCAATGCCACGGCGTCGAACCGAATCGGCTACGGCAAAGTTGAGAATATGCAGCCGCGTTTTGTGCAGCTCGTAGATCATGAAACCGACGACTCGCTCGCCATGCTCGGCGACCATGCCGATACAATTCCTCTGGCGAAGACATCGAATAAAGTCTTCTTCAAACCAAGGGAACTCGAAGCTATTACGTTCGACGTCCAGCACCTCAGACATATCTCGCCTGATCATCCAACGGATATGAACTCGCAGCTGATTTGTTGAGCCTACACTCACCTTGGCCTCCTTCCTTGTCGGCCGACTTGGGATCGTACTTTTACAATCGTCGTTTGCTGCGGCACCTTCGCTCACAGCCGTGAGAAGCATCTTACCATAGTCGACGAGACCGATGAGGCGGGCAAGCCAGCCTTCCTCAAAGGGAACTTCGACACTACGTTTTTTACCGCGTTTCTTGCGAACTTCCTGTTGCATCGGTAACCGCGCCTCCAGCAAAGTGAGGATCACGATCACGAGCGGTCGGGAAAATAGCAAAAGGCGGTCTGTGTGCCAAGCGAGAAATTACTTGCTAGCCGCCAATCGCTTTTGCCCCAACGCAACTCGAAGATGCTGACCTCAAGTAGCGGCAGTTTATAGCCGAAGTTGTAGACGATTTTTGACTACTTGTGCTAGTCGTGTCGGTCAAACGAATTGGGGCCCGGGGTGAATGCGCAAAATGCATTGAATACGTGGTTTAGCAAGACCCCTATCTTAACAGTGGTGTAGATTTCAGGGGGTTCCCAGCGAGCCTTGCCGCCCATCCTCTCCCACCTCGACCGATGACCGCCAGCAAAACCCATGCGCCGGCTTCTCCGTTCCAGTCATGCGGAAACGACTTGGGTGTGCCGCGAAATTCGCCTGCTGGAGCGAGTCGTTCTACTTACGTTGATATTGGGGGCATGTTCGCTCGCTTACGGTTGCGGCTCTGGGGTTGGTGAAGTGTTGTGATTGAAGTGGAGTTGAAATGAAAACATCTTTTGAGACCCTGGCGAATCCCACGGTGGCCGCAATTCCTGCGACGGTTGATGCGTCGTACATGGAACGCATGGAGTCGACCCTTGATCGCGTTGAGCAGGAACTCAAGCAGGCTTGTGCGCTGGCGGTTTCGATTGTGATTCCTGTGTACAACGAACGCGAGACAATCGCCGAAACAGTACGCCGAGTGCAGGCGGTTGGCATTCATCAAGAAATTGTAATTGTCGACGACTACAGCATGGACGGCACTCGCGAGGTGCTTGTTGAGCTTGCAAAGCAGCCCGACATTCGCTTGCTACTACACGGCTATAACCGTGGCAAAGGGGCCGCGTTGCGAACGGCGTTTGCCGAAGTCCAGGGCGAGGTCGTGCTAATTCAAGACGCCGACCTTGAGTACGACCCTAGCGACTACCCCAAACTGCTCGCACCGATTGAGCGGGGCGAGGCAGACGTGGTTTATGGTTCGCGTTTCCTTGAAAATGCCGAACAAGACCCTTCGCGGCTGCATCGACTGGGCAATCGTCTTTTGACGACGCTATCAAACTGCATGACGGGATTGCATTTGACCGACATGGAAACCTGCTACAAAGTATTTCGCCGGGAACTTCTTGAGGGAATCGAGATCGAGCAAAACCGATTTGGGTTTGAGCCGGAGTTCACGGCTAAACTGGCCCACGCTGGGCACTCGATTGTCGAAGTGCCGATCGGCTACCGGAGCCGAGGCTACGAAGAAGGGAAGAAAATCGGGTTTCGAGATGCGGTTAGCGCCTGTTGGTGTATCGCCAAGTACCGCCAAGGCTGAGTTGCAAGGAAGCTAGTGCTTTGACCAGGATGATTGCAAAGTCAGAAACAAAGGCCAATAAATCTAGCCACAGAGATCAGAGAGAACACCGAGTGCTAGAAACAAAGGTTTCTCTGAGTGCTCTGTGATCTCTGTGGCAAATTTTTTTCTTCTTTTCGCAACTTT
>JAJRSE010000016.1 GCA_024278955.1 Planctomycetota bacterium | reverse complement strand
ACTTCAGAGGCACCGCCGCCGCAACCGGCAGTTGTGGCTAGCATCAACATCGAACAGAGCGTTAAGTTCTTCATTGAAACAATCTCCAGCATTAGTCGGTCGGTGCAGCGACCGCGTCGGCAGCCGGTTTTACGGTTTTGGTTTTCGGGTCATAGAAAATCGCGCCGTCGCGCTCTAACAGCAGTGGGTAATTCAACAAGGCATCGCGCCAGGCATCGCTGCTGGCGGCCGGTTTGCCCCCCAACAGTGACGGTTCTGCTTTCGGAATTGCCATCTTGGTATAGGGAGTGATCCAATGCGGCCGAGCCAGCCAGACGGCCAGCCAATCGGGCCGCAGGCGTTCGTGGACGCGGTTGAGATTCGGTCCCTGCAACACTTTTTTCGCATCGGGACCGGCAACGAAAGTTTTCCCGCCCACCGAATGACAGCCGATGCAGAGATTGGCGTTCAATAGTTTCCACGACTCTGCCAGGTAATTGGAATCTTTCGGTATCACATCGGCGAGAATCTCGTTCTTGCGGTCGAGGTAAACCGGTTCGCGCTGCGGCGTTGCCTGGTAGGGGAACTCGCTGTCATCGACAGCGGCAAAATAGTTCGCCAACGCCCTTGCTTCGGCATCGTCCAGATTAAATCGGGGCATCCGCAGAACCGCTTCGTGCCGAATGACGTAGGGGTTCTTGAGAAACTTGTATAGCCAAGGGGTTTGGACCTTCAAACCTTCCAGATAGAGCGGTGGCGGGGACATCGTCCAACCCAAACCACGGTCGTCGAATGCCTTATTCTTCCTTTTTGAAACCAGTCGATCGACGAGCCACTGCGAGAAGACGCCCCCGCGTGCCGGCTTCATTGCGTCGCGATCGATTTCCAATCCGCTGAATGACATATTGCGGCTGGGAAGCAGGATGCGGCCTTTGATATCCAAGGTGTCCCACAATTGATATGCGAAAACCTCGTCCTCGGGCAACTCATCTTCGAGATGCTTGTTGAGCAATCCGTGGAACTGAATAATCGGCGCACCGGATTCTTGCGTGAGTTTCGTGAGGCCGCTGACCGGCGGCTTCAACTTGAGTAAGTGGGCGAGACCTGCGGGGAATTCTCCGGCATTGACTTTCAGGTCGGAAATCAGCATGTACTGCGGATGCTCGCCAAGCCAGGCCCGCACGCTTTTGGTGAGTGCTTCCAGGCCGATTGTGTCGCCGTCGCTGATGTCTTCGTCGTTGGTGAGTTGAACGATCTCATCCAGCGGTGCGCCAAGACGCTGCATTCGTTTCACGTCGTCGGGAAACTCCTCTTCACCCAGATCTCCCGACAAGAGTTGCTTGCGGTATTCGACGAACCACTCAGCGATTTCATCGGCCGTCCAGCCGACCAACCCGCGATAGGGATGTTCGGCATCGTCCATCGTCAGTGCATACGCAACCTGCGGCAACTCCAGCATGTGGCAGCCGGCGCAGTTGTATTTGTTCAACAGAAATTCACCGGCGAGCCTCGCCTTAGCAGCGCCCGTCGGTTGGTAGACATACTTCTCGATGGGCGGCTCAACCACTAGGCCCAATACGAAGGTGGAAATCTCCTCGATATCCTTCTCCGTTAGCGGGAACTTCGGCATCCGTAGACGCTCTTCGTAGCCTTTGGTTTCGACCTTGCGGTAGTCGTAGCTTCTGGGCTGCCTTAGTTTTTGCCAAAGGAATCCGGCGCGGCGGTGATGCGAGAGATTCTCGTAAAGTTCGGCCGCCGCCATTTCGCGGTCTTCGTCCTCAGCGGAAGCGAACTCACCCGCTTCTAAGCCGCCCGCCTTGGCGTTCTTCAACGCCTGGACAACGCGGTCTTTGGTGCTTGATCCATCCGGCTCGCCGTGATGGTGCAGGTACTCTTCGATGTGTTCGAGGGCGAGTTTTGTCGTGT
>JAJRSE010000015.1 GCA_024278955.1 Planctomycetota bacterium | reverse complement strand
CTGTAAAACCAGCGCCCCTTGGGCGGTCACTGAGGCCACGCTCAACAGTACCGCCAACAGAAAGACCAAGTTTTTTTTCATCATTCTACTCTCCTGAGCTACACGAAATAAAAGGGAGGTACACAAAAAGACACTTCCCTAGAGTAAAACGTCTCCTGGACAGAGGTCAGCCCAGGAGACGAACCCAAAAAACTCTATACTCACCTCCTCTATATAGCAACTAAGTCCTCCGGCGACGCAACACCAAAGCTCCCAGCAAGCTACCCAACCCAAGCACCAAAGTCGATGGTTCAGGGATTAGAAACGGCAGGGCTGCCGCAGCAAAGGCCTCGCCGAAGGCAATCTGTCGTATCTGTCCATTTTGCTGAAAAGGAATGGACGCATGGTCCGTGGGGCGTAGGCGGTTTGGTTGCGAACAGGCGCGATGTCATGGAGGTGCGCGGGGCACGGCGGCGGTTGCGGCTTGAAGTGTGGCGACTTCCGCCCGAAAAACAGATTGGCCCGTTTCGAGCCATTGGTTAATTTCCGACAAAACCGTGCCGAGCGTGAAATGTTCCAGACGCTTCGAAAGGCTCGCCAAAACACTCATGATGACGCTGCGTCGCTTTGCTCCCGATTCGGTTTTGCTCGTGCGAGCCGCCTTCCGAGCCATCGCCTCCGAACGAGCCTGACGTTCGCTACGATTATTGGTCGGCTCGACTTCCGGATGCAAAACGAAGACGAACAACTTTTCGGTATGCCTAACCAACTCGTTTTGCAGACCTACGAACTTCGCATCGTCGGCGGGTGCCGTCTTTTCCAGCGTTTCGCCGCACCGGCGACAAATCATGCGAATTCGCGTTTGCAACTTGTCGACTTTGGCCTGCCGTCCTGCCGACAAACGACGATCACGACTGAAACGCACCGCGTCGTAGTAAATGGCAAACAACGACTTCAGAAACCGCTTGTACTGATGGTTGTCCGGATTGCGAAGCGACAGCGCAATTGCCTTCCGGAGAAAATGAGCCCAACAAAGCTGGTGTTCGGTGAACTGCGATTGGTAGGCGGCGTAATCGTCCGTCACGCCGATGCCGTCGAACTTCTCTCCCAAAACGTCCGTGAGCACCACTTTGCCTCGACCGACACCGCACTTGAGCAGCACGGTGGAAAGCGTACTAAAGATCCACGTGTAGCACGATCGCCGGCCCACTTTCCAACCCGTCTCGTCGATGTACAAAATGGTGGCTGCCGCGACCAGTTCGGCAATCGCGTCGTATTCGATCTGCCAGTCGGCGGCCAGTTGCGAAAGCAACGAGTCGGCCTGCGATTTCGACAATTTGAGCCCCGTGAAGAAGGTGAAAATCCCACAGGCCTTGTCCATCGAGACGCCGGTCCAATAGACCAAGTAGGCCAGGGTGACCAAAACCTCAACGCCGTATTCACACTTCCCGTTGCGAACCCCGTCCACGGGAGGCAGCTCGGTCGAGTCCGGCTCGTCGAATATCCGATAGTGGACGTACTTTGCGCTGCCGTCGATCAGCCGCCACACAAACTGCTCGCGGCGCAACACGCATTTCTTTCGATAGGCACCATGCCAATACAAATCGACCGTCTCGGTGGCGCGATCCGGCTTGCCGTCTTTCGGCTTTCTGCCGGTCGATTTCTTGCGCCGGTGCTTTTTTCGCTGTTTCCGCTCGTGTCGAGTGACGCTGTAATTCGTGGCCTCTTTCGGCGGCTTGGACTCCTTCGACTTCGCCTTTTCGACGAGCAGTTTTTTCAGTTCTTCAATCTGTTTTTCAAGTTCCTTGATCCGCGTAGCCTGCTCCTTGATCTGCACATCGCGTTGCCGGAGTTGATCTTTGAGTTCGCGAACCGTCATGACCAAAAGCTACGCGATTACGCGATCTCGACAAAGACCAATTCTCAAAATGGACAGGTACATCGATATCACTGCTGCGGGTTCGCAGTGCGTTGATGTTGAGATCGCTCGTCAGTGAAACTTGCTGGCTAAGCAAGTCGACATTATCACTCGGTATGGCGGCGAGCAGGTCGGTGGCATACGTGTGTAGGTCGCTGTAAGCAGCCACGCCGCCAGG
>JAJRSE010000014.1 GCA_024278955.1 Planctomycetota bacterium | reverse complement strand
GAATCTTGCCAATGGTGATGACCGCTGCACTACGAGAATCGACTGCCCGGGGGACGAACTCATACAGCGTGCTGACCAGATGCGCGGCCGCCGCGACCGGATCGACCGAGTGATGCGGACGGGCGGCGTGCCCGCCGTGTCCGTCGATCTCGATTTCAATCTCATCGCAATTGGCAGTCAATGCGCCGTAACGAATGCCGACTTCTCCGGCGAGCCGTTCGGGATCGACGTGCAGGCCCAACACCGCATCGACATTCTCCATCGCCCCCTGGCTGACGAGCCAGTCGGCTCCATGCGATGTTTCCTCGGAAGCTTGAAACAGAAACCGCAGACGAATTCCTTCCGCTTCGACGAGACCGGCGGGCTGCTGGTTGATGGCCGACATTGCCAGCGCCGATCCGAGCAAGACGGCAGTATGGGCGTCGTGACCGCAGGCGTGCGCGACACCCGGAATGCGCGATGCGTATTCCACCTGTTTGTCATCCGGCATTCGCAGCGCGTCGAGGTCGCAGCGAATGGCAATCAACGGGGCATTGTCGGCAGGTGTGCCGACCGTCAAGTCGGCAACAACACCGACGCGGTTGCCAAGATCGCTGCGGGCTATCCAGGCATCGATTCCGCACTTCTGCAATTGCTCGCGAACAAGTTTCGAGGTCTCAATTTCCTCGCCGCTCGGCTCGGGATGCGCGTGCAGGTGTCTTCGCAGGCCGATCAGCTCCGGCTCCAAACGAGCGATTTCATCATCGATCCGACGTTCCCACGGTTCGAGCTGCTGCCAGAGTTCAGGAAATGAAAGTGCCGATTCCACCTGATACATCGCCATTGTCCCGCCAAGTACACTACCGAATGCAATCAATTGCTGCGTGGGGCGCTATTGTTGCAGCGCAGAAGGCTTGCGACAAGCAGGGAGCGCAATCGATGGAAGCCGCGCCATCGAGGCAAACGCATAGCAGCATTGTGATATCGGCCGAATTCAATTATTCAACGGCTGCGTCGTTCGCAAGTACGCAAACAGGTCGCGGACTTGTTGGTCGGTTAGCTGTTTCAACTGACCTTCGGGCATCAGCGATTTCTTCTGCGGGACCATCTCTTCGATGTTGTCTTGTGCGATGGTGACGTTCTGCCCGTCCTGTCCCCGCAGTATCAACACCTTGTTGTCGCGATCGACGAGGAACCCGGTGACCGCGCGGCCATCTTCGGTGATGACCAAAAAAGTCTCGAAGCCTTCGCGAATTTCGGCGCTCGGGTTCACCACGTTGGCGAGCATGTTTCTCAGGTCGTCACGTTTGAAGCTCGTCAGGTCGGGGCCGATCTTGCCTCCTTCGCCGAACAGCAAATGACACTTGCCGCAATTCTTCTTGTAGAGCGTCTGCCCGCGATACGGACTCCCCGCGTCTCCGCCGATGACCCGTTGGTACTTCGCAATGGCCGCCTGCATTTCGGCCGTCGTTGCTCCGTCGATCTTGCCCCACTGGGCGGCAATCAACTTGGCGATGCGATCGCCGCGATGAATCGTCATCTTGCGAACGACATCGAGCGGTATCGTTCCCTTATCAACTTTGCCCGCTTCGACCGCTTCCAATAACTGACGCGTCCAGTTCTCCCGGCTCGATAACAGCGTATGCGCGGTGCTTCTCACGTCGTCGCAGAGTTTGCCGTAGGCAGAAATTACACGCATGCCGATTTTCGCATCGCCAT
>JAJRSE010000013.1 GCA_024278955.1 Planctomycetota bacterium | reverse complement strand
TTGGGGATTGCGGTGATCTCGTTGCTCTTGGCATCGACCACCGTTTGCCCCAGGCTGACGTGGTTCGCTGTGGCCCAAGCACTCACCATGTGGATCGCCGACTTACTACTTCGTCTATCCTAGCTGCGACGTAGCGTTTTTCCGTCAATGGCAACGATTTGTCCGGCGGTGATTTCTTGAAGCGAAGTAATCCACTGCAAAAGGGCTTTCTCGAATTCAGCCGGTTTAATGCTCGCAAGGATTGCGTTGAAGCGGTCGTGCGAAGGAATGCCTGTGGAAAGATCAAGAAACTTGGCCAACCACGTTTTTTTCGTGCGAGCGTACTTCGCAATCGCCACGAAATCATCGGCGCCCGCAATCACGGCACAGACCGCCATGAACAAAATGTTCGTCAAAGGATAAACCGGTTCGCCCCGTCGAGGATCGGTAACGGTTTCAAAATGCTGGATGAGATCGGCAGAGGAAGGCATGGCAAGTTCCGAGCAAGAGGACGCCTCGAAACATGCGGTGAAATAGACACCAACGAAATGCCGAGGCTGTTGCCTGGGTTTGCTAGATTACCCATCATGGCGCAATCGCCCTGAAGCCGTGAACGGTTACGATTTGGATGTGTTAGTAGACCACGCCCATGTTGCATGCAATTCCGGTAGGCCAACGCTACCCCATTAGGTATCCAAGCCAATTCCAAACCGGTGTCGAACCGACACTCCTGCGCCGTTTCCAGCCCACGCCAAACTCGCTTCGGACCAGTATTCCTGTGCAAGTTGAGTGGGGAGCGGTCGCGATTCATTGAGAAAATTCAAACCATCGCATCTCGCAGTCATTATGATGGCAAGTGACGTCTATTTCTGACATGTAACGGATGAGGAGTCGCACTGAGTCGAAGTTCCGTAGCGGCCGTCGGGATGCACGGCCGCCCGCAGTAAAGCCTTCGGCTTCGACGCTGAAGTTGCATCCAACCTCGGCAAACAAAGCAGAACCGTTTCTGACAGAGGTGATCCTCACCCCTGCGAGTTCGCCATTTCCGTTCATGCGTTGGGTTGCCCCACCTCTTGCAGTTAGACCAACGAGATTACTAGGTTCGTTGCAGCGACTGAAGACGGTAATCGATTTCCAACATTCGAAAGACAATGGCTGCGTATTGGCTGCGGCTTGTACGGGCAAGGCAGACGAAACGATGACAATCGGTGCCAGCTAACGACACAAAGCGACCAAAAGAAAAGGACACGGGTTGCAAACCCGCGTCCCGTGAAACCGCAAGTGCCTGTCAACAAACAAGTTGCGTCATAAAAAGTGGAGGCGGCGGGAATCGAACCCGTTATTTGCAAATTCTCCGCTTCGTTGTCAGGCGGTGACAGAAGGGGAAGTAGAGCGTCAGAACCACTGTTTTCCAAGGGTTTACTTGCAACGTCGCTTGTACCCGTCGATGTAGTTTCAGTGTCACTTGAAGACAGCAAATGCCCGTTAAGGTGTCTAGTTCCGCTGGCAGGCCGCTGCGCTCCACTATCTTCATCGTCTTCGTTCGACGTGTTCTCTGATTCACCAGTTCGATACCAAGGAAGTTTGCTAACTGCCTTCGCTTGGTCATCAATGCCAATGTGTGCGTACTCCATCGTCATGCGAATATCGCTATGTCGGGCAAGCTCTCTTGCTTCGGGAAGTGTTACCCCGTTTCTCAGCAACTCCGTAATGTGCGTATGACGACCGGCGGCGTGAAAGTCTGCAATTCCTTCATCAGTTCGTTGGTGGACACGACAGCAACACATGCACGTGGTCCCCAGAGACCGAGCCTTGCAGGATTTCAACCTCGTTCGCTAGACAAACCTCTCGAACGAGATCCCGGACCCGAATCCCAACCTCGCCTGTCAGAACTTTACGACGATACTTGGTCACCCACACAAAGTGATATTTGAGGTCATAACGACTGTGCGAACCTGTCCGATAGTTTTCCATCCTCCCAGTATAAGGTCCTAAAGGATTCGTCTAAAGACGAGGGTTTTAGACCCATCGTTAGGACAATAATTCAAGGAAAGTCGTGCTCAACGAATTCCTAGAGGTTCCCTTCTCAAAAACTGGCCCCGCCGTTTCCTTCCCAGCAGGTAACGCTTCACCCATCTTCAACGATCGAGGCTAAGGGAACTTAAATCAAAGACGTTTTCACCTTTCGACGACGTCTCGTAGCCGCCAGTCCGGCCAACGCTAGGCTGACGAGTGCGGCAGTCGAAGGCTCGGGCACGGCGGTCCCGTTCGCGGCCAGTGCCGACGGGGAAACGGGCCGAGCGCCCATGAATCCGCCATCCGACGCCCCGGCGGTAATCAGCGCCGACGTACTCGGATCGAGGTACATAAACTCTGGGTCATTGGGATCGGTGGAGACAAAGACCGGCGCCGTGCCGGTGATGCTGCCTGGGCCCAATTCCGCCAAGCCACTCACAACCCCCGTTGTGTTCCCAGAAAAAGCACTGAAATCGATCGACTGGTTGGCCCCTATGGTTGGCGGCTGAGCCCCCGAAAACCCCAAACCAGTGTTATCAATTACCAAAGAATTTCGGATTGTCAGGCCTGGCACCTCGGGCACGTTCATCGAAATACCAGCGCCTTCGTTTGCCACGATCGTGAGATTTTCAATGATTGCCGTCACCGGCACCGACCCCGCATTAAGATTGCTCAGATGAAGCACAAGTCCTTGGGTGGCACTGGTGTGGATGATACTGTTTTTGAGCACGATATTCTCAAGCCGCTGAGTGGAATTGTTGGGTTCAAAATCGATACCGGCCTCGGGAGCGGTACCGCCGGTGTCCGTAATCACCACATTGTCGATCGTCAGATCTTTTGCGCTAATCACACTAATTCCATTGCGGTAGGCGTTGTCGATAAACACATCTTGGATAAGGACATTATCCGCGTAGGCTCCACCAAACGCATCGACTCCATCGTTTGCACCCACGTAGATGCCGTCTCCTCCAACATTTTCGATCCGAAGACCCTTGATCTGAAAATTCCGGACATGCTCTAAGTCGATTCCATGCCGCCACTCGGCGGCAGAATAAGGTGCCATCGTATAATCATCTTGATTCATACGGAGCGTGGCCCCGTAGCCTGTTAGGGTCACATTCTCAACATCACGTGCCTCAAAAAGGCTGTCATTCCCATTCCGAAAGTTGCCCGACTTGGCTTGTATTACCACGCCATCCTCAAAGAGTATGTTTTGATTCGATTGAGTCAGGAAAATGGGTTTAACATTCCAATCGGCTCCCATATTCGGCACAAATACATTTTGCCCTTGATTGATTGCGAACTGCAATGCGTTAGTTGCGTCGACCGTGTTGTAACCAAACGATGCCGCATCAATGTAACCTGCTGGGACGGGAGTGCCCGAAGGGTGTGCTGCGAAAGCGGTGCTGGAAAGAAGGAGGACTAGGAAAGCGGAAAGGGGAAAGCGGAAAGGGGAGGGTTGGGGGTTGAAAGTAGAGGGTTGAGGGGCCGGGGTTGATTTTTTTTGTTGGTTTCTCATTACCGTGCTCCTTGGCAATAATAACGTGAATGCCATGCCTACAAGCAGGAGCATGGATGTGGTTGGTTCAGGGATGGCGGTGCCTACGCTGGCAGACAGCGCTCCGCCGCCTGTGCCATAATTGGTTTCCCAGATGCCTAAGTCCGACGCGCTCAAGGGATTGGGCGATCTGCCCTGTTGCCACTTGAGGAAGTCGAAGCCATCGACATCAGCATCGAAGTCATAATCGCCATCGACGCTCTCGAAGATGCGGAAGTTGTCGAAGCCTGCCGCAATGTGGTTGCCGAAGTTATTGGAGGTCCGCGTGCGGTAGCCAAAATACTCTCCCGACAAAGGAGAGGTGTCGGTGCCGGAGATCGAGACGGGGCTGGGCAGAGAGGGATCGTCGATGGTGAGAGTAAGATCCAAATTGACTCCTCCCATTCCCGATCGCGTGGCCTCGACGGTTATCGTGTACATCTCGGACGTATCAAACGTATACGTGTCGGGAAACGGAGAGTTTGCGATGGTGGTAACCACACCAGTACCTGGATCGATTCTGAGGATACTCATCGTGCCATTCGGCTTAAAATCGGCCAAGTAATGGCCTTCTGCCACAGCAAAGTCCATGGACGGCTCCTCGCCAAACAGCGCGAGGCCGATACCGGCGTTCTGCGTGAAGGTCGAAGCAAAGAACGTCGTCGACATCGCGATGTCAGTGCTGCTCAAATCGTCCGTAATCTGGACCACCGCGGTACTAAGGGAGGGTGCAAACGGCGAGGGAGGTGCAAAAGGCGCGGCATGGGTTAAGACCCCGCTTCCTACAATCCATACGGGAGTGCCGAGAGGATCTGGGGCACCGTCAAGGGTATAAATAAAATCGGGTGCCGCACCAGAGAAGTCCTCAAAAAAATCGAGCGACACCTGTGCTTGGGCGAGACTATTGCCCTGCGTTATGCCAAGCAAAGTCATCGTTACCGCAACTGCGATGGACTTGGTTGTCAAACTAAATTTCTTTGACATGGAGATCTCTCGCTTCAAAGTGGAGAAAGAAAAGTGATCAAAAGCAGAAAGGGGATCTGTTTTTGATGGTTTTAGACCGCGATTGTCGTCAGCCTTCTCGGCAACAACACGGCCAATATTAGTCCACCGAGCAGACGTAAGAATGCAGAAGGTTCGGGGACCGTGCCGACGCTAGCACTCAGTGTTCCGCTGTCGAAACCGAAGTCGGCCTCCCAAAGGGTTAAGTCTGCTGCACTTAACCCATCACGCTGCCACTGGAGGAAGTCTGCGCCGTCGACATCACCATCTCCGTCAAAATCGCCAGGGCTACCAGGGTTGTTGGGATCAATGACGCTAAAGTTGTCGTAGACTGCTACGACCTGGGCGCCGGCTCTCCGCGCGCGATAGCCGAAATTCGTTCCGGCAGCAGCAGTCCCTGTGGTAGTGCCGGTGGCAGTGGCAAGTAGGCCGCCCCCTGAATCAAAAACCGAAAACGTCAAGTCGTGATCGAGCCCGTTGGGTGTTAGCAGTAACGTCAACGTATACGTGGTATCCAAGGCAAATGCAAAAGGACCACTGTTCGTGCCCGAACCGGTGGTGCTGAGGTCTGTTCCATAGCCGCTGGCACCCTCCAGAATGCGCATCGTCCCGTCCGGCTTAAAGTCGGCAATGTAACCATCCGCCCCTAGCCCAAGGGCGGAATCAGAGAATGCGTAGAAGCCGGCATCGCTATTGACGTCAAATGCACTCGCATTGAAGGTGGTTGAGATCAAGATGTCCTTGCCTGCCGCGTTGGTCAACGGGACCGTGGCGTACGATGCGGTGAAATTTGTCTGACCGACGTTCGTCATCGCACCGCCGGTCAAGAGCCAATGATTCACGGCGGGGCCGAAGACAAAATCGGCGGCTACGCCGTCATTAAAATTTTCATAAAAGTTGACAGTCGCCGCGTGCGCGGAGCCGAGCATTAAACCTAGCAAGGCAACCAGAGTAGTGGAAAAACTAAATTTCTTTGACATGAAGATCTCCCGTTTTGTTATTATGGGGTCCTGCCCCGTGAGAAAAGTGTCGTAACAAATTGTCGTCATTCTGGCCCGGAGGGTCGACACATCCGTCGCCATCGTTTTGTGTCGACCCTCCGGACCTAAATCGATGTTCGTACCAGTTTCCGGTGCCTCACGGCACCGACTAGGGTTGTGCCAGCCCTCGGGCTTATTTGTGGTTTAAAAACAGCGTCCAGGGGCCCATGCTCCGAATCGGTTCTTATTCATAAGCAACGATCTCTTCGCCCGCTCGAGTGCTGAGTCCGCGGTAGACGACTTCGTCGATTGCCTCGCTGAAAAACGCAATATGGCCATCCCCCCAGAGAAAATGGGCACCGCCCGGATGCCGGCTGCGGAAACCTGTATTGTTCCTCCAGCCGAGCCAGGGATCGCTGATTTCTGGCGGATCGCCGGGTGCGGCCGTGAAGTTGAGCGGCGCATGTGTACTGGCAAAGGTACCGTTGCTCAGTGCCCAATACTTAAAGGAACTAAACTCGAAGAGAACCTCGCCCACGATGGTTGTGTTGCTGAGCCCGTCGGTGAAACTTTTCAGTTTGACCGGTGCCAAGTGCGTATGCCGCCAAAAGGTTCCGCTACACTCTTTAAGGCCATATTGGCTGAAGTTGTGACAATCGGGAAGGCCGCCAAAGATTGAGCCATTTCCAATATCGTGTGGCCCGATCACACCCACGTAGCTTAACGTGGCAAAAGGGATTCCTACCGCCCCCCAGACGTCCTCGAAGATTTTTTCCTTGGCCTCCGGGTCGCTAGGACAAAGGTAAGCATCGATGGGAGTCCGGATCGCTGGATAGTTCTCTAGGCGGACCATTCCCTGGCCAGCCTGCATGCTTCCCGTCGGATCGATCGAGTCGAACAGCGCTTGCTGCTCGATAAACGGCAGGATGGACATCATCCAACTTAGGCCGCTTCCGTCGATGCCCGCCTCATCTTGGACGGAATACTGGATGGGAAATTGCTGAAAGCTACTTTCGTAGTTGGCCAGTCCCAGGCCGATCTGTTTGAGGTTGTTGATGCACTGCATCCGCCGCGCCGCTTCGCGCGCTGCCTGCACGGCCGGTAGCAGCAGCGCGACCAGGACGCCGATGATGGCGATCACGACCAAAAGTTCGACCAGGGTAAATGCGTGTGTTTTATTTTTTTGCATGATATTGTTTTGTTATTGCGAGAACGAGCAGATAGGGTTGAGCAGTAGTTTCGTAACCCGACGCGTAAGCGAGGGACATGAGTTTCGTAACCCGACGCGTGAGCGAGGGACATGCAGCGGATACCAGCTTCATCCCTCGCTTACGCGTCGGGTTATGGAAATGTGCATCTCCCAAATCACTCCAAAACGATTTCGTATTCGTTGTCTTCGCCACCCTTGACCTCGAACGCCAGCGGCGACTTGTTTTTTTTCCAGTACTTGTCGGGAATGAGCGACTCGGGTGTTATCAGGCTGCGGTTCTTGATCTCTGTCGGAGTCAATTCGCGACGACAGTGGACGGTCACTTTGTGCGAGCCGACGGCCGCTCCCTCGATTCCGGTGGTCCGCATGACAAACGAGCCGTCCGGCTGAATGTTTCCGGTAGCCGAGGGCCCCGGCGTCCCTCCCTGGGGTGAAAACACTACCATGCCGCGCTCGATCAATTTTCCGTTGTAGGTGACCGTGCCTTCGACCGAAGCCAAGGGCAGGCCGCTTTTTTCACCGCAGCCAAGGGCGAACACCAGCACGCTGAGCAAAAGGGACAGGTTCGCCAGTTTGCCTAGTTGGCCCCGCGGTTCACTCTGTGGCATGCGATTTTCCTTCTTCAAAAAACTACATAACTGGAATAACGGGTTCCACTGCTGGCTTGTCCAGCAGTGGAACCCCGGTCCCGATTTGCACTGCTGGGCAAGCCAGCAGTGGCACCCAACATGGCAATTCATGTGTGTAGGTCCACTAGCAACGATTCCGCTTACGCAGCGAAATCATGCCAAACAAACCCAGGGCAACTAACGCCAGGGAGCTTGGCTCGGGAACGACCGTGACACTAAAGTCGTCAAATGACGCTGTCAAACCACCGTTATTTCGCGAACGATAACCGTACCGGATTCCAGAATAAAGGATCGTGCTGGAGGCGGTGATCGAGGCAGTGCCGCTTGACGGATCAACGATAGTAAGCGTCAAGTCGAGTTGGCTAGCGTTGGGCACGGCCGCTAGCGAGAGCGTATACGTTTCGCTCGCGTCAAACGTGAACGTGCCTGCCGGCGCGCTTGTAAGTACAGTGGCAAAAGTCGGGCCTTGCAAAATGCGCATGCTACCGTCCGCCTTGACATCGGCAAGGTATCCTGTATTTGACAATCCAATCGTATCGGAAAAAGCAACGAGGCCGATGTCGCTATTGCCGCCGAAATTACTCGCCGAGAATGTAGTCGACATAATAATCGGGACTCCATTCGCATTGGTCAAATCAACCACTGCAGTGCCTGCTTGACCGTTCGTATTACTGTTAACATCCATCGTGGTAGTGCCCACGCCATAAATAACTGTGTTACCGAAGCCAAAATCGGGCGCCGAGCCGGTGTTAAAGTCTTCAGAAAACGGAACCAGCGCCGCCTGCGCAGAGCCGAGCGTCAAGCCCAGCAAGGCAATCGCCGCTGCGGCCACGATCGGCCTAGTCACAAAATTAGTAAATTTCATCATTTGAAATCCCCTTTGAAAAGAAAAAAAGAAACGTACGATGGTTTCGTTTACGTAGGAAACCGGAACAAACAAAAAAGTGGTCAGTAGTCAGTCAAGTGGCTTTTTTACTGACCTCTGACTACTGACCACTGCCCGCTATGTTGGTCGTTCGTATTGCGGAATCTTCAACAACTCGCCGCCGCGTAGGGCCGACTGGTGGGCAACGATGCCCGGTACTGTGTAGGCTAATGCTTCATACACGTCGATCGCCGGGCGACGGTCGTGGACCAGCGCGTCGACAAATTCGTGAGTCAAAAACGTATGCGATCCGTGATGGCCACTGTTGTGCCGTAGCGGCTCGGGAAGCATGTCGGTTTTCCACCACTCGGGCTGCTCGTAATTTTCAAAATTTTGCAAAGTGCGGACAAAGCCGGCGTCGTCTTTTTCGGTTTGCTTCCCTTTGCGAACGATCACGGGGCCTTGGCCGTTGGGATCGTGTCCGTAGAAACTCGACTTCGTGCCGATCCACTTGGCCGTTTCTGCGCCGCGGTGCGCGCCCTTCCACCAAACGCGGCAGTCGAAGGCGTGGCCCTGGTCGGTTTTGAACATAGCCGACTCGTTCCAGAAGGGATTGTCGTAGACGTTGTCCTGGAGCATGGGATGGTCATCGCCCCATCCGTGGCAGGTGACTTCGGTCAGTCGCTCGCCAGTGACTCCCACCACGTGAGCCGTGCAATGGGTCGGGTAGTGCATCGGCGCGACGCCGTATCGCCAAGTCCGCTTGCCATCGATTACCCCCAAGCTCTCCAGTCCATCGTGTTGATAGACCGACTCGAAGAAAAAAAGCTCGCCGAATTTTCCCTGCTCGTACATTTTCCGGGCAGAGATGGTGGACTGCTGGTAGTAGCTCGTCTCGGCCATCATGTAAGTCAGCCCGGTCGACTCGACGATGTCTCGCAATTGGTCGGCCTGTTCCAGCGTAGCCCAAGCCGCCGGCACGGCCGTCATGACATGCTTGCCGTTATTCATTGCCTTGATGGTGTGATCGACATGCAACGGCCCATCGGTAAAGACGGCTACGGCGTCGATATCCTTGTCGAGCACTAGCTCTTCGAGCGAATCGTAGGACTTTTCGCACTTGTATTTTTTCATCAGCGCTTTGCGCCGATCGGGACGTAGATCGCTGACCGCCTGGACGATGCAGTCGGGGTGTTCATCCCATTGAAAGCCGAGCCCGAACCGTCCGCCGACGATGCCAATGCGGAGCTTTTTCGGCGCGGTATCGGCTGCGTAGACGCCGCGAGTGGCTAATGTTGTCTTGGCCAAAGTGGCAGCAGCCATCGCAGTGCCAGTCGCCTTGATGAATTGGCGACGCTGGATGCGATGCCCTTGCATGCCAGACTGATTGAGTGAGGGGAGTTTCATTTCAATGACCCTTATTCCTTTTGTTGCGATTCAGAAGAAGCACGCTCTTTGAGCAGGTGCCTGAGTACGGGATGATTGTGTCGGATGTGGTTTTCTAAGCGATCGGCGGCTACTTCCCAATCTCGTGCGATCAGCGATTCGAGTATCTCGCGATGCTGTTCGACCGCCTGCAAGGCAGCTTTCCGATCGAGTGCCTCCCAGCTGAAGAGCATCTCGTAGTATCTTCCTTGGCGTGCGAAGAAATTGGCGATGTAGGAATTCTCCGCCTTCGCAATGAGGTAGGCGTGCAAGCCATCTTCAATTTTTGGAGCCTCTTGCTCATTCTTTGGAAGCCGGTTTCGCTCGAGTAGCTCCATCAGGTCTTCCTCTAGTAGCCGATGTTTGGCCAGACCGAGTGCTTTTCGCTCGAGCGCGACACGAATTTCGATGTAGGAATCAAGATCGCTCTGCAGGAAAGGACGAAGTCGCCAACCGCGTCGTGGCAAATGTTCTAGCAATCCGTCGCTTGCCAAGCGGTGAAATATTTGGCGGATCGCGGTGCGGCTGAGATCGTATTCTTCCGCCGTGCTTTGCTCTCGCAACAAGACTGGCTCGCCCTTGATGCTTAACCGGACCAAGCTCTGTGAGACCATTTCAAATCGCTCCTCGGGCGTCGTCGGTCGCGAGGACTCGGACTGCGCGTAGTCAGGCAATAGACGCTGGCCAGCGGTCAGCCTACGACCGCCATCTCGCTGCAAAACGCCCTCCGCTAGCAACTCCGAAACCGCCTCGCGGACCGGCGTGATGCTGACGTTGTAACGGGCCGAGAGCCGATCGAGGGTGAGCGAGCTTGGCGGCTCGTCGCCCGAGAGAATCCGGGCCGCTAAATCCTGCTTGATGTATTCTTTGAGGGTCATTGCCTTCTCTCTATATCTCTAGCGCCCGTACTCTTCGTTGCAGATTTAGCAGCACGATATGTACAATAAATGACGTGGGCGACAATGTCAATCTTTTGGTGATGAAATTATTTATTGTTCCTGCTAAGGGCAGCATTATTGTGAAATAGTGCTGGAAATAACGAGTTTCTTAGATTCCTTCAGGGATATCTGTTCAAAATCACCATGGATTTCCTTCTGCGATAGCCCACCACTTTCGGACAGTGGCGAGAGATCAGAATAATGGTTCCCAAAGGAGGTCCAAAAGTCGTGGGCTATCGCAATCAGTGCGGCTAGCGTGAAATGGATTCTGAGAGGTGCCTGCGAAAGACCGATTTGACGGAGGGGCTTCTTTGATTTATATTGGCGACAAAGTGAGTTCTAGCCATATTTAAGGTCATAAGCCTGTGAAAATCACTGCCATAGAAACGCTTGTTTGCCACGCCCGGATGCGGAATTGGGTGTTCGTGAAGGTCGTCACCGATCAGCCAGGGCTGATCGGCTGGGGCGAAGCAACCCTCGAATGGCATACCCGCGGGGTCGTGGGGACAATTGAAGACCTGTCGCAATTGCTGGTGGGCGAGGATCCGTCGCGAATCGAGCACCTTTGGCAGACGTTGTACCGCCAGCATTTCTGGCATGGCAACGGGATTATCCGGTCGACGGCAATCGCTGGAATCGATATTGCCCTGTGGGATATCGCAGGCAAGGTCGCCGGTTTGCCTTGCCACCAACTATGGGGTGGGCCGGTTCGAGATTCCATTCGGACCTACTGCCATTTGGGCGGTGGGAATATGGAAGACTTTTACGAGACACCGGTCGACAATGCGAAGCGATTTGGCGAGCTGGCAACCCAAGCGGTGGAAGAAGGTTTTACCGCATTCAAAACAATGGCCGTCCCGCCGACGATGCCGATCGAAGGCAACCGGCCTGTTCGCGCCGCGGCAGCCTGCGTCGAAGCCATGCGAGAAGCCGTGGGCGAAGACATCGATATTATGGTCGACTGCCACGCACGGCCTTCCCCGGCCATGGGGCTCAAGTTTGCTAAGGCACTTGACCCCTACGATCTTTATTTCCTGGAAGAGCCCTGCTGGCCCGAGTCGATTGAAGGGCTTGCGCGAATTAATGCGGCGGTAACTACGCCCATTGCCACGGGTGAACGAATGACTCACTTGGCGCAGTTCCGCGACTTGTTTGCCGCACAGGGTTGTGACATTTGTCAGTTGGATATTACCCATTGCGGAGGACTCTCCGAAGCACGGCGAATCGCCGCCTTGGCTGAGGCGTATCGAATCGCCCTGGCACCGCACAACCCACAGGGGCCGGTAAGCACGGCGGCGTCGCTTGAGTTTGGGTTTTCCCAGCCGAGCTATATCATCTGTGAATCGGTCCATGCCGACGTTCCGTGGCGTGCCGAGGTGGTTGAAGAAGGATACACAATCGAGCCGCAAGGCCGTACCGTGCGTCCCAACACTCGCCCTGGACTGGGCATCGAAATCAACGAAGCGGAAATTAAAAAACATCCGTTTGAGCAGGAAGTTTTGCAACGTACTTTTTACTCAGATGGTAGCGTGGGAGACTGGTAACCGGATACCAGTAACGGGCGATGCATAACTTAACAGGACAAGTCGCAATTATCAGCGGCGGGCTTGGCGACATCGGCCAGGCCTGTGCCGTGGAGCTTGCGCGCCGTGGCGCAGATATCGGAGTCAGCGACCTGTCGGATGGTGGCCGAGTCGAACCGTTACGCAAGGAGATCGAAAAGCTTGACCGGCGGTTTCGCTTTGATCTTTCTGATACGAGTGATGCCGGAGCAGTGGGACAGTGGGTTGCGGCGGTTGAAGAAGACCTAGGACCAATTACCCTAGCGGTGCCGAACGCGGCAATCGTCGAGATGGTTGATCTATCGTCCATGACCCCTGAAGTTTGGCAACGTCACTTGGACGTCAACTTATCGGGGAGCTTTTATCTGGCCCACGCAGTAGCTCAGCGGCTGGTGCAGCAGAAGCTACCTGGCCGGATTGTGTTCATTGGTTCTTGGGCAGGCCATGCGGTACACGGGCATATCCCGGCCTACTGTGTGGCCAAAGCCGGCCTGCGAATGGCTTGCTTTTCGATGGCGGAACACTACGCCCCTTACGGCATTTTGGTGAACGAAGTCGCCCCAGGCATTGTCAATGCGGGTCTTTCTGGCAAGGTATTCGAGGAAGACCCCGCGTTGGCCGAACAGACTCGATCCAAAATTCCGATTCGTGAGTTAATGGAGGCCGATGAAGTGGCCCTGCACGTGGCATATCTGTGTGACCCGCGAAATCGTAACATGACTGGCAGCGTCCTGCTTTGCGATGGTGGCCTCTCTTTGGTGACAGCCACGGAAACTAACAAAATCAAAAAGGATTGAGAAAGGCGAAGAAAAGAGACAAACATGAACCAGCAGCACGATTTGCACGTAGAGCATCCTTCGTTTGAGGGCCGAATTGGCGTCGCCCAGCGAGACATCACCCCGCCGGTCGGTATTTACTCGAGGATGTGGGGCAGCGCGACGCACGATGTGTCCGAAGGCGTGCATCGTGGCTTGGTGGCGACCGTATTGACGTTCGCACCGGCCGGCGAAAGCAAGCCGTTAGTGCTTGTGCAGCTCGACTTGGGCTGGTGGCGGTTAGCTGAAGATGAACAATTTGTGCGTTCCGCGGTTCTTAAATCGCTTGATCTCGACGAATCGCGACTGGTGATTGCATTGTCGCACTCCCACTCTGGGCCCTCGACGTCAAGAGAACATGGAGACCGCCCGGGCGGGGAGAAGATCGAAAAGTATCTGCTTCAACTGCGCAAAGCGATCATCGAAGCTGCTCGCCAGGCATTGGCCAACGCCGCGCCGGCCCTTTTGACTTGGACAACCGGTCGCTGCGACTTGGCACGCAACCGCGACCTCCGTTCTCCCGAGGGAAACGCAGTAATCTGTGGATACAATCCGCACACCACGGCCGACGACACGCTCTTACTAGGCCGAATCACCGACATGCAAGGGACAATCCACGCTACGATTGTCAACTACGCATGCCACCCAACCACCCTTGGCGGACAGAATCGACTCATCTCGCCCGACTATGTAGGCGCGATGCGTGAGACCGTCGAAACGGCCACCGGCGGTGCACCGTGTCTTTTTCTCCACGGAGCTTCGGGCGAGCTAGCGCCCCGCGAACAGTATGTGGCGGATACCGAAGTGGCAGATCGCAATGGGCGCCAACTGGGCTATGCCGCGCTCTCGGCGCTCGAAGGCATGTTGCCGTCTGCTACGGCGTTACGTTTTGATGGAGTCGAAAATTCGGGCGCTCCGCTGGCGCAATGGCGTCGCGTCCCGCAGGCCGCTTCAACGACCATTCGTACCGAGCAGTTTGAGGTTGAGTTGCCACTCAAGGAGGAACTTCTCCCCGAAAATCTCCTCCGTCGACTCGACACGTGTACCGATCGCGTTGAGCTAGAGAAGCTTGAGCGGATGGCTTCGCTTGCCCAACGGTTTGAGCGAGGCCACAAGGCACAGGTGCCTGTTTGGCTCTGGCAATTGGGCGATGCCTTCTTGGTCTTCACGCCAACCGAAGCCCATAGCGGATTCCAAACCGAGTTGCGGCAAAAGTTTGCCCAGCGAGCCGTGGCGGTGACCAATATTGCCAACGGCTACGTCGGCTATGTACCGCCTGCGGAAACGTACGAAGAAGGTTCCTACCAGTCGAGTATTTCACCCTTTCATCCCGGCTGCCTCAAGCGATTAACCGATGCCTGTGCGAAGCGGATCGCCCAACTTGATCGGCAGTTGCCCAACTCGAAAGTGTCTAGTTCAACCGTGCTCAAAAATGGATTGCAACCGACCTCGAGCGAACAACCAAGCCCGACGAAAAAGGAACAGCAATGACGAAAGCGATTACCGGCGTGCTGCCTATCTTGCACACGCCGTTTACCACAGAGGATCGAATTGACCAAGTCAGTTTTCGGCGACAGATCGACTGGGTGTTTTCGACTGGCGCCGACGGGGTCTGTTTGGCGATGGTCTCCCAGTTGCTACGACTGTCGGCAGACGAAAGAAACGAGCTGACGCAGGCTACGGTCGATTTTGTCGAGGGACGAGGCGCCGTCGTTGCTAGCGTGGGTGCCGAAAGCACGAAAGCGGCAGTAGAGTTCGCGAGACATGCGGAGTCGATCGGCTGTGATGCAATCATGGCGATCCCGCCGATCAACACCTCGTTGCCGGCTACGGCGATTTCCGATTATTTCAGGGCGTTGGCTGACGAAGTCGCGTTACCTTTAATAATCCAAGATGCCTCGGGATATGTTGGCCAGCCAATCCCCCTCGAGTTGATGGCCGATATGTTAGAAACGTATGGTCCAGAAAAAATCCTCTTCAAGCCAGAAGCAGCACCGATTGGACCGAACCTTTCGGCGCTGCGAGATCGAACGGACGGTCGGGCACGAATTTTTGAAGGCTCAGGCGGCATTCTGTTAGTCGATAGCTACCGTCGTGGCATCGCTGGCACCATGCCGGGCGTCGACCTATTGGACGGAGTGGTTGCTCTCTGGAATGCCCTAGAGATGGGCGACGAAGAGGCCGTCTACCGTCTCTATTTTCCGATCTGCGCGATCGTTGCCCTTCAGATGCAGGCCGGCCTGGACGGCTTCCTGGCAATCGAAACGTATATTTTGGTCCGGCGTGGCCTGTTTGCAAGCGATCGCCGGCGAGAACCTTACACGTGGTCCCTAGACGACGAAACCCGAGCCGAAGTCGATCGCTTGCTCGGACATCTTGACCAGGCCCTCCTGTCAGTTCCACTTGCAAAACGAGCCGAGTCATGAGCATTGCCCCGCTGGCAACGATCTCCGGCATTGAATCTTTTTCGCTTGAGTTTTTGGACTATCTAGCGATCGCCGGATTCTTCGGCATACTGACGGCTATCGGCTATCTTTCGGGCCGAGGAGAACAAGCGAGCAGCGAAGACTATTTTCTGGCCGGTAAAAAACTGCCCTGGTATGTGGTCGGCGGTTCGTTCATCGCCTCGAACATCAGTAGCGAACAATTTATCGGGATGATCGGCTCGGCGGTCGTTTTTGGCGTCTGCGTTTCGATGCTGGAATGGGGAAATGTTTTTGCATTTTCGCTCTTGATCTGGATTTTCATCCCCTTTCTCTTGAAGGCGAAGGTTTTTACAACACCCGAGTACCTTGAGCTTCGCTTCAACGGCACTATGCGACAGATTTTTGCGGTCGTGACCATTATCAGCAATGTCGTTGCTTTCCTCGCCGCAGTTCTTTACGGCGGTGCGCTGGCCCTGCAAAACTTGTTTGGCTGGAATCTCTGGTTTGCCATTATTGTCTTGGGAATCGTCGCCGGCATTTGGGCCATCTATGGCGGCTTGTCGAGCGTGGCTTGGACCGACTTGTTTACGGTTGTCGTGATGATTGTTGGCGGCCTGACCGTAACGGTTCTCGGCCTCGAAGCCCTAGCAGGCGACGGCGGCACTCTGCTGGATGGCTTTCGCACGATGATCGAGCGGAACCGGGCGACAACCGGCGCTTGGGCCGAGGCGGTCCAATCGAACACACAAAATCTTGCAGGCCAAGAGACCTACAATCGCCTCTCTGTTTTCCAGCCTGCCACACACCCAATCGTCCCGGCGATCAGCCTCATCACGGCCACCTTCTCGATCAGCATCTGGTACAACGTGCTCAACCAGTTCATGATTCAGCGCGTGTTAGGTGCAAAAAACGAATACCACGCCCGGATGGGGATCGTCTTTGCTGGCTGGATCAAAATCTTTTTACCGCTGATTACCGTGTTGCCAGGGATGATTCTTTTTGCGATGCACCCAGAGATTCTGCTCGGGCCTTGGGAAGAAGTAAAACCCACAGCCGATAAGGGCTACGTGCAAATGATTCAATCACTCGTACCGGTAGGCCTGCGCGGCCTGCTGCTGGCAGCCCTCTTCGGAGCGATTCAATCGACGGTCAATTCGGTACTCAATTCTACCTCGACGATTTTCACGCTCGATATCTACAAGCGGATATTCCGACCGGCGGCGTCGGATCGGCATCTGGTGCGAGTTGGCGTGATTTCATCGGTCGTAATTCTGGCATTTTCGATCTTGCTAGGCGGTTTCGTCGGCAAGCTTGGCGGCAGCTTGTTCGAGTATATTCAGTCGCTCTACGCCTTCTTCGCGCCTCCGTTCGCGGCGGTTTTCGTGCTGGGAATCATCTGGCGGCGGATCAATGCTGCCGGAGCCTTGACGGCGGTTGTCCTCGGCTTTGCCTTCGGCATTGCAATCAAGCTCTACGTCAACTTTACCCCAAGCCACCCCGTATGGTTAGATCCCTATGCCAACCAAGCCTCGATCAACTGGCTGCTCTGCGTGCTGATTTGTATCGTAGTAAGCCTGATGACCGCACCGCCACGGCCAGAGCAGGTCGACGACCGCCTGACGCTCAATTGGTCGAAGCTCAATATCTTCGATAACCTAGGAAACCATTGGTACAGCAGCGTCGTCACTTGGTGGGGGCTTTTTGTTGTGGCGATCGTCGTGCTGCTTGTTATTTTCTCAGGATATTTCATGTAGGAATGTAACGAGCTTTGTTGACGACTCCATTCGAATTGCGGCAGTTCGAGTAGAATTAGTCAACAAGGCTATTTATACCCCTATACGATACGAGGAAGCATATGATGTACGGAGTTCACCGGCTCTTTTTGGTGAAGTTATTCTTCCCGTTTTTAGCGATTTCGTTCCTGCTTTCATCTCCATTGCTGGGCGCCATCGATTTGGTGCGCGATGGCAAGGCAGTTGCGACCGTGGTTGTGCCAGATAAAGCATTTTCATGCGTCTCCCTGGCGGCCGAAGAATTGGTATATCACCTCGAGCGGTCAACGGGTGCTAAGCTCCAAATTTCCAAAGAGAGCCAGAGACCCGAGCAAGGCCCCTTCCTATTCGTAGGAGCGTGTCGGGCAACAGCCAAAGCAGCAGGGCGATTGCACGGTAAGTCATTGGCCGAACAGGACTTTGGTTAGGTAGCTGTCGTCCCATGCTGCGGTAAGCCTTTTGTTTTTGATTCCCACTTTCGCTGTTGCTTCCTGTTTGAGCAAGCTGAGGGCGGTGCGACGAAGCGTGCTGAAGTTTTCATCCGCATGGCCCTTGCGTATTCGTGATTGATCTTCGCCGAAGGTCACATCCCATTGCATCAATGGTTACCAAAGCCCCCGAAACTTCGATGATTTCCAGTAGTTTGGGGATTGCGGTGATCTCGTTGCTCTTGGCATCGACCACCGTTTGCCCCAGGCTGACGTGGTTCGCTGTGGCCCAAGCACTCACCATGTGGATCGCCGACTTACTACTTCGTCTATCCTAGCTGCGACG
>JAJRSE010000001.1 GCA_024278955.1 Planctomycetota bacterium | reverse complement strand
TGGTTACCAGACCCCGTCGGAATTCGCGTCGCAGTGTGCTGCTTCCGTTCGGGCTACGCCCTCACTCCAGCAGCACACTGCGGAATCCCTTACCCAACCCGCACTCTCATAACCCCTGGTACTAAAAATGGGGGCACTCCAAAACCAGGCGGGGAATAGCTCAACCATGAAAGGCCCGTAAGGGCTTGCTCGTTAGATTGTGAGGAGACGGTGCCGAATCGGGACAACTTTTCGTGAAGGGATACCCTGAGCTTGTATGTTCGAAGGGGGAAATCAGCGACTCAAAAGAGTCGCTGGAAACTGCGACCCGCCTGGCGGCGGGCACGTACTCACGAGAAGCGGCAGCCAAAGGCTGCTTACCAACGTCAACTAACAGTCGATGTCTACGGCTAAAGAGGGAAGCTCTTGCGGGACCGGAGATTAGCTCCCGGTGCCTGGTGTAAGTCAACCAGGTGTTTGAAATCCACAAGAGTGGGAGTGTGCCACAAGTAGAAAGCGAGACAAAGCGTCTCGGCGATGTGAAGGGCGAAGGCCCTTTGAGATTGCCGCTGGCAATCTTCCGTGCAAGGCAGTGCGGACTCGTTTGCTTCAGGTGGCTGGTAACCACCGCTGTGCCATTGGCACGAGCAACGACGAAAGTGGCGACGGGCTTTGTGCCTGTCCAAGAAAGTCGCGGCGGTTGGCCATCTTTGCATGGCCAACCGCTACTTCCTTGGGTGAAAGCTCAAGCAAAGTGTCACGCGAGCAGCTTGGTCGCTGCTGACGTGACGCGGTTGTAGCGACACGGCTACCAATTGGAGGCAGTGATACGGGCGACTTCCCCAGGGGAGTGGCTCTCAACTGTTTTTGTTTCCAAGGTTAGCAAGGCTTTTCGGATGGTTTGTGCCTTAAACAAACCATCCGCTTATCTTGAGATAGGGAATCTGGGATATTTTGGGGGAATTTGGTTGACACCTGTTGCGGGGGGGGGGGTAGTATTGGCTCCTGTAATCATTTGCAGGGGCCTCATCCCTGCGGCAGTCGATAGCTCCCTCTACGAAGTGCTAGTGACTCAATTCTTTCATGAGCCAATTTCCACCTCGCGGTGATGTGAACCGCGTTGGTGCTTTCTTATGTGGCTCAATCCTGCAATTTCATCTTGCAGGCCGACGTATGCCATCCATCTGCTTTAGGTCGCCGTTTTCTAAAGGCGACACAGGTTGGGTCGCGAGGCATTTTTTCTCTGCCAACAATTTAGTCTTTTCATAGCAAAGGTACCACCGTGAAATACTCCAAGAAGAATCAGCTCTTTTTATCATCTCTCTTCGCCTCTTTGCTGCTTGCTGGCATCTGCAATACGGCGTCGGCGGCTGTACTCTTTTCAGACAACTTCAATGATGGCAATTTGGACGGGTGGACATTTCAAACATTGCCTGGCGATGGCAGCAACTTTGTACCTGAAACCGTTAACTTCATTGGCGGCAACGGCGTCCTGGAAATGAACTCCATACGCAACGAGAACAACAGAATTGGCATGGTGATGCCAGGAGCGTCCTATAGCGATTACACTGTCTCCTCTCGAATTCAGTTCGTAAGCAATACAGGGGGAACAGGCCCAACTGATGGCATTATTGGGCGAGCACAAAATTCTGGGAGTTTCTATGATTTTAGTGTCGCGGGAGTTAACAATAATGAAGCAGTTTTGAGGCGATTTGTTAACGGCACGCAAAATGTCTTGGCAACCTACGACCTTAGTTCTCCAATTGGTCTTGGCAATTGGTATGACTTGAGCATGAATTTCTCTGGCAACCGAATCCGGACTTACCTCAACGGTGACCTCATCTTTAATCTGACGGACTCCGCCTATTCTAGCGGCGGTTTTGGAGTGCATACTGCCGCGAGGAAATCGTATTACGATAACTTCTCTGTCAAAACGCTCTCTACCGGCAATGACTTGCCTCCGGAACCCCGCCAAGAACCGACACCAACACTAAATAGCAACAACCTGGTATTCTACACACACGGCTGGAACACCTCTCAGAACACGTGGGACAATGGCATTTGGTCCGAAATGGGAGACGCGTTGCGTGGTGCTGTTGATGGCAATGAGTGGCAAGTTTTTGGAGCAGACTGGACGGAAATTTCAAGTGGGCTTAGGGGAGGCCCCGTTCAGGCAGTAAATCGGGCACGCGAACTTGGCGAAGCCTACGGTAAAGTGATGGCAGACAAGAACTACGACCAGATTCACTTGATAGCACACAGTGCCGGTTCGCAATTTATTACTACTGCAGCATCGATGGTTAAGGAGTTCTCACCTCAAACAAAAATTCATCTGACTTTTCTAGACCCATATGCTCCAACTGAACAATACTCTCAGGCATACGGCATTAATCCAGATTGGACGGGCGTAAATTGGGCTGAGAATTACAGTAGTCGAGACGCCACCGGTGGTTTGACATATCTTGAATTGCCGCGGGCTCGCAATGTCGATGTATCCACGTTCGGCAATACCCACAGAGGGCCGGTGGAATTCTATATCGATACTATAAAGGATCCAAACAATTTGGCGTGGGAAAACTATGGTTTCCAACGAAGTCTCGAATCGGGGGGTTGGCCCGCATCAACTTCAGGAAGCTATCCGCTCGGTAATTATTGGGAGGTGCTTGGCGGTGGACCTCCAGCCGAATTGGGGCTTTCATCTTTCCGTATAGACTCGGCTCAAGACGTTGATAATGTTCCACACGCCAAAAGCGATGCAGTGCAAGTTAGCGGCTCGGCAATTGACATCCCAACTTTTTCGCCAGCATGGATTTCGATGCTTCTTGATGTCACTGACCCAGTAAACTTCATCACGTTCGACGTCGAGTTCTTGAGCGAGGTAGGGGCAGAAGGACTCTTAGCAATGTATTGGGATGGAGAAGTTGTCAGCACCATCGACGAGCGTTACACACTTTCTGGAAACAACAGTTACACGATGTGGCTGTCTGGGATTATGGAGCCGGGGACCTACGAACTTGCGTTCCGCCTAGACCCATTCACCGGTGTGCAGTCAAGAGTATTGCTCGATAACATCCAAACTGGATTCGCGGTAGTTCCTGAACCCTCAAGTCTCGCACTGTGTGCAATATGCGGACTTCTCTTTGCAAATCGAAGCCGAAAAGCGGGCTTAGGCAGAGTCCAGTTATAGGGCACATCGTGAACAGATTGTCGGGTCAGTGCTCCGGCACCAAAAGTTTACGTGGATATTCGTCAGCTGTGCCAGCCGCTACTTCTTCTACCTAGGCTACTTCCAACTAAGAACATACACGCTGCGAGTGATACCGACTCCTCACTCGCAATGATTTTAGCGGCTGGCATTTCTTGTGCAACATCCTGCGGCGAACGCCCATAACAAGCCAAATGTCACTTTGACATTGTTGGGTGGAGAGAGTGCAACCAAGAAGTCCGAACTACAAGTGGGAAGCCACGACGCTGGAAGGATTTGTTCAGCAATTGGCTGTCGCAGAGGTCGGTCTTACAAACGATGATCTCGTCTTCGTGGAACATTCGTTCACGACTGTAGGTCTAACGGCAGGTATCCCCGTTCCCGCAGTTAGGCAACTTGTTTTTATTCTGTAATGACGCAGAATGGGATAGAATGAGAGAAGGTGCAGCGGGTTGAGTTCGTTGAGGTTAGCCTGTTTTGATCAACTGATGCGACAGTATCGCGGTAGTCATTTTGATGAGGCCACAACATGCAGAAGTTTAAGCTTGTAGCAGTTTTTGCCCTGGGTTGTTTTTTGTTTTTCCCGATGCTTGCGGCAAACGTGGTGGCGGCGGAGGGCGAGTGGGTTTCGCTTTTTAATGGGCAGAATCTTGATGGTTGGACTTTGAAGATTAAGGGGTTTGAAGTCGGCGAGAACCATTGCGATACGTTTCGTGTTGAAGAGGGGGTGATCAAGGCCGTTTACGATCAGTACGAAGGACCGTTTCGTGGTCGGTTTGGACATTTGTTTTACAACGAGACTTTTTCGAATTACGACCTGCGAGTGGAATACCGTTTTGTTGGCGAGCAGGCCGAGGGGGCGCCGGGTTGGGCGATTCGGAATAGCGGGATCATGATTCATGGCCAATCGCCTGAGAGCATGGCGTTGAAACAAGATTTTCCGGTTTCGATCGAAGTGCAACTTTTGGGGGGCGACGGCGAAAACGAGCGGCAGACGGTCAATCTTTGTACGCCGGGTACGCATGTGGTGATCGACGAGAAGTTGCACACACCGCATTGCCTCAACTCCAGTTCAAAAACGTATCATGGCGATCAGTGGGTGACGGTCGAGATTGAAGTTCGCGGCAATCGAGTGATCCGTCACAAGATCGAGGGGAAGACGGTGCTTGAGTACACGCAGCCTCAACTGGACGAAAAGGACGAGACGGCGATGGCGCTTCTTGAGAGCGGTGCAGAAAAAATGCTCTCGGGAGGTACGATTTCGCTGCAATCGGAAGGCCACCCGGTGGAGTTTCGGAAGGTTGAATTGCGGAAGGTTTTGAAGTGATTTTTTTGGGGTGTTTGGGTTACCTAATATGAGACCTGGTTTGTTAATTGGTCCCGTTTAATTGCCCCCTACACCGTTTGCAAGCCTCTTGTGCAGACAACAAAGTTGTCTGGGCCACCCGCGTTATGGGATTTTGTAATGGTATCAACGAAGGTTCCTATGCCTAGCTCTTCTTTTCGTATTTTGATTCTTGCCTTGCTCGCTACTTGGACGATCGGTTTAGGCCAGCCAGTTTCTCTCTTGGCGAAAGAGCCTTCGATCCATCTTCAGGAGGTCACCCGTGCGAAATGCGAAAAAATTTTGCGGCAGGCGATCGACTCGGATGAGTTTTGGCCCTCGATGCACGCAGCCGAGGCGATGACACTAGCCGGGGCAGGCGATGAAGTTCGGCAACGCTTGGGTCCGCGATTGGAGAAAGAAGAGGACGACCAGCACCGATGCGGCTTGGCTCGAGAGCTAGTTCGAGCGGGCGACCGAGAGAAAGTTGCCATTCTGTTCGGAATCCTGGCAGGCGAAGAGACGTATGGACATGTGCATGCTTGCGAAAGCCTCTACAAAGTAGGCGAAGTAGGTGACAAGCAACTGCTTCAGCAGGCGAGGCATCAAACAGAGAATACAATCAAGGCACTCATGGCGGCTGCCGCATTGGGACGAGCGGGCGATCTCGATTCGCTTTTGTTCTTGCGCGACCAAGTGAAACACCAGGATTCAAAAACGGCTCGAATCGCAGCATGGGCTCTTGCCCGCGTTGGTAGCGAGGAGGATATCCCTCTACTGCGTGCTGAAGCCGGGAGAATGAAAGACCCGTTAGACCGTGTGATGTTCGATCATGCCTTGGCTACGCTGGGCGATCAAGCGGGCCTTCTATCGCTCAAAAAAAACCTATCTCATTCCGACTCTCAGATTCGGACTTCTGCGGCGACGTTTGCGGCCGATGCGCGTGCGACGTTCGCTCACGAGCGACTTATTGAACTGCTTGAGGACGATAATCTTGATGTTCGAGTTCGCGCTGCACAATCTCTGCTTGTGCTTTCACAACCAATGGGTATTCCCCATTGAGCGATAGCGTGACGCACGTTTCGCGTTATTACGGTTTATGTGGGCACCGCCCATAGGTGCGTTACTGGAGGTAGTGTGCTAATTCCAGGTGCTTGATGCGCTTGTGGAGCCGATACCAACAGTTGAGGTTCAGGAAATCTACCCTGCGGTAGCGCAGCATGCAGGTCGACCCGGTGTTAATGCATTGCTTTCTTGTATTGCATTCAATTAGGCGGAGACTGAGCTACTGGCTTGTTTGGTAATGGAAACGGTGTTCCTGCTTCACACTGCTGGGCAAGCCAGACAGTGGCACCCTGAAATTGGTTTTTTACTTTCTTGCTTTAGGCAGGCTTCAAGATTTGGATGGTGATTCCGGCGATGAGGTCTTTAACTTTTTCGCGGTTTTCTTGCATGTGTTTTACTTGGAGATGGGCTTCTAGGGATTCGATGCTTTCCCATTTTTCGATGACCGTGACGGTGTCCTCGCACAGAGGTTCTTGGATTTTGATCGGCGTGGCGACGTCGATCGCTGGGCCGTATTCGATACAGCCTTCTTCGGCGAGTACGAGTGGGACTAGTTGGTGGAACTCGGTAAGGAAGTCGTCTCGTTTGCCGGGTACGATTTTGATTGCAGCAATCACATGAATCATTTTGCTATTCCTTTGGTGATGTTTGGGCAAAGGTTTTTGACAGGAGGAACAGGGTTTTCAGGGTGCCGGTCTGAAATGTAGCGGCCTTCGATCGGAGAGGGCGGGCATTTTACAGCCCTCGTAAGTGAAGGACTCTCAGTCCGTAGCCCACGAAACTTTCAAACCCACTGGCTTCAGCCATTGGTGGTTGAGTTCCTGCTTGAGAAGATTCGCCAGTCAGGTCATTGTTCGCTGTCACGATACCCGAGTTGCTCAGGCGGCGAAAGTGATTTTTGGAGGCGATGCCCGCCTTGGGGGCGATCCTTTGGGCCCTTTCTGTCGCTTGGCTTGCTTTTGGGGGCTCTAGGTATTACAAAGCGGGGAGAGAAACCGCTGATTTGATGGCGGTTTCGATGCCCTTTTTGGCCCGAAATCGGAGATTCCACTCAATGCCAGTCCAGCTACCAGTCCAGCTACGAGAACTTGCTGGCCCGATGTTTGCCGCTAATAACATGGTGACCGTGACGCTTGTTCTCGGAGTCGCCGCGTTGATTGCTGTGCTCGTGCTTTTTGTGGTTTTTGCGCAGTACGCACGGCTTTGGATCCAGTCGGTCACCACGGGAGCGGGCATTGGCATTTTTGACTTGATCCGGATGCGTTTCCGGAAGATGAATCCTGCGATCATTGTGCGCTGCAAAATCATGGCCGTTCAGGCGGGCTTCGACGACTCGGATGGAATTACGACCAAGGGTCTCGAAGCGCACTATCTTGCTGGTGGCAATGTGCCGCTGGTTATCCGTTCGATGATTGCTGCTCGTAAAGCAAAAATCATCAGCATCGGGTTCAAACAAGCGACAGCTATCGATCTTGCTGGCCGAAATATCCTTGAAGCGGTCCAAACGAGTGTTTACCCCCGGGTGATTGATTGTCCGATGCAGGGCTCTAATCGCACGACTCTTGATGCCATTGCGAAGAACGGGATTCAACTGAAGGTAAGGGCTCGCGTGACGGTGCGAGCGAACCTCGATCAATTGATTGGTGGAGCAACAGAAGAAACGATTGTTGCGCGGGTAGGCGAGGGAATTGTTAGCGCGATTGGCTCTTCGGCAACACACGCCCACGCTTTGGAGAATCCGGATACGATTTCTAAAGCCGTGTTGGCCAGGAAGCTCGACTCTCAAACCGCATTCGAGATTGTCTCGATCGACATCGCCGATATCGACGTGGGCGATAACATTGGTGCACGCCTCCAAGCGGACCAGGCGGAGGCCGATACTCGCGTTGCCCGTGCGCAAGCTGAAGGTCGGCGAGCGATGGCCGTGTCGCAAGAGCAGGAAGAATTTGCGGAGATGGAGAAAAACCGTGCTCACCTGGTCGAAGCAGAGGCCGAAGTTCCCAAGGCGATTGCAGAAGCTTTTCGTACGGGGAAGCTAGGGATTTTTGATTATTACAAGCTTAAGAATGTGCAAGCCGACACAGACATGCGTGTGTCGATTGCTAGTGCTGGCAGCTCGCGTCGGGAGTAGAATCACGAAGAATTACCGCAGCTCAATAGCAATTTTATTTTCGCGGGTTCCCCCAAATGGCAATAGTTGAAAACATTCCTGTGCTTCTTGCGGCCAATGTCTGGGAAATGGTTATAGGGATCATTTTTTTCATTCTCTATATCGTTGGCCAATTGATGAGTGCTTCGGAGAAGGGGAAGAAAGAACCTGCCCGGGGTAAGCGAGTTCGTCCGCCTCAGCCGGCGGATGAAAAGGGTCGCGGCGGCCAGGCGATTGCTCCTCAACCGGCGGGGCAGGAAGCGGCTCTTCGGCAGGAGGTTGAAGACTTTTTGCATCGTGCCCAGGGAAAGCCGCCTAAGAAAGCGCCGCGGACTCGCCAGCCGGAAAAGGCGAAGCCTGAGCCGGCCATCCGCTCGCTTGTGAATCTTCAGAGAGAAGGCATTTCAGAGCATGTGGAGAAGCATCTTAGCTCGAAGCGCCTGACCGACCACGCGGATCGCTTAGGCGATCAGGTGGCCATGGCCGACGATCGGGTCGAGGCGCGACTTCATGAAAAATTTGACCATCGTTTAGGGTCTCTCAAACAGCAGAAACGGCCAGAAGACAATAGGCCCAAAAAATCTAATATCGCGGCAGAAATTGCCGCCATGCTTAAGGACCCGAAGGGCATGCGCCAGGTAATCATCGCCCAAGAAATCCTTCAGCGACCCAAATTCTGACCAATATTCTGAAATCCCCAACATGTGAGCCCCAATGCCCCTCTTTGAGTTTGTCTGCCAGAAGTGCGATCGCGAGCAGGAGCTCCTCGTCCGTGGCGAAGAAAAGCCCCAGTGCGACGCTTGTGGAAGCCAAAAATTGGCGCGGCTTCTCAGCGTGCCTGCTGCCCACACGGCTTCGGCGAGCGGTCAGGCGTCTCCTCCGTCAGGCTCGTGCGGCTCGGGTTGTGGCTGTTTTCCCGGCTAATTTTGTTCGGCAGAGCGTCCTGGCCGGAAAAATGGGCAAAATCGGCCCCGATTCTCTGTTCCCTTTGCTTTTACCTGGCGGAAAGTTTGACACCCTTTTCGTAGGCTGATTATACTGCGAGAGTGGGGATTATCTCCCGAATAGGCAGGGTGTTGCGGCCAAGCTCCGTTTTTTGGAAATAGCGTTATTTTCGATTGCACCCGCCAGACCTGGCCCCCCTCCTCGACTAGTGCTTTGTCAGTATTGAATATGACGATCCTAAAATCATGATTTGGCAAGGCACTAGAGTCCCGCCGCGAACAGAGAAAGTGATTCGATGAATCTGCTTGGCAAGAGTATTACCGTTGGTATCGCAGTCGCATCTATTCTGATGATGGCCTTTTCGTTGGCTGTTTACAGCACGCATCGGAATTGGCGTGACGATGCGCAAAAGCTGCAAACCCAGCTCACCGAAGCAACCAACAAAAACACGCAGCTTGAGAGCAGTCGCCGTAGCCTCGAAAGCCACCTTACGGCTGAAGTCGAGGCCTCGCAACAAGTGGTTCGCAAGCTTGAAAGCGAACGTGTTGCGTTGATCGACCAGAACACTTCGATCCAATCGGTTCTCGACCAACTACGCCAACAAGAACGAACCAATACTGCTGCGGTTGCTTCGACTCAGCAAAACAACGAGAAGCTTACGGCCGAAGTCGAAGCACTTCGGGCTGAGATTCGCGAGAACCAGCAAGCTCGCGACGAGGCGGTTGCAATCACGATTCGCTCAACCGACGAGTTGCATCAAGCCAAAGGCAAGCTCAGCGCGCTCGGCGAACGGCAAGCCCAGCTAACCCAGCAACTGGCTGAAAAAGTTAGCTTGCTTCGCGACAACCATATTGATCCAGCAACCGACCCGCAGGCGGCAGTGCCTAGTATTCGAGGCATAGTGAGCGCTACCTTACGCCAGGCGGGGAACCAATTGATTGAAATTTCGGTTGGAGCAGACGATGGGCTTAAGCGAGGACATACGATCGAGGTATTTCGCGGCGATCGCTACCTTGGCAGAGCCGAGATCATTCGGACCGAACCCGACCGTGCTGTTGGTCGTGTGATTCGCAAATTTCAGCAAGGGCAGATCCAGGAGGGCGATGATGTCGCAACTAAACTTAGAATCGGTTAGCACACCCAGCGTTCTCAACAAGAAGCCGCAGCTGAACATTTACACGGTTTTGCTGATCATCGCGCTCGTCTCGCTGATCATGGCTTGCTTGTTCCTTTACCTCGAAATCCGAGAGTTTGGCGGTTTCGGAGCGATCAGCGGGCGCGTCGCCATGGCGACGGATTCGCTGAGAAGCATCGCTACGAACAACTTGGCTTAGCGTCGAGGGCCAACGCCGCTCTCGCCGCGATCTCCATCAGTTACTGCAAGCCGAAAATCGCGGAGGTTTTCAGCCGCTGAGAGTTGACGCTGCAGCGAATTGCGGTCGGTGTTTACGGACCGAGGCAAGTTCAAGAAGTCAAACAAGGTACTTCGGTTTTGCCCTCCGAACGCGTGGACGGAGATGACCTTGGTGCTCAAGTGTTTGCGGTCAAAGTTGTCCTGGTGCAGGTAATAACTGGACTTTTGCATTTTGGAATATCAAGATCATTTCCATTACCGTATCAGCTAGCAAGTACTAGATGTGGTATTGCTTGCATAGGATTTGTTTGATGATGTTGGGTTGGTCTGAAAAATCGACGAATTGGTGTTCTGCTGGAGCATGGCTCACCAGCACCCAGGGAGTTTTTGCCATGCCTG
>JAJRSE010000146.1 GCA_024278955.1 Planctomycetota bacterium | reverse complement strand
TAAAGTCAAACTTGGAGATGTCGCTGACATCCGAACCGTCAGCGCCGATCGCAACGTAAATCGTCTGACCCTCCGCCACATAGCCCACAAAACCGTTGAAGGTGATTTCGGCGATCTGTTTGTCTAAGTCGCTATTCGTAGCCGGTGGGTCGGCATACGTTTGGATGACCGGATTCTCTGGGTCGGCGCTGGTAAAGACCAAAATCTCCAGGCCATCGCCCGACGCGGTTAATTTCCGGAAATAGCTATCTTCAATACTGAAAAACCCGCCCTCATCTACGATGGGATCCAAGTCCTCAATGGTGTAGGCGACAATCGCATAGCGATCGTAGCCGTTGGTCTGGCCGCCTGAACTGTAGTCTGCGCTACGGCCAGGGTGCACCAGGTTTTGGTCGCGCAGCGTCAAAGAGCCGGCAGGGTTGGTGTCGCCTGAGGAAATATCTGAGTCGACCTTGAAACCGCTAAAGGAACCGTTGATTCCGTTAACATAGTTCAACTGCCGAAAAGAAGACGGGTCGTTGATCGCTCCGGTAGACCAATCTGACGAGCCAACATCGTCGACCCAATCAAGCGGCGCGTTCCAGAGATACTGAAAAGTTCCCTGTTGTTCTTGGCCGACCGTCCAGTTGCCCCAGGCATCGTTGTAGTTGACTTCAGACAACGGCACGCGTTGACCGAATTGTAGCTGCCAGAAGGCCAGGTCAGTCGCATCGACGTCACCGTCTTCGTCGGCGTCGCCGTCGCTTTTTTCTGCACCACTGGTAGCGCCGAAACCGCGCTGCCAGGAAAGGAAATCAGCACCATCGACATCAGTGTCTTGGTCGAAATCCGCAGACAAAAAGTCAGCCGTCAGCGCTGCGATGCCCGATGACACCGGAATCGCGCCACCGACAACCACTTGATCGCTCACCGCAGCGATGTCCTGACTGACCGTAACGGCGGGGAGCATAACGTCGGGATTGGTACCCGCGCTCGTCGCCAACATCCTCCTGTCTTCTAGGTGTTCCAGAAGGAGTTTTCGGTAAAGTCTGCCAGTCCTACGAAGCCCTTGCGTCATCTGTCAGTCCTCCGAGTGCTCACAGAGACTTCACCCTTGACTCCCGTATGCAGTGCAGGCATCTCAATAGGTCGAGCGTATTGCTCGCCCATATGCTCGGGTAGCTGAAACACGTCCCCCTTTTGATTGCAGTAGTACAGTCGTGAATCGGAAGGTTGGCGAGCATGACCGTCGGCCCAGAAGGCCATGAATTCGGGATGGGCGTTGACCGAACGGCGAGCGTAGGTATGGTTTCGCACGCTGTCGTGAGTCAGCTGCCTTTCTTGGCTCCAAGTGCGGCCTTTATCGCGACTGGTCCACAGACACATTTCCCCACCAGGATTGTAGGCTTGTGGGCCGGTTGCTGTTGGCGCGATCAGCCGCCACGGATCGGCTTCAATAAACAAAGAGCCCATGTCATAGTTGTTGTCAGAAACAGTGATATCCGAGAACTCCCATTGGCTGCCTGTCCAGCGGACGACAGTCCAAGTGCGCGGATCGTTCAAAGGGCCAGGCTCATAGCCACCACTGGTAATCACCAGAATCACCGGGCGGCCCGCTTCATCAAATTGGATGTCTTTCAAATAGACTTTTTTGTCCTCGCTGGCATAGTCTCGCACAAGAGCGGGGCTGTCGACTTGCACGATAGGCAATTTCAGTGACGCCCCTTGCACGTTTTGCCAAGTCTCTCCTCCATCGGTCGTTTCGAGGTAATAGAGATTCGTACGGTAGTTGAGCCCCTTGCCTCGTGGGTGATAGTTGAATGTAGAAGCAGCATGATTCCCTTTGGCAACACTCACCTGATAGTGCCCATCTTGGATTGCTGCCAGCCTTTGCCATGCGGACCATTTCTCGCCGTTGCTGCTTGTCATGAACATCAGCGTACGTGCTGCGGGGTCACTATAGCGAGTGAAAAAAGAAGTAAATCCACCCTGCTCCCGTGGCCAAACTTGCATATAAGAAAAATTATCCAGAGGCAGCCGAGTTTCTTTCTGCAGATAGCTAGCATCTACCCGTTCAAAATGATCGATCGAGTAGGGACGCGTGCTGCGATGAATAAAAGAGGGCCGGTCACGACCGTGCGAAGTCGAGAAGATCCAGAGGTAACCTTGGTTATCTACCGAAATAACCGGATTGTCATGGGCATCGCCTGTCTGTTTGTCCAGCAAGATGGTCGGCCGTGGCACCATTCCGGTGCGGTGGTCGAAGTAAGAGACCATGTGAACCAACTGGCGATTGCTGGCTTTGGTCGTGCCACCATAGCAGAAAAAAGTCTTTTCGACGGATGCGCAGTAAACTGAAAAGGGGCGATGCTTAGCACAATAGGTTCCTAAACCGCCGCTATATTTGTAAACGTACTCGTCTCCAGACTCCTGATCAGCGCACCATATTCCCCGATAGCCATCATCTTTCTCGTTCATGGTTTCAATTTCAGCAGACGCGGCTTCAGGCCCGGACAGACTGACCATGCCAACGCTAAGCAGGAGTAGAACAAAACCTCGATAGGCGTGAGTGTTGAATACCTGATTTTTGATTACGCGATTCATGGAGAGAGCCTATCTGGAATAATTGAGGCGAGTGAATGATGACATTACCAAGAGCAGACTGAGAGAGACCAGCAAGATGGTATCTGGCTCGGGTACTGTTTCTTGCGCTGCCAGCAGTGCGCTAGGATCACTAGCTCCGTAGCGATTTTCCCAGTCAGCAAGATCGAGGTCGGAAGAAGTACCACCCAGACCGCGTTGCCACGCCAAGAAATCGCTGCCATCGACATCGCCATCCAAATCAAAATCTCCTGGTGTAGGAAGGCCAAAGATTCCCATAGGGTCAATGCCCTGTCCATCGGTAAAGCTCACGAGGCCTCCCGCTAGCAGGTACTCGCCTTCGGAGAAACCGAAATCGGAAAGGTCGATGGCATAGGCGGTACTTGCTCCCGAAGTAGTCGGGCCTTGCTGGAAAGTTGCGCTAAGCAACTCCGCCAGGGTATTAACGCTTGTCTGATCGCTTAGAAACCTCACGCGGCCACTCGTCGGCGAGCCAAATACGGCCGTTGACGTAGGAACTACGTCATCGAGCGTGATGCCGTTGATGGTAATATCGACCGTATCCGAACTTCCCCAGTCAAGAAGAATAATATCGGGGCCTTCTCGATTCATAATGCCGTCTGCAAACGTCACATCCCAACTCGAAAGATTCACGAATCCCGTGTCCGCGAGCGCGTCACTCAGGAGGTTCGCTCGATCTGCAGAGGAGGGAGCGGAAGAAGAGCCAGGTGGTGTAATGATGTCAGCGATATGGCCGCCACCGACGATCTTTCCTCCAAACGCTGTCAACGTTCCACCGATCAGTTGATCGTAGTCATAGGTCCTGGCTGTACCGTTGCGCGTGACAGTGAGCGATACGATCGTACTGTCGGCCGAACTCACTAAGAACCCGGTAATAGCCGTCGAAGGACTTGACGGGGTCGGCACGAAGGGCTGGGGAGCGGCGAAATCACTATCCATTTCATAGGGCAACTGAAACACGTCCCCATTCTTGTTGGTAAAGTAGAGCCGGACGTCTGAAGGTTCCCATGCATCGCCATCGGCCCAAAATGCGTAGAAATCTTCTTGAGCGTTCAGCGGGCGTCGCGCATAGGTACTGTTGAGGAAACTGCCATTGGTGAGTTGTTTTTCAAGATTCCAATTCGTCCCTTGGTCGGCACTGGTCCACATCCCCATTTCTCCACCGGTGCCGTATTGCTGAGGGCCGTCAATAAAGGGTGCGATCACGCGCCACGTGCCGTCGTCTTCGACATAAAGCGAGCCGTAGTCGTAATTGTTGTTCGTCGTCGTGAAATCTTTGACCGACCACTCCGTGCCCGTCCAATTGGCAGTCTTTACAAATCGATCTGGACCAGGAGCTCCAAAATCACCTGGTATATGAGTAGGACTGGTCAAGAACATGATGACCGGGTTTCCGGCGGCATCGTAATTGATGTCCTTTAGGTAGACTCGCTCGCCGGGAGCAGCATCGTAGACAAGTGCTGCTCCGTTTCCTGGCCCATCGGGCCGTGATGTCAACGGGTTGTTATTCGAACCACTATTGTCAACCAGCGTCAGTCCGTCGGCAGTCTGCCAAGTCTGAGCTTGATCCGAAGTCTCTAAGTAATAGAGATCAGATCGCCAATCCAAACCCTGTCCCGTAGGGTGAATGTTGAAAATCGTGCCAACGGTTTCGCCATCGGGTTTGATCCAACTCGCTTGATACTGGCCACTTTCGATTTGCGCGAACGTTTTACGAGAGGTCCAAGTATCACCATCTACACTACTCGTAGTAAACAGATCCCTTTGCCCGGCGAGATATCGCGTATGCAAAAGGAGAAACTTTTCATCCTCGTCGGCATTGGGGACATACCAAGCGTTCCCATAACTATACCGCGGGTTACCCGATTGCCCGGGATTGCTGGCGGGGTTGCCGAACACATCCATATCCGTCGATGAAGAAGATGTCAACAAATCGTCACGAAAAGAACTAATGTCGTAAGGGTTGGCGCTCTTGCTTATGTAGGATCGCCTAGTTTCTCCATGAGTCATGCTGAACATATATAAGTAGCCATCGTCGTCGATCGACAAGACCGGTGCGTCGTGAGGATCGCTAGTCTGCTTGTCTATCCACACCTGCGGACGAGCAACGAGCCCCGTCGCGTGGTCGTAGTAGGAGATTGCATGACCGATGTTGCGACCTGGTCCAGTATCCAGATCGTAACTGAACGTGAAGAACGTTTTATCGGCTTCAGCAGAATAGATAGCCAGCGGCGAAATCTGTTGCGGATAAGTTGCCAACCCGCCACCATACTTGTTGGGAAAACCGCCAAGGCCAGCATCGGCTTCAGCCCAAATCCCCTGAAACCCACCCGTAGGGGTAGCAGGCGTTTGTGCCAAGGCAGGTGTTACACTGGAGAGAGCAAACAGACTCGCCAGCGTAACCAGACCCGCCTGCAAGGGCACCTGGAATCTTCGCGACATCTTTTCTATACATTTTTTCATGCGTATTTTGCCTCTCAGTTCGACAAGTGCTTTTCAGTTCGATTAGGACGTGGAGGCGACCGGCTTCCCAGAAAGCGGCCACCTCCACGCCAACATGAAACACTTGAATTTCAGACTGTAGAACGACGACGGAAGACTGCCACGCCCGCAGCAACAATCATCAGTAACATGGAGGAAGGTTCTGGCACCGCGGCAGCTAGTGCCGACGCACCACCTAAGACCATGCCGTAGTTGGCCTCCCAGACGGCTAGATCTCCAGGACTGTTGGGCGTGAGTGATTCGCCCCGCTGCCACGCCAGGAAGTCGGCCCCATCGACGTCGCCATCGTCGTCAAAATCTCCGGCAAGTCCTGTAGGCTCCAAGAGTCCAAAGATTTCCATCGGGTCAATGCCTATGCCATCAGAGAAAAGAACCTCGGTTCCGCTCATTAGAGAGGCACCCTCACCGAAACCCAAATCGGACAAATCAATTCCGTACACGTTCACACCGGGGGCTCCCGTGATACCGTTGGCCGAAAAGGTCGTGCTTGGATCAACGAGAAGAGCGAGTGTGTCAACGGTAGGCTGATCACTAACAAATCGCGTCCGATCGCTCTGAGCTCCAGCAACCCCTTCACTCGTGGGAGTCATATTATCCAGCGTTGTGCCGCCAATCGTGATATCGATGGTGTCAGGGGACCCCCAATCCACCAAGAGAATATCGGGCCCGGGTCGATTGACGATGTCTTGGTCAAACGTCACAGCCCAATTGTCCATATTGATGAATCCCGTATCCGCCAGGTTATCGCCTAATATCCCTGCGCGGTCTACCGAATCTGGAGCGGCAGCCGTTCCGGGCGATAAAATGAATTCTGCATCACCGCCAGGCCGTCCTCCGAATTGGGACAATGTAGCTCCAACCATGTCCGTAGGGGCGTAGGTCGTGCTCGAAGAGGGATCCATCATAGAAACGGTGACCGACGCGATCGTGCCGTCCACGCTCCCATCAGCCAACGTCATCGAGATACTCACCCCGGGGTTGAGTACGACCTCGTCTTCGATCGTGATGCCTGGAAAGTAGGCCAGTAGGTTTTCCACGGCGAGCGCGCCATTGGAGTAACGTACTTCATCAATCAGACCGTCAAAAGACGCCGTCTCGGTGGCGGTCGACCCAATCGACAAAGGAGCAGTGCTGTTATTTGGGATATCCCATACGTGCGGAGACCCGAAGGTTTGTATTGATCTTTGCAATGGACCGGCGTTGGTTAGATCCTGCAAATACGTGGTCACAACAGGGTTTGCTCCGCCGGCATCTACCGAAAAGCTGACGGCAGTGTAGTACTCATTTCCGGCAACAACCTGTCCAAGAAATTTATCAGTTCCCAAGGGACTAACAAGACCGCCACCATCGTGGCCCTCGATAAGGAACTTGATACCTCCGCTGTTCGTACCCATGAACCAACCTCGATCAAGCGGGTTACCAGATGCTGAATTCCATTGCCCAACCAGCAGGTTTGTCGAGCCAGGGCTGCCCAGAGTCTCAGGGCGAAACAAAGCTTCAACCGTGAAGGCACCGGACGTAAAAGCATCGTCATCCGCTGCGGAAAGAAGCCCTATCCCTGGCAAATCAGACGTCATGGCGTTCGTCAAACCACTGCCTGTGGGCGGAACCGTAATGGGAAAATTTGCTGGAATCGCAACCTGACTGGCGAGGTTGTCAACGTTGGTCAGATTGCGGCCGTTGCTACTAGAATCGTCGAGAAACGCGCCCGACTCGAATCGCCAGTAACCCTCGGTTTGCGCCGAGGCTTCTCCAGAGAAAGCCACGAGAAGGCAGATACAAGAAGTTACAGCGGTAAACAGACTTGAAATAATTCGATAATTCATGAGTTTCACCCCCTTTTGCTGAAGTAGTAGACCCACTTCTGATACGATTGATTAGACAATCCGCTGTTCTGCGGAAGACGATAAGGCAGCTGGCAATGACGAGAACTGGCTCATTTCCCTGGCGGTTCAACACGTAATTAATCTGTTTCCACGAATGGTCCTCCCCGACCGCCCCAAGTGAGCTCAAGAGTAACAGGTTCGTTGGCGTCAGTAACTTCGACTGTTAGGCCTGACGTTTGGTAACTGGAATAGTGCTTAGGCGCATGCCATCGGGCTCTTGTTTCGCTGATCTGTTCTCGAGAAGTGACTGACACGCGATGCGTTCCAACGACTGCACCGTCGTCCGCTGCATAGCTTCCTAAGGTAAAACTGCCTGTTTCATCGAGTGCCCCCATAGACTGCCGTTCACCTTGCGGAGCAAATTTAACGACCCCCCGCGTCAACGGCTTCCCATCGATAAGCACTCTGCCCATTACCGGGGTCCAATTATTGGTGCTTGAATCACTGCATCCTGCTATCAAGCAGACTGCCAAACCAACAAGGGCCGCGTTGCTTCTCGTAGAGCCGAATACGTGGGGTACTAAAGTTGCCATAGGTCTGTGGTATTGATGTTTGAGTGACATTTGAAGTCAACATGGGGCACGATGGCCGAACAACAGGGACGTCAAAAACTGTAATCTGAGTTGCAATCGCGATTAGTGTTGCCTAGGCCATCCTCACACTTGATCGTGGCCCAAGCGTTGTACACCAGGGGGTCGACCGATTCCGAAACAAAGTTGACGCCAGCATCCCCACGCAGAAATTGCGTGCCAGCAGGATGGTCGCTGCCAAAACCTGCGGTATAGACGCGGCCATTCATGACTAGCCCTCCTAGCTGCACGGCAATCCCACGCTGAGTGGGGCCATTAATGGGCCATTCCGTCGATCGCAGGTTGTCGAGAAGCCGCATGCCAATTGACCAGATATTTCGAGTTCCCTTCTCGTGTGCTTGGCGCACCTCGCCAACAAAATAGGTGTGAGTCAAGCCATCGGTAATCTCTCGGATAGAAGTTCCATTCAGGTAATTAAAGGGCCCCGTGTTGTGCATCTTGACACGCAAAAACGACGGACCAATGGAAGGGCCATTGATGCCGTTGACAAACGCGTAGGTACCCGTAGCAGGTTTAGGATCCCAATTAATGTTCGTGCCAAGATTGTCGTCGAAGTCGAGGAATGGCTCCGACGCGTTGGAAGGGCAAACAAAAGCCGAGGGACGTTGCGCTAACGCTGCGAGCTTCTCTGGAGTTTGCCAAGCAGGAGTGTTTAAGCGTGCGTAAGCTCCCGCTTCACCACCAGGATCGAGGACATCATGCAATGCCTGCTGCTCAAGGTATGGTAGGATAAGGACAAACCCACTCGCATCGGTCCTTAGTCGATCTGGAATGCCCGCACAGTCTTCTGTGCCGGCAAAGTCGCACCCAAGTCGGCCAGGCGGGTACTCTTTGTGCGTAGTCTCATAGTTGGCCAGCGCCAGACCCGTTTGTTTCAAGTTATTTATGCAGTGTGCACGACGAGCTGCCTCTCGTGCGGCCTGAACCGCTGGTAGGAGCAATGCAACCAATACGCCAATGATAGCGATCACGACAAGCAATTCGACGAGTGTAAAGCCGCGGCGTACGGTTGTGCAGTAATTTTTCATAACGAGGCATTCCTTTTGAGAAACCTAGAAGACAAGTGAAGCTAAAGAAAGGATGTCAGAATCGCAGTCCGTTTGGATCATTGTGGTTTCCTCACTACCCGAAAAACTACTGTTTTCAGTTTGAGGTGCAGCGTTAAAGTGCTTGATCAGTTCCTCCTGACCAAGCGCACGGGAATAGACTGCCAATTCGTCAAGCTGCCCAACAAACTGACGTATTCCACCCCGCAACGGGTGTTGACCACAGACGACGTGCAATCCACCTACAAGAGGTGTGTTCTCGGTCTCTCTCCCAGACAGCTTGCCATTGACGTAAAAACGCAGCTCCGAACCTTCCTTCACAGCCGCCACATGCTGCCAGTGGCGCAAACGATATCGGCGCTCAGACCAACACGATGTACCCACATCCAGACCACCTCCTGGAGGAGAACGATGCAAAAAACGGATGCGGCCACTCAGAGGGTTTGGGTCGTATAGCCCTGGCTGCAACTCAATGATGACACCAGCATGCGGATCCGATTCCGGCTTGTCTATCAAGCCAACCACCATCCCGTGATGGAAGTGACTTGGCTTAAACCAGCACTCGACCGTATAGTTACCCTGCCCCGTTAGCTCCTCCAGAGGCTTTCTGCAAAGCAGAAAACCGTTACTATTGCCGGAAGCGAAGTCGACAAAATTGTTCTCCCCGTGGCCAGAGAAAGAGACTTCTCCTTCCACCTCAAGAGGATAGGACGACGACTGCTCGTTCAACACCGTATTGCTGGCAGACCGATCAAATCTCCAGTAACCCAACGGTTCTGAAGCCTTGACTGCTGCAACATAAGCTGCGGGTATGTGAAGTGGGCCGTCCATGGGAATCATCATCGCAAACCCGTTACGGTCAGCCTTGAATTGTCGCTCGAGGTGCAGCGCCCCCTGTTTCGTCTCTAAACGAATAGCTGACCCTTCTTCGACAACCTGGTAATCTGGAATGTCGGGCAAAAAACTAGGGCCAAAGGAATCTTGCTGAAAGGACATCGCACTAAAAGGACTGAGCGTTGCCTTGACTTGGCCAGAGAATGTATGCACTTCAGTGATCTCCCCGGCCACCTTGACCCCAAATTCTCCTCCATCGATCCGCAACCTCCCTGAGGGAATAGCTATTTCCAATCCTCCCTCGACAGAAGTGAGTTTACCCACCAGCGCACCATACCGCAGCATGATTGACGATTCTGAAGCAACTACCAGAGAGGCAGGGCCAGCAATCTGGAGTTGAACGCCGTTCGCCAAACGAAGTTGGGCCATTCCTTCAAGCAGAGCAAACTCTTCGCCACCAACGATCGTTCGATTGATCGTTGGAGTAATCCCCGAGGATTCAAGCCACGTACAATTGACCGCTGTCGACACCACGCCGACCGACATACGCTCATTTTGAGCGATTGCAACAGACCCCTGAGGCTGCAAATCATCCCTGAGCCAATCATCGCTGAAATGGTAATAGACCGCGGAGACTAGCAACGCGGCAGCAGCGGCCCGATAGGCAGTGCTTACGCCAAACCATGCAAAAGGAGGCGCAGAAAGAGGCTTTGACACTTCTGGTCGCTTCTGCGGTGAGTGAGTCAATGAGGGCTGATTCAATAAGGGCGATGTGCCGCCGACTCCTCCCAATGAATCGACAGAACCAACGGAATGAGACTCTAATTCACGAATCGTGTTAATCGACTTCTCTAGGATGTGATCTGCCGCCAACTGAACCAATAACTCCGAGTGAAGTCGAGAGAACGAGAGCCACATTGCTCTCGCGTCAGCATCTGTTCTCAGTAGATCATCCAGAGAAAATTGCTCGTCTTTGGACAACTGACCGTCACATGCTGCAGACAGCAGATCCTCAATTGCCTTACGGCCACTTTTATCCATCCTATTGGCGTCCTTCATGTTGGTTCCTCTGACATGAATCCCTCTACACAATCATGCAAAACTTTTCTCACCCGACAGAGCGCAGAGCGAACCGCCCCTTCCGTACGCCCCAATTCCGTGGCCACCTGAGAAACCGTCTTAGCTCCTCCGTAGTAGAGACGGATAAGTGCTTGCCGATGCTCAGGGAGCTTATCAATGCATTTTTTCAAAGCAGCCCATCTTGACTCACGGTCACCGAAGATCGCCCCAGAGTTCACCAAGTCAGAGTTCTCCAAGTCAACGATGCTCTGAAGAGTTTCATCACTGAAAAAAATACGATCTCTCCTCCGCTTTCTGATGAAGTTATAGGCTTCATATTGAGCGACCTTTATTGCCCATACTCGAAACTCGGTATCAGGATCGTATTGCTCAAACTTCTGCCACAAGACGAGTGAGGCCCGCTGACAGATATCTTCCGCATCAGCCATGTTCTGCACTAAGGCAAATGCATAGGCGATCAGCTGCGTCTGGCAAGAGGCCAACAACTCCGTAAATACTTCCAATTTCTGGCGATCGATCTTGTCACCCTCAGCCATGTCACCCTCAGCCATGTGTATTACCAAGCCGCCAGAAATGTCATAAAACACGTTCTCATTTGATACACGTCTTTAAGGAACAAATTGTTACAAGCATTCAAGACTGAGGCAAATGCCGAATGACGAAAATGCTACGAAAAGAATTCGACGAATTGTTTTCGACTCGAACGTCTTTCCGGTCGTTAGAGGTAAGCCAAGTCACACTTTACCCGCGATCCGCTACGACATGGCGGCTGTGAGACGTGCAATGATAAAGATGGGTACTCGCACCCGTCCTGCAAGCTTCCAAAAAATAGCATCCCCGCAATCGCTGTGCGACCACGGGGATATTTTTGCAGGTTCCAATCGTTGCCGGCGTGCCTAACTCGCTCGTCGTCGGAGCAAGGCGACTCCGAAACCGAGGAAGACCAATGCCAGCGAACTCGGCTCGGGGACGGCGGCGACCCCGACGGCCATCACGTCTAATCCCGCGCTAGCCAAGCGAATTCCTTCAACACCGGTAAGTGCCCCGGTACCGATAAAATCGCTGGTGTTGAAAACCAATCCTCGAAGGGGGTCGATCCCCCCATTAGCCCTGTTCATAATTGCAAATTGTGTGAGGTCACCCGCCAATGTGTTGAGAGTAAAGTCGCCGATAAGGGCACCCGCCCCGTCAATTGGCCTTACAAGCGTTGCGTCTCCACCGCCGTAATCGACGAAAAACAGATTTGCGCCATCAACATTCTGGCCGAAGAAGAAGTTCACACCATCGCCAATGTTGGCTACCCCAGTTGTCGCATTCAGCCCATCAGTCACAGCGGCGAGACCAGAAGCCGGTGCTGATTCATTGACTGGAAAGAGCAGTGTGCCGCCAAGGTTTCCGCCGTCGACAGCCGCCGCACTGGTTGCCGCCGTGAGAACCGAATAGGTCGTCCCGGCGGTTATCGACGTAAGATTCGTATGGTTAACGATCGGATTCGCCAGCCCCGGATTCACCACACCCGGATCATCCCACGTGGCTGCCGTAATACCTACGATGGCCGCACCGGCCGGCGAAGCGAGAAACCCCACCGCGCAAACAGCCACACCCAGGCTTAGCAATCGCTTTCTCATTCCTTGGTCAGCCTCCTGTAAGAATCTCATGTAGACATCCCCTCTTTCAAGAAAAGTAAGAAATCGTCCTGCAGCAATTAAACATCCTGCAGAAAATAAACGTCGTGGACGGCCCGAAGGTCGAACCACTTTTGGCATGTTTTTTGCCGTGGCTATAGGCAATTCGGCTGAAAATCAAATTTCCGGTCAGCTAAATGCTCCCAGTTTCTGGTGATCTACCTAGTCACTCTCAGCCATGGCCAGCCATGCCAGAAAACACGCTTTCACTAGATACACGTCTTCAAGGAATAAATTGTTACAAGTATTTTTTGGCTGCTCGCCAAAGCCTGTGGGTCGTTTTTGTCTATCCGAAGAATTCCCCCCTGTTTTTGCAGTGTTCCAGGAGTATTAAACAGGATTCGCATCACTGTAGAATGAGCCCCGTCGTCTTCGCTCTCGCTGCACATTCTTCACCTTGCTAGTCCAGGGCGGCACGGCGGGCTACTCCGCAGGCGAGAGAAGCTTTTTTACCCCGTTACTACCTGAACCCCCAAGAGGGGATCGACGTCGAACCATAATTCGGGTGAACAGGAGCGACTAACGCCAATTGTCGATCTGAAGCTCCGGTATCCACTGGAAGTGAGACGTGTTGCCGGTGATGAGGGTCCGCCCATGTTCGAGTGCGGTCGCGGCAATGATCAAGTCAGCATCGCGGTGGGGATGCCCACCTTTCCGGCCGGCAACCCAAAGATCGGCCGCCTGATTCAAGACGCCGCCAACGACTGAAAAAAGGGTTCATCCGACTAAAGCGTACATGGCTTACAAAAAGGTGGACATGCTGTTCCAGTAAGAAGTGATTGAACGACTTCTTCCAGGAAGGTATCAGCATGTCCACACGTTTGTTGTACCACGCATTCGGCTTGCGTG
>JAJRSE010000145.1 GCA_024278955.1 Planctomycetota bacterium | reverse complement strand
CGTTGAGCATCCCCAAGGCTTGTGTCGGCTGTGTGGTGCTGAAACGGACCGGACACGTACCGTCGGTGTCGGCGGCGTCGAAACTTTCCAGCACCGGCACCAGCAGTGAGCGTTTGACGTGGATGTAAATGCTGCGGCGCGCGCGGTCTGCGGGCGATGACTTTCCCCAACCTTCGCCGGGTCGCGATTGTCCGGCCAAGACGGCTGACGGAATGATCGTGTAGATGCTCGGGCCGAACATCTTTTTCTTATTGAGGCTGCCGTTGACTGCCAGGATCGAATCGCGAACTTCCTCGGCAGTCAGTCGCCGCATGTTGAACCGCCAGAAGAGATCGTTCTCGGGGTCCTTCGCGAGGCTGCGAGGATCGGACTGCGACGACATCTGATAGACGTTGGAAAGCATGATGAGCTTGTGCATCGCCTTCAGCCGCCAGCCGCGATTGACGAATTCGATTGCCAACCAATCGAGCAGTTCGGGATGCGTCGGCTCTGTTCCCTTGAGGCCGAAATCGTTCGTCGAATGGACGATTCCCCGACCAAAGTGATATTGCCACAACCGGTTCGCCATCACGCGGGCGGTGCGGGGATTCTCCTTCGATGTAATCCATTCAGCCAACGCACGGCGATGACCCGATGTTTTTGCGTTGGCGGCAGCGGCGGGAATCTGTGGGTCGGGATGGCCGAAAATCGTGGGGAAGCCGGGCGCGACTTTCTCCGCTTTGGTGTGCGGGTTGCCTCGAATCAGCCGATGAATTTGTCGCGGTTTCGGCCCCACTTCCGTCACACAGAGCGCCATGTCTCCCCGCGGCGGTCGAAACCGGTTGAGCTTTTCGCTTGTCTTTCGCAAAGCGGCGTACTCATCGGCCTGTTGTTGCGTGACGAGTCGCGGCACGCGCTGCTTGAAGAGTTCCGTTCGCTTGCGTTCGTTGCGAAATGTCTGTTGCTCTGCGGGGGACAGATCGTCGCGAATGAGGCGTTCGAGTTCTGCAATGCGTGTCGCGGTTGTCTTCTTCGTTCGTTTGTTGTCGGCGATGGCACGTTCTCGTGTCCGTTCCTGTTGCGGTGTGCGGATGGAACGCAGCGAGCGCTCGGCAATCGACGGACCGCCACGGCCTCCGAAACGGGTGACGCCGCCGAAGAAGGATAGCAAGCGGTAATAGTCGGCCTGCGGGATGGGGTCGAGTTTGTGGTCGTGACAACGGGCGCAGTCGATCCGCATGCCAAGCATGACCTGGCCGGTCACTTTCAGAATGTCGTCGAGGTCGTCGTACAACGCGAGTTGCGGGTCGGCCGGTTCGTCGTCCCAAATGCCAAGACGGTAGTAGCCGGTGGCGATGATTGTCTCGTGCGTCGGGTTCTCCAATTCGTCGCCCGCTAATTGTTCGCGGAGAAATTGATCGTACGGTTTGTCGGCGTTTAAGGAGCGAATCACCCAGTCGCGATACCGCCAAACCTGTGGCTTTGGTCCGTCGCGTTCGTAGCTGTTGGTTTCGGCATAGCGGACGAGGTCAAGCCAATGCCTGCCCCACTTCTCGCCGTAATGCGGGGAGTCGAGCAACCGGTCGATCAACTTTTCATAAGCGTTGG
>JAJRSE010000144.1 GCA_024278955.1 Planctomycetota bacterium | reverse complement strand
TGATGCACGGCTGTCCTGTCGGCATCCTCCGCCAGGGCAGCCCTTTTCAAACCCATTAAACGCCTGAGCCATGCCTCAGAAAATCCAACCTTCAACTCGCTAATTCCTCCTTAAATTACCCACTGATTCTGGCGAAGAGCCTTTTTTAATACGCATACATGACTTCACATACACCTCGGGGTAGGATTGAGGTGACATGCGTTATGCTCTTCTTCTGTAACAATCGTCAGTAGTCCTTTTTTCGACCAAAGCCAAAATTTTTAGATGCACCGGTAAAATGAAGCTGATCGAAGAAGTTCAAATAATCACCAAACACCAAAAGGCTCTCATGTTCCGCACTTTGATTTTTTTCTTACTGCTTCTTTTACCGTTGCTTGAGAATGTCGCCTTGGGGTCGTTCGCACATGACGGTCAGCCTCTGTCGCCGCTGAAAGTCGGCGATTCAGGCCGCTATCTGGTAACGCAAGACGATGGCAAGCCGTTCTTCTGGTTGGCCGATACCGCATGGCATCTCTTCCATCGTCTCCAACCGACCGAAGTCGATCGGTATTTGGAAGATCGAGCGGCTAAGGGATTTACGGTCATCCAGACGATGATCGTGGGAACTGATGATGAATTCAGAGTTTCAGACAGCCATGGCGGATTGGCATTTGAAGAGGGAGACCCAGGCCGTCCGGTTGAGGCCTTCTTCAAGAATGTCGATGCCATTGTTGCAAAAGCGAATTCGATAGGTCTGCGGGTAGCCATCGCACCGACCTGGGGTAATAAGGTACGAAAAACAGGGCCATACAAAGGCACGAAGATTTTCGATGTAAACAGGGCCCGCAACTATGGCGAGTATCTTGGGCAACGCTATCGAGATGCCGCTGTGGTTTGGATCATAGGGGGAGATTGTCTCGTCGAAAAAGGGGAGGAGGCGATTTGGCAGGCATTGGCCGAAGGGCTAATCACTGGCGGAGAGGGGCAGCATTTGCTCACGAGCCATGTGCGAAGCCACTATCGTGATGGCAGCGGTTGGCTTTTTCACAACGAACCGTGGCTCGATTTCAATTTTGCCTACTCGGGACATATCTGGAATGCTCCCAGCTACGAAGCAATAACCCTTGACCGTATCCGAACGCCTATCAAGCCCGTGATCGATGGCGAGCCTCCCTACGAAAACCATCCTTATCTTGTAGATGGCCGGCAGTATCACAGTCGCAGGAAATCTTGGGATGGGAAACTACGGGGCGACGCCCATCAGATGCGCGAGGCGGCCTATTGGGCGATGCTTGCCGGAGCGGCCGGGCATTCCTACGGTGCCAACGAGATTTGGCAATTCTACGACCCCGACCGGGGTGACGAAGCCATGCATCATCCCAATACGCTGTGGACCAAGGCACTCGATTTTGACGGAGCGCGTCAGATGGGTATCCTGCGCAAATTGTTCGAGTTGTTTGCGTGGGAAACACTCGTGCCCGATCAGTCGGTCATTGCCGGTGGGCAAGGGACAAAGGGGCATCACGCCCAAGCGGCTCGGGCTGTCGATGGCTCCTTTGCATTGATCTATCTTCCGAAGGGCGGCCCTGTCTCGGTCCGTATGGATGCGATTTCTACCCAAGAGAAAGCTGGTGTCGCGGCTCGTTGGTTTGATCCGCGTAACGGAAAATGGACAACCCTCGGAAGTTTTAAGAACTCCGGGAAGCGTGAGTTTACGCCGCCCACGAGCGGGGAGAAAAACGACTGGGTCTTGGTTTTACAGTTGGCTGAGAATTCTGAGGCCTCGAGTGGGACGGTCGTGTCGAAGAGCACTTCAACTGCGGTATCTTCGAGAAAATCATCAAAGGAACTACCAACACGTCCCAACATCCTTTTCATTATATCGGATGACCAGGGTTGGGCAGACATCGGATATCAGGGGAAGGACATCCTTACGCCCAACCTCGACCGGCTTGCAGCGTCAGGGGTCCGTCTCAATCAGCACTATGTCCATCCGACCTGCTCTCCGACGCGCGCTGGCCTGATGTTTGGACGCTTTCCGAGTCGCTTTGGCGTGTTGACTCCTATCCGAACCGAAAACCACCTTCCCCGCAATGTCGCAACCCTGCCCAAACTGCTGCGTAATGCGGGTTACACCACGCACATTTCCGGCAAGTGGCACTTGGGCCCCATGCTCGAATATGGGCCAAGCCGCTATGGATTCGATACGTCGTACGGCTACTTGCACGGACAGATTGATCCTTACACGCATCGCTACAAATTTGGGGATACTACATGGCACCGCAACGGAAAGTTTGTCAAAGAAGAGGGGCACGCCACCGACTTGATTACCGAAGAAGCGGTGCGAGTGGTTCAGTCGTCTGGAGACGAGCCCTTTTTCTTGTATGTCGCCTACAGTGTTCCTCATTTCCCTCTAAGTGAGCCCCAACGATGGACGGGCCTCTACGACGGAAAAATTGAAGAACCTTCGCGCAAGCTGTTCGCCGCCAGCGTTTCGCATATGGACAGTTGCATTGGACAACTTGTTGCCAGCGTCGAGCGAGCGGGGAAAAGCGAGCAGACGCTTATCGTCTTCGCGTCTGATAACGGCGGGCAGCATAGTTGGGGTTCTCCTGACACTCAATACAACGGTCGCTATGCGCCCAATCTCGTGTTGGGAAACAACCTTCCGCTGCGTGGCTGGAAGACCCAGCTTCACGAAGGCGGCATCCGTGTGCCGGCATTTGCCAGATGGCCCGGAGTGCTGAAGCCGCAACAACAGTCCTCAGCCATGCACATTGTCGACTGGATGCCGACTCTGGCACGCGTGGCTGGTTGCACCGAAAGCCTACCCGACAACCTGGACGGTCGCGATATGCTCGATGCCCTGCATGGGCATTCCAGCGAGGAAGCCCGCCCGCCCATCTACTGGAAAACCCCCAGCGTGTCGGCAGTGCGGGTCAAGGATTGGAAACTGATCGTCTCGAAGTCTGGCCAGACGGAGCTGTTCAACTTGGCAAGCGATCCTTACGAGAAACGCGATTTGGCGAAGGAGCAGGCCGCTCGCGTCGAGTCGCTAACAAAGATTCTACACGCCTACGCCAAGAACGATCGAGAGTGGGCACCTGCCGAGTAGGTTTTGTTTATTAGCACGACCGATTTCATCGCCCAAAAAGCAAAATGGTTTTGATTTACTCAATCTCGGGTGACGACATTCTAGATGCTGCTGGCCAATGAGCAGCGCGGCGGGTGGCGGTCTTTGACGTGACGCAAATTCATACTTTTTTGACGCACACCCATGCTCTTTACTAAGAGCTTACTGGGTATAATTCCCACATGCGCGGCAAGAAAATAAGTATTTGAATTGAACCGCTAAGTAAACTGGCCAAAAAACACATCTCTTGCGCTATGGCCTGCCAACGGAGGGAAATAGCAAGTTGAACCTTTCATCCCCGTCTACTCACCAGCGTGACCGTGGTTTTACCTTGGTTGAACTGTTGGTCGTCATTGCAATCATCGGCGTTTTAGTGGCGCTGTTATTGCCGGCCGTCCAGGCAGCCCGCGAGGCAGCGCGGCGCAATACGTGCAAAAACAACTTGAAGCAACTCGCCCTCGGTTGGATGAACCACGAGTCGACCACGGGCCACTTCCCGACCGGCGGATGGGGGACTGAATGGGTAGGCGATGCGGACCGCGGCTTTAGCAAAGGACAGCCAGGCGGATGGATGTACAACACGTTGCCGTTCATCGAGCAGCAGCCCCTGCACAATCTCTCCTCAGATGGACAGCCCAACACGATCACCCAGCAACAGAAAGACGGCACACTTCAGATACTACTCCAGCCAGTGGCGACATTCAGTTGTCCGTCTCGCCGTTCCGGCTTGCTGTTTCCTGCCACTCTTGGCCCTCAACTTGCGAATAACGCAGCATTTAATGTTGGCAACCTCGTTGGCCGAGGTGACTACGCGGCAAACGCTGGTGACCAATACATCACCGATTTGCAGGGGCCCAGCGCTGCTGCTGGCTGGTTGCAGGCAACAGGCCAATTGCCTTCTACTTACAATTGGCCTGTCGAAGGAACTTTGGGGCAATACAAAGATCCTCCCAGCAAAGTTCTGACGGGCGTTTCCTTCTTGCGTAGTGAAGTCGCGATTCGGAATATTTCCGATGGCACCTCCAACACCTACATGATTGGCGAAAGATTCCTCGAGACGGAGTACTACGAAAACGGAGAACATGCCGGCGACAACGAAACCTGGTGTACCGGCTTTAACAACGACAATTACCGAAATGCGTTTCGTCCTCCTATGGCGGATAACCCCAGAGATGAGCTAGGAGATGACAGTCTCCCCAATGCGGGTAGGAGCACTGCGAGGACCGAAGATTCGTGGAGATTTGGCAGCGCCCACCCAGGCACTTGGCACGCCGCATTCTGCGATGGCAGCGTCCACGCCATCAGCTACGACATCGATAGCAACGCCCCTGACGCTCCCGGTTTTGACCCCAATAGCCCGCCGAGCGTCCATCAGAATCTGGCCAATCGCGAGGATGGCCGAGTGGTTGTCTTGCCGTAATTGCCGTAATTGCCTTAGGGGCCGCTTCAAGGCCCGGAACCGATTTCAATTCCTAGTGTTTTCTCAGCTTTCGATTGATGGGTCGTAACGGATAGACGGCAAATCGGTCGTACTCGCAGCGCACGGTGCGGCCCATCTGCCTGAGGCCAATCCAGCCTGAATGTGTGTGGATCGGGCCGAAGGTTTTGCCATCGTCGTCGTAGGCAGCGGCAATCGCATCGTCGACCATCAACCGAATCGTGCCGCCCTGTTTGTAGAGCCGGACCGTTTGAAACGTGTCTGCCGGTCCCGTTGCGATCAAGTCTTCGCCCGACCCGACCAGCTGGAAACCGTGATTCTTGCGGATGTTGGAGCTGCCTCGGTAGCCAGCCCAATACGAGATGTGGTAGTTATTCAAGTCGGCGCCATAGTACTGCTTGAAGAGTCCGTCTCGGGGCTGCAACGAAGGGTCGAAGATACTTTGGCCGCCACGCCCTCTCGCATTGAAAAAGATGATGTTTAAGCCGAGCTTTCGGTCCTGTGGCTTGAGCGCGAACTCCAGAAGAAAGTCTGCCGGCATTTCTTTCTTCAACCAGTAGACCAGATGGTTTGGATTCCGTCGGGGGTCGGTTCCCTCTGGCGCAGGCTCGCTTTCAAGAACCAACTTGCCATCGACGAGGCTGGCTTGTTTTCCTCCTTCGAGCTTCCAATCGTCGAGCGTCTTCGGGGCGTCAAACTCGGTCGAGTAGACAGGGTTTTCCCAGTCGACATTCTTAGGAACGAACTTCTGCCCCAGCTCGGGCGGTACTGGTTGCTCACTCCTTGCCAACGGCTCGCCCGTGCTGAACATCACAACGGCTATCAATATCGTCACTACCATGAATTTTTGCACTCGTCACCTCACTCACTGTCGTTTCTGTCTTGATTTTCTTACCGATCACGCGATGGTAACATAAAGCATCACCAAGCAACTAGGCTTTGTCCTTATCAAAGATTCGGGTATGAGATGTCAGAACGACTTGTTCAGTAATGACTTCAGGCATCTCACACCCGAAAATTGGCATTTGACAAAGCACTCGTGTTCAACGTCCGTGGAGCCAAGCATGTTACGCACATTGTTCTGTCTGACCGCCGGTCTGCTCGTTGTCGAGCCGATTGCAGCCTGCGCAGCGGACCGCCCCAACATTTTGCTCATTGTTTCGGACGACCAGGGTTACAACGATTTGGGCGTGTTGAATAGCCATATCCTCACACCAGCGCTCGACCGCCTAGCCAAAGAAGGGACGCGGCTTACCGACTTCTATGTTGCCTGGCCTGCCTGCACTCCGTCTCGGGCTTCGCTATTGACCGGACGTTATCCGCAGCGAAACGGCATCTACGACATGATTCGCAACGAGGCTCCGGATTACGGACACCAGTATACAAGGGCAGAGTATGAAGTGACGTTTGAACGAATTGGCGGAATGGATTTGCGAGAAGTCATTCTTCCACGCATGCTGCAAAACTTTCCTGATGGGGTGGTTGGGTACAAAAGCGCCATCTATGGCAAGTGGGATCTCGGGTCGCTAAAGCGGTTCTTACCGACGTCGCGAGGATTTGATGACTTCTACGGTTTGGTCAACACGGGGATCGACTACTATACGCATGAGCGATACGGTGTGCCCAGCATGTTTCGGAATCTTGATAAAACACAAGAAGATCGGGGAACCTACTGCACGTATTTATTTGAACGGGAAGCTCTACGTTTTTTGTAAGAGCGGTTTTTGGAGCAACATGCGGCACGTGAGCCCTTCTTTCTCTATGTCCCTTTTAACGCTCCCCACGATTCGTCCTCGCTAGAACCCGAAATCCGCTCGTCCGTTCAGGCACCCGATAAGTTCAAGCAGATGTATCCGCCCGTGGAGCCAGAGTTTCGCGAAGTCTCACAATTCCGCTACGCAGCGCCCGCGAGTGTGGTGACGCCGGCCGCTCGAATTCGCGACTATCGGGCCGCCGTGACTTGCATGGATGCATCGATCGGCAAGATGCTGGCGCTGCTCGAGCGCAAAGGAGCCCTCGACAATACGATCGTCATTTTCTTTTCCGACAATGGCGGTAGCGGCGGAGCGGACAACAGCCCTCTGAGAGGCCATAAGGCACAAATGTGGGAAGGTGGGATTCGTGTTCCCTGCCTCGTCCGCTGGCCAGACGGGAAGGTACCGGCTGGGGCCGTCTGTCATGAATTCCTGAGCAGCCTTGAATTGTTTCCAAGCCTTGCGACTGCAAGCGGAGCCGACCTGCCGAAAGGTGTGGTGCTCGACGGGTTCGACTGGTGGCCGGTCCTGTGCCATCAGAAAAAAACACCGCGGCAAGAGATGTTTTGGCAGCGCAAGGAATTGATCGGAGCGCGTGTGGGTCGCTGGAAATGGGTCGACATGGGAGACACCGATCAGGGAAACCAACGAGGAGGGCTGTTTGACCTGCGGTCCGATATCGGTGAACAGCACGACCTTTCCCTGGCACGGCCTGAAGTACTAGCCGCGATTAAGACCCGCTATGCTAACTGGCGGGGGGAGATGGAAGCAGCCCAGCCACGGGGGCCGTTTCGCGATTACTGAATGACGGTCGAACACATCAATAAAAGTGCTTTCTGTTCGTTAGCCTGGGCGGAATTTCGTCGGATGTCGCAAAATGATACTATTTCGACGCAATAATGCTGACCTTGCTTACGAAGAATCCAACTATAATTGGTGGAGCATATAGGCCTTATCATAATCCCCCAATATATCGTGGCTAGTAAACTCGATGTGCGCGACTGCATGTTGCGAAAAAAGTGCATCGTTCGACAAGGCAACGGAGGAGCATCTCTTTTGAAAAAATCTTTTTATGCAATGGTTTGCGTGGCCATACTCGGCCTGTGCATGTCCCAAGCCGAAGCCGGGTGGGACTCCAAATGGGTAAGCGCCGGGACCGGTGGCGCGGCGAGCGATTGGTATGATGCCAACAACTGGGCTCCCATCGAAGGCAACAGCCTGCCGCATCCGCCTAGTGTCTCTCAACGTGGGGTTCTCAACACTCTCAGTGGTGCTGTTGCTCCTCTCGACAAAGTGGTGAACATCGACGGCGGAATCGCCTTTGTCTTCGAGCTGTGGGTTGGCGGGAACGGCGCGCCTCCTCATCTCCCAATATCCATTGGCGGCTCGATGACGCTGAACATTCTCAATGATGCAACGCTGTTCGTGGGAACAAACCGCCCACCCAATGCTGCCGCCATGTTTGTCGGGCAAACGACAATCACCGATACCACAATCAATATCGATAGCAGCACGCTTTTTCTTGGCAAGTCGTTTGGTGTCCCGCACAAGACCCAAATCCATGCCTTTGCCGGCGACTCGCAGTGGAACCTCACCAATGGAGCGTCGCTTGTCGCATCGGTATTTCGTTCCGATGGCAACACCGATGTCGATATTAGTATCTCCGGCGGAAGTGTTCTTGACCTGGAAGACCTTCGGTTTTCTAACAGTCCAAACAAGTCGATCGATATCGTCGGCACCGGTTCTCAGCTCATTGTTCGTTTCGACCTGTCGCCGTTCGGAAATCGACTAACCGATATCCAGAACTGGATCAGTAGTGATACGATCGTTGCCGAGGGTGGCGCTGGCACGGTCCTCATCAGTCCACTCGACGGTATCGACATGGCCAACGGAGTTGTGTTGACCTCAGCGCTCGAGGGTGACTTTGACGTAGATGGCGATGTCGACGGCAATGACTTTTTGCTTTGGCAGCGTGACATAAGCGTAGGCAGTCTCTCGAATTGGGAGACCAATTTTGGCGTCACCACGGGCGCAGCCTTCACGTCGGCCGTGCCGGAGCCTTCGACTATGGTGCTGGCTTGCCTATCGCTTGTCGGTTTTTCGGTACGGCGTCGCCGATCGAGGTAATGCAACAACGCAATTAACTTAAGAAAACTGGTATGCCCGTGTTTTCGCTGTAGTCGAGCTACAGGTTGTGATTGCGACCGTCGGCATTTTGGTTGTGCTGTTGTTGCCTGCAATTCTGACAGCGATGCGCAATTTGTATAAAAACAAATTGAAACAACTTGCGTTGGGGTGGATGAACGATAAGCCAGCCACCGGGCATTTTCCGACTGGCGGTTGGTCAGTCACTCAACTACCACCCGCTGAAGCAGGTGGGTTTGAAAGTTTTGTGAGCTACAGACTGAAAGTCCTTCACTCACGAGGGAGAGATTTTGTCTACACTAAAAAGTAAAACCTAAAGGATTCGTCTAAAGACGAGGGTTTTAGACCCATCGTTAGGACAATGAAACGCTAAGCCAGAGTAGCTGTTTGGAAGTTGCTCTGATGTTTGCAAAAGCTTATTCTTAAAATCCAGGTTTTGGTGCCACTTGGTTTTCGAGCTGGTCGAGCCAGCCTTGGACTTGAATTGCGTCGTGGTAGGTGGCGCCGATCGGAACGGCTTGCTTCTCTCGGACCACTCGGCAGAAGCAACGCAATTGTTCGGCCAGCATGCCACTGGAACTTTCCTGATCGATATGGATTTCTAGCCCCATAGGCCAACTCGCCTTTTCATCCCAAACCTCAAGTGGTCTTGGGTTCGATTGGATTCGTGCCATCCAATCCTTGCCAAAGACTTCCATACGGTCATACCCGTCGCGGGGCTTGCCGGTAGGCGTCAGAAACGATGCGGTGAATGAGGCAAGTCTTCCGTCGGGCCATTGGAGTTGCGCGAGGGCAAGGTTGCATATGCCCTCGTGAGTTCGGTGTGTTTGGACACTAAAGCAAGAGGGTTGAGCACGGTTTACCAGTACTAACACGAGATAAAGATCGTGTACCATTGTCAAATGCAAGGGGCTTTCGCCTGGATAGGCCTCGATCGTCGTCGCAGGCCGGTGGCGGACACAGTCGATGAAATGAATCGCCTCGCGCAGAGCGACTTCATTCATCAACTGACGAAACTCGCTATTGAAGAGTAGAATGTGGCCGAGCATGAGATTTCTCGAATCGGCTTGGACTAGCGGAGCAAGCGATTCGGCCTCAGATAAACTATCCGCGATGGGTTTTTCCAGCAGCACGGTCTTGCCGGCAGAGAGCAGTTTTTTTGTGATCTGCACATGCGAAGAAGTGGGACTTGCGACCACCCAGGCTTCGGCATCTGATTCTTCGATCGCCTGGTCTAGATTGGTCCAGCTAGCAGTCTCGGGGAACTGTTGGGCAGCAGCCTCAAGACACTCTTTCTTGGGGGTAACCAATGCGACCAAGTTGGCCTCGGCCAACCCGGCGAGTGTCGAAGCATGCAGAAGACCAAAATTCCCCAACCCGACAACGCCAATTTTCACCGGCGTCAAACTCATGCGATGAACCATGATACAAGCATCCTCAAAAGTAGAAAGTTTTTAGCTCTAAGTTGAAAGGCCTGCCGACCTATGTTCAATTCGCTCAATCTTTGCGAGCAGCGAATGCAGGTTGCCCCCTTCGATTTGGTCGCAGTCGCCCGTGGAAAAAAACGGCATCTTGCGAAACATGGTCAGTGTTTGAGGGAAACTCAGCGAGTCGAGGCAAGGAGAATAGTCGGACCCCCAAAGTAACCGCTCTACACCGAAGGCTGTCTGTAAACACTTGACGTAGGGCCAAGCCGACATGTGCGGGTAGTCATGGCTGGGAGTCGTCAGCGCATAGAACCCGCTAAGCTTGACGCGAGGCCCCGGAAACTGAGCAAGAGCAAGAGGCCCTGCCAATGCGTGCTCCGCAAATTGTTGGATTGGCGGTTCGCTGACGGCCGGTGGTAGGCCTAGGTGCGAAATCAACACGCATAGCGTTTCATGCCGTTCGAGGATAGGTAGCCATGTTTGCCAATACTCGCCGCGAGAATTGACACTGATCAACCAGTTGTTGGCTGCCAGCCAAGTCCAGACCTCCTCGGGTGTTTGAATGAGTAAAGACTCGCTTTCCGCGTCAAAAAGATAGATGCTGATTCCGACAAAACCCTGGCTACGCCAAGATTCCAACAACGTTGTGGAAAGTTTCTTCAGTTCCGATACAAATGCAACAGCGTGAATCCATGTATGCTGGGCAAGTTTTTCGACAAGAAATCGGTTGTTGTCTTTGCACCAGTCTTCTGCGGCATAACCGACGACCAGGGCAGCTGTGACATCGTGGTCTTCTGCATGCGACTCATAGCAGGCGATTTCGTCGAGGTGTATGCCAGGCCGAGTAAGGAATCCGACTTGTGCGCAACCCTCCTTGGGAAAGGGCCGGTGGGACAAATGGACATGGGCATCAGCACGTTCAAACATGAGGAAACTTTTCCTAGCCTATTTCTATTCGCCAAATTTCTGGCTAAGGAAATCGCAGTTAATTACCTTTTCTACAAGGTCAAGTGGGACATAAAAGTAATGGTTGGAAGCTTCAAAACCGATGCGAGAGTCTTTTTGTGTGAGGGCAAAGAGTTTGCCAGCAAGTTCGATTTCGCGGTCAAGCAATTGTTGGATCTGTTCATGAAGGGCTTGAGTGTCGTCGGAGCCGAGGTCTGTCTGTCGCAGCGCATCGCGGGCCAGCACAAACCGAATCTGGTTTCCCACACTGGCAAAATGGAGATAGGCGGCACGCGCAATGCCATAATCCGCCTCGATCGTCTCTCGTTTCTCCTTGGGAGCAAGCTCCACAGCCTGTTTGAAGTCGTCTAAGCCGGCGGCCCAGTCTTCAGCGACTTTCTCGAATTGCTCTGCAAGGATCTCCGGTGGGTACGAACCTCGCCAATTTTTGAGATCGTCGTAGGGAATGCCTACCATTGTCGACCGGTAACCTGTCGGTTCGCCGTAGAGCAAGTTTGCCGGTCCCATTTGCTGCGGCGCTAGGTACACCACACTACCGTGGTAGGGGAACTGTCGAAAGGCATCGCTGAAAGAGGTCCAAGCTCGGCGAACGTGGGGAGCAGACGCGGTACCATAACGCTTCTCGGCAATTGCGTTGAGTACGGTTTCTTTGTTTGCATCAGGCAACGTAGCAAATCGATGAGCGACCTGCAGGTTGGGCGAGGGATATCCACCGAGCGTCCAACTGAGCATCGTGCCATCGACCTCGGCATCGACAAGATTCTCGCAATGTTCGGCAATCAAGTCGAGTACCGGCAAATAGGGAACCGAGGAAAGCTCCCAGCTATTATTAAACGCCACCTTGGCAACCGTTTTGAGGCCTCGTTGTTTAGCCAACGCCCAATGTCGCTTTGCGCGTGGACCGGGGCCGACGGCTGAAATCGAGTATTCCCCGATTTTCCCAGCAATGCCGCCTCGCTCGATCGGCAGGGCCCATTCACTCACTGACATCAGTTCCACATTCTTCGGCAACAGCGAAATAATGTCTGGCGCATCCCCATGCCCCTTCCAACCCCAGTCCCAAGCGATCACCCGCGCCTCTGGACTCCCTCGGTGCACTCCCTCTTCGATCGTCGCATTCACCTCGGCAATAATCTTTGCATCGGTGCGTTCGCGACATCGCGGACATTGCTGATGTCGACCATGAGAAGCACAATGAGTTTGGTTCTCGGACGCGGTAATCGTAAACACGCCTCCCAATTCGGGCACTTCGCCGAAGACATGCGCCAACGAATCGCCGAGCCACTTCCGCACCCGCACATCGCTGGTACAAAGCGATTGAAAATCTCCTAAGCGAACCCCTGCCATCTCCGGACGGCTCTTAAAAAACTCCGTCGGCATCGCGCGCGGTTCATTCATATACAGATAAATCCTGATGCCATACCGCTTGGCTTTGGCGACCAATTTCCCCAGCGTATGCAACCGCTGCTGATGCCCATCCCCAAACTCAGGAAAATCTTCACCTCCTGGAGCAAGCTGCCTCAGCACCACATGCATCCAAACCCCATTCACTCCCATTTCAGCCAGCCGAGCGAGCAAGCCATCAGGTATCGGCTCGATATCAGGTTCAATCAGCGGATCTCCAAACAACCCAAAGTAAGAATAGACCATCCGCAATGGCTCATCCCGATCAAGAGTCTTTTGGTTCGCCTCGACAGACGTCCCTTCCAGGCTGCTCAAGCGTTTCACAAACTCAAATCGAGGCTCCGCCTCGACTACTGATAAATCGCCAAAATTCTTTTTCACCACCTGTTTGATTTCCGCCGCCCGTTTGCGTGCTGTTCCATCAGGTTCTTGGTAACGAAGGGGCTCGCACTTTGGTTTCAAACCACCAAGCTTCAAGTACAGAAAATCATCCTCTCGCAAAGTAACGGCCAACTCCGCCGGCGTCATCTCCAGCAGCTCAAGCAATTGTTCGTACGGCAACAAATGCCAATTCCGTCGGATCAACGTGATGTATCCCCGCTCACGCATTTGCGACTCGGCGCCACCTACTGGTAGCCCCATCGATTCGGCAATCTGGGAGATATTTTCTTCGGAAGTGCCGACCACCTCGGCGAGACGTTGGGGGTCGACAAGCTGCCAATTCCTCCAGACGAAGGCATGTAGGCGGTCAGGAAAATGAGGCGTTTCGAGCGCGTTCGGGTGAGAACCGACCGGGAGAGGCTCTTCGGCCTGCACGGCAAGCGGTATGAGTATCACCGCAGCACAAAACGTAAAACAGCGTGTCAAGAATTGGAGCATAAAATTAGTCATTTGTCACTCGTCCTTTTGGTGTTTATGTTGGTCATCCATGGTGGAGAGCATTTCCTTGACATCAAAAAATCCGCCGATCGTGATCACGATTGCTAGGATGGCGTAGAGCACCAATATGATCACGAGCAACCAGCCCCAAAAAGTTATCCATGCGTCCATTTTATATTCTTTCGTCCGGAGTGTCTGTTGGTTTGTCGGGGAAAATCAAAGAACCAGCAACCATCAACAGCAACGATAACGCCGTGACAGCCAATCCGATGTGGGCTGCGGTGATGTCGATGCCCAGGTTGTCGGTTGTAAGATGCAGAGCTTCTCGGACTGGCGTTAGTCCGAGAATCGCAGCCGACCCGGCGAGCAAAGCCGCATAGGCCCCCACTCGGCTAGCCCGGCTCCAATAGAGCCCCAGCAAAAGTACGGTAAACGCCCCAGTGAAATAAACCGCTCCGCTGACTGCCAGGTAATCTAGCATGTCTTGGCCCATCGGATACCAAATGCTCCAAGCCAATAAAAAGATGCCGGTCAGAAAGATAGACCATCGAGCCAAGACCAATCGGCTTCGTGTTGAAAGACGTTCCCCCATCAACGGGTTTATGACATCCTCAACCAAAACCGAGGCCCAGCAAAGCAGGTAACTGTCATGCGTCGACATGAAGGCAGCCAACATGCCTGCCGCCACTAAGCCGATTAAACCAACGGGAAGAATTTGGCTCAAGAACAACGGCATCGCGCGAAGGGTTGCATCTGGATCGTTCGTCAACGAACCTTCGGCTGTGAAAAAGTCACTTCCGGGCCCCGCTTGTTGCCATAAGAACGTCATTGCGCAAATCCCCAGGAACTGAGGAATGATAAATCGGGCCATGAACCCGACGGAGGACCAGCGATAGAGCCTGCGGACCACTTCCGTATCCTTTGCCGCGCAGACTCGCATGACTGCCGTGGGCCAGACGGCACAAGAGACCAGGCCATAGGTGAAAATCATCCAGACCACATAAGAAAGCCCGAAGCCCGACTCATGCAAAGGATCGAAACCCGGGTCGCTGTGAATTTGCTGAACGGTTGTAACAATTTTTTCCCAACCGAGATGATAGACGCTGAAAAGACACATGAAAATCATCCCGAACGACAACACCACAAATTGGATATAGTCGGTAATCACAACCGAAACCATTCCTCCCAAAATCGTATAAAGCAGCACCAATGAAATGAGGACCGTCATGACGATATTGACCGAGTTCGGATCGGTCATACCGGTAATCGTGGTCACAAAAATTCCGCCTGCCTTCAGATAAACGCCCATGTTCAAGATGCCAGCCAGCGCGAGCAGTATCCCGCCTAAAATGCGCACACCGGAACCAAATCGCTGACCATAAAACTCAGGAATGGTCATCACGCCCAGGGTGCGTAGCGGTACCACGATGAAACCGGTCACTCCAACCAAAAAGCAAGTGACTCCCGCCACCAGGCCAATATGAAACGCGGCGAACCCGCCTGTAAAACCTTTTTGAGCGGCGTACATGACCGTCACTAGGCCGATTTCGGAACCCAACATCGTGGCCACCGAGATGTACGACTTGAGCGATCGGCCCGCCACGATGTAGTCGGCCATATCTTTGATATAACGATTGGCAAAGAGGCCGATCGCGACCGTACCAGCCAAATAGACTGCCACGATGCCCCAATCGAGGTTCGAAAAATTGCTTGCGAGAGGTGCCGTTAAAACCATGGAATATTGTCCTGAATTCTATTCATTGTCCTTTTTCCCAACCCGAGCCAAACAAGCGTCCATAGCGAGCCCGAAAAGCAAGTGGAGTTTGCCCCACGCTCCGTCGGAACACCGTAATGAAGTTTGTTTCGGTAAATCCTACCCGATCTCCCACCACAGAAACAGGCAAATCGGTATTAAGCAGCAGCCGCTTGGCATGCTCAAGCTGGACTCGTACAATTTCTGCTTTCGGTGTTCGTCCCACGACCTGCTTAAAGCGTCGATTAAGCAACGTACGCGATAAAGTGACGTGCTGTGCGAGATCTTCGACCGTAATGCGATGGCAAGCGTGCTCCGCGATAAAGCGAATGGCCGTGGCAATTTCGTGATCTGCACATGCGACCACGTCGGTTGACTGACGTCCTACCACTCCGGCCGGTTTGAACCTCATGTCCTGTTCAAAATTTTTCTTCCCACGCATCACGCTATCCAGAAGCGAAGCCGCCTCGTAGCCAATTGATTGGCTATCGATATCTACGCTGGAAAGCGAAGGGATCGAAAGGCTCGAGAAATAGACGTCGTTGTCGACGCCGACCACGGCAATTTCGTCGGGCACCAAAAGACCGCCACGACGGCAAGCGTCGAGAATCTTTTGGCCACGATCATCGTGACAAGCCATAATTCCAATCGGCTTGGGGAGAGTGCCAAGCCACTCGATGAACTGCTGTTGTTCGACTTCCCAGTCATTGGCGCCCTGCGGATGGCGTCGATTTTTGAAAACATGGCAATCATATCCGCGCTCTTCCACGATTTGCTGATAGGTGCATTTCCGCTCGTCGTCATACACATTGTCGCCGGCCGCCTCGCCACAAAAAGCAAAGTGTCGCAGACCTCGCTCGCGCAGATGCTCGAAAGCCATGGCACTCACTTGCCGGTTATCTGGACCAAAAGTCGGAATGCCCAAATCTTTCGAGCCGCCTCGCAAGTCGATAAACGGGATGTCCCTGGCAATCAGAGCTTGAGCAGTTTTACGGTTGGTAACGCGCGCTAGAATTCCGTCCCCTTGCCATGAGGAGAGCCAATCCGGCAACGAAGTGCCCAGATCGTGTGGCTTGAAGTAGATCGACCAAATCCCATGTTCTTGATGAAAACGGGAGATTCCACTAAGTAATCCTCGCCCATAGGCGATCGAAGTTTCGATCAACACAGCGACATGTTTGGTCGGCTTCATAGGCACATTGCTCTAAATGTGGTGCGTCAATACTAATATCGCATTAACATAGCCTAGGAACATGGTAAACGAAACTACATATTGATGCCCCCCCTCAGCTGACCAAAAAGCGAAACTTTATCACGCAAAATAATCGAAAATTTATTGCGCAAATCGAAAATTTATTGCGCAAATAATTTCCTTGCCGCAACCTTCAAGCTGCCTCATAATGAGGGCCGCGAATCTATCGCTGAGTGAATACAGGGTGTTCTGACTATTCCACCGAGTAGAGGGAGGGCGCTAATCAAATAATTTGCTTGCTTACTCAAAGGACCTGTTTAGAGATATGAAAAGTGCTAAAACTAACAGATATTGCATCACGCTGGCTTTGGCGGCTGTCATAGGATGGGGCTCGCCCCTAGTCGCAATAGAGCCCGAGCCGCCAAGTCCTCCGCCCTGCGAATGGGCATTTGTAGACGCATTGTCCGCGCCGCTCACTTGGACGGCGCACTGGAAGCGAGATGAAAAGCGGCAAGACGAGGCGAGTTTGCTGGGGGGAGTACGCGTCGAGGCCGACTTTCCTGATCCGGAAGGCGTTCTCGAAACCGCCTACCAAGATCTCGGCGCCTTTTTTGAGAGCGTGGGAGTGCCCTCGGACGGACGCTACCGGATTATTACCGAGCAGATTCCGACACAACGGTTCGAGACCTTCAAGCTGATTGTCTCCGAGAAGGAATGCCGCATTCAAGCCGGCGATACCGAAGGGATTCGTCGCGGCATTTTCTTTTTGCAAGACGAACTGATGCGATCCGAAGGCCCGTTTCTTGCCTTGGGCGAGAAAGAGCGTTCGCCATTTATCCATACTCAGTAGTTCCAAAAACGCGTCATTTCAGTAGTTTGCTGTAAGTCGTTTGTATTCTTCGTATTCGATGCCTTGTTTCTCATCAGCGTGGAGAATTTTTCCGATGACTTGACTGATCCACAGCAACATCTCGCGGAAGCGGA
>JAJRSE010000143.1 GCA_024278955.1 Planctomycetota bacterium | reverse complement strand
ACCGAACCGAGTATTACTCCGCCCTGGAATCTGCGGACGAAGGTGATTTCAATCCCTTGACACAACTTGTCACCCGCTCGCTGATCAACACTCTTCAGAAATACATCAACGAAGATCGTGAAACAGATGACCTGAAAGACTGGGCTGCCTCGATTATTGGTGAATCCGATGCACGAGATGACCAAAAGCGTCAACTCGAGTACATCAGATGGGTTCGGCAAATGAATTTGTTACGAGATGCGTTCGCCCGTTGTGCAACGCAACTGACGACTGCATCAGGTGGAAATGTTGAAGTGCAAATGCGTCCGTTCGAAATTGTTGATCAATCGACATGGGAAACGTTGCTCTCTGGTGGACGCGCGGCAAAGACGTGGTTTTTTTGGATACACTTTCGGCGTGGAGAAAAACGTATTCATTATTGCTTCTTTTTTGGACACCACATCTTTTCGCAGGAAGACCACACGGTGACAGGACTCGGTCCGAGTGCGTGTTTACTGATCAGCGAACAAGACGAGAACGAGAAGCCTGTGCGTCTGGATGAACTAGAGGATTGTTCAGTTTCTTTGCGTGAGTTATTAACAATAGAAGATCAACTGGCAAGGAAACGCTGGGACATCGAGCAAGATTCACTCGTTTACGACCAGAACATCGACCCACTCAATGTTGCTCGCGAGTTCATTCAAGAAGTGATGTTGAAACGCCTGACATGAGGAAGAGAGTTGAGTCGTTCCTTCCATGAAATTTAGGTCTCGTATTGTCTTTTTTCAAAATGAATTAGTTCCCACCCCCTTCTCCGCGATCCTTCTCCTTCCACGATTTTGCGACAACGCTTTATTCAGGGCTTGGAGGTAGGCATGAACGGTGGCGTTGATGATGTCGGTGCTGACGCTTTTGCCGTGGAAGCTGAGGCCGTCGACGTTCTTTTTGCTGTCTGAGTCATTCAAGTGCTTCGTCGATAGTCCCTGTGAGATACCAAGCCCTACGATCTCTTCGACGATCTGTTTTAGCATTGAATATGGTCCAAAGCTCAACGCAAGAAATCGATGCTAATCAGAGATGAACGAACAACGATTCAAGATTTCTGTCCGCACCATATTTGCATAGAACCCTACGCGGATCTTCCAAAGTGGCAGGGACAAACAAAAAAACGCCATCCCCGGTAAGGGGACAGCGTTTGACACAAAGTGTTGAAAGCAAAGGCTTTTTGTTTCAACGACTTGATTGCGAGAGACAGGAATCGAACCTGCACGTTCTAACCCGGATTATTCATGGGGAGTGTCTAGCGACAATTAGTTTTCTCGGTTGGCGACGATTAGAAGTACTGGTTGAGGAGAGTGTTGCTTGAGCGTTGGGACTGTGGTTCTGGCGGAGCGAGGATTCGAATACCCGGATGTGAGAAGATTGTTGATGATTGCAACTCCTTATTTTCATGGAGGTTGCGATGGTCACGGATGGACGCGTCAAGGAACTTCGGCGACTGCTCGGTTTGGGCAGAACGTTGGTCGATTCAGCAAGGATGGCGGAAATGAGCGAGAAAACGGCACGGAAATATCGCGACGACGGACTGCCGTCGCAGCAGAAAACAGCTCGAACGTATCGGACTCGAAGCGATCCGTTCGAAGATGTCTGGGACGACGTTCAGCAGCGGCTGGAACTGGAACCTCGGCTCAAGGCGAAGACTCTGTTCGAGTGGTTGCAGGAGAGTCAGCCTGATCAGTTTCCGGATTCGACACGCCGCACGTTTGAACGTCGCACCCAATTGATTGAATAAGGCAAAATGGCGAAGTTTGCATGGCCCTGGGAAGGTCAGCGCTCACAGGTCCACGTAGCATCAATGTATACTGAACAATCAATGCTAGTTTTTTCCGTAGGACTCACTCCAACTGCTGTACAACACACACACACAGTATGTACGACACACATTTCATGTACATTTAATGCATTGGATGTATTATATCGATTAGATTCGTGGCAAACACGACATTGCCGTAAATATAGCACGTTAAATATAGCACGTTAAATATAGCACGTTAAATATAGCACATTGAATATAGCACATTGAATATAGCACATTAAATATCGCCGCATGTCGTTTCACCGCGTGAATCCTGCGGTAAAACCCCGTGAGCGCTGGCCTGGGAAGACGGTCTTCTGCGGACAGGAACATCACCCTGGGCGATTGGCAGCCAGCGACTTTACGGTTTGCAATGAGATCGGCGTGAAGATCGCCGGGACGCGTTTTGATCACACGCTTTTCCATTGCGTGTTGACGTATAGCAACGTTGAAAGTGTCTCGTTGTGCTTCTCCGAATCGTTCGAAGCGCTCAGTGCTCGCCGCCAATGGTGTGTTATTCGAGGTTCCGCTCGGAATCAAACGATCGCTTGACCATTTCGAGAAGTGCCTTCTGCGGCCGTGGGGAAATTCAAAAAGCGTTCTGGGAATTCGGTGGCGCGCCGCAGCGGCAGCGCAGTGATTCGCTGGCAGCAGCCGTGCGAAATCACACCAGTCGCAGGGAACTGACCGAGCGGTTTTCGTATGGCTTGGGACACGCTGCGAGCCGCTCATTCGGAGAAGGTCGCCGACAAAATGTACGTGCAGATTCTGCACCTGGAAGCACCCGACCTGTGCGAATTCGATTCTCTTTCGAACTCGCACCAACGACAAAGCTTCGGCAACGCAAAAACCTGCGAGGCACGGTGCTGCTCCTGAGTCAAGATGAAAAAACTTTCCACGTTCGACAAGGAGTGTCCGAACCATGACCAAAACGACAACGAAACCAGCCGCGAAGAAATCCACGAAGGCAACGCGGCGAACGCCCCCTTCACCGCAACAGACTGCGAACCCCGATCCGACATCACGTCTGACCGATCAGTTGAAGGAACTGCGCCTGCCGACGATCCGGGACCAGTTTCAGGAGGCCGCGATTCGAGCGGCAACGGAGAACCTGAGCCACCTGCATGATCTTTCGGAACTGACGACTCTGGGTTGAGCCGCTCATCGGCGAACGATTCGACAATGCGAATCTCGACGGGAAGGCCGCATCAAACGTCCAGGCAAGACATGGGATTTTCAATTGCGAGATCACTTTGTTGGACAGCGCCACTTTTCCATAAATAGCAGTGAATTCATTGGCATTTCGCTGCTCGGTCTTTCTCTTTGAGATGACAAACTTTAACCACGAAGTGGTGACAGGTGCTAGCCTTGGGCGTCAGCCCAAGGGAGAAGTTGCAAATGATCGCCAGCCTCGAAGAGGCGACAGGAAACGCTGCATTTCAGCCTGCTGTCACCCCTTCGGGGCTTCGATCTATGCGACTTCCGGTTCCTTGGGCGCTACGCCCTGTCGTTTATACACAACGTTTCCAGAGCGATTTCAACGAGTTTTTGCGGCTCTGAATAGAGAATGGGGAATTGAGAATGGAGGAAAAACGATGTGTTTCCTGATCTCCACCCCCTGTTTTCCGCAATT
>JAJRSE010000142.1 GCA_024278955.1 Planctomycetota bacterium | reverse complement strand
TGTGAAGAACTTGAAGTGTCACGATTTCATCCTTTGTCAGTTTCGACAACTCCGACTCCATCAGGGATTTTCAAATCCCTGAAGATGGGCAGAGCTGACGATTTTGGGAATCGGGTCGCCGCAGGCGACCTAATCCGCAAAGTTTACCAAGAAATAAAACGCGTAAGACTTCGGGTTCGCTAACTCCTAAATTTCAGGTTCCGGTGACACGGTTCTGCAAACATGAAAATGTTCGCGACATCAGCACGCTCATACTCGTAATCGACACGTTGAGGATGCTCTTGAGTGGCAGCAATCGGCGTTTTGACGCGCTTCACCAGTTGGACCGTGTTACCCCTACCGCGACTTGCCTTCCTCCTCCCTCATCGGTCGGCGGCAAGCCTTGCTTCCATGCAGACGACGGGAATCGCCGAATCATACGGTTTTTCGTAGATCTCCAGCACATCTTCCATGCAGGCAACAAACTCGGCATTGTGGACTGGTGGTATGACCCAGTACTGAATCTTGCGATTGGTCATGTTGTTTTTTTAAGCGTCCGCGACACCGTCATGCGACTGGCTTGAGGAGCGATTTCCAGTTCAACAACCTTGCGTGCAAGCAATCGAAGCGTCCAGTTGGCATAACCTTTGGGTGGTGAGCCGAGTCGCAACGCGATGACTTGGGCTTCCTGCTTGCCATCAAGCAACTTTTCGGTCGGTGGCTGGTCGCGTTTTTTACTCTCAAGTGCCTGTCGAAAGCCGTTTTCAACTAAACGCTGACGGATGTTCTCGACCGTTTTGATTCGACAGCCGAACGCGTCAGAGATCTTCGCATCGGTCCACCCGGGGCCGTCGGCATCCGATTTGAGCAGGATCTGGGCACGCCGCACTTTTGGCCCGTTCCTGATAGTTTCTTAATCACCGCCCGAAGCTCTTGACGTTCCTGATCGCTCAGTCGAACGATATACTTTTTCTTCATGGGATACCTCCGTGTTCCACGAAGCATCCCAGAACATTGCAATCGAGCCTACCCTAATTCTTAGCTGGGACAAAGCACTAGGAGATAAATGACGAATCCACAAAACGTGGCTAGCAGCACGCTTGAAGCCTGTGCTCGGCAAGCAGATCAGCACTTCGTCGAAACTTTCGGCTGCAAACCTCGTTGGCTTGTTGCCTCGCCGGGGCGCGTGAATCTCATTGGCGAACACACCGATTATAACGAGGGCTTCGTTCTGCCGATGGCTATCGACCGCTATGTCGTTGTAGCGGCCGATATCAATACCGAATTAAGCGGAAAAAATAGCGGCAAGTCCGCAGTATTTCATAGTGCAAATCTTGGTGGCTCGTTCCGTGTTTCTTTGGGCAAGATTAAAAAATCGGTTCCTGGAAACTGGACCAATTACGTCAAAGGAGTCCTTGCCGGATTCCTAGAACGCGAGTTCTCTCTCCCCTCGTTCAATGCGGTGATTCAATCCTCGGTTCCTTTAGGAGGAGGATTGTCGAGCAGTGCGGCGCTCGAGGTCTCGGTTGCTACACTTCTCGAAGCCCTTTTAGACACTTCGATTTTGCCAAAAGAAAAGGCATTGCTTTGCCAGCAAGCCGAGCATCAATTTGCAGGCGTTCCTTGCGGCATCATGGATCAGTTCTCTAGCGTCTTTGGCCAAGAAGATGCTCTCATGCTGATTGATTGCCGTTCGCAAGAAATCAAACCAATCGCCTTCACTTCGCCTGACGTGACCATCTTGATTACGAATAGCAGCGTCGATCATGAACTGGCAGGGAGCGAGTATCGAGAGCGACGCCAACAATGCGAAGCTGCGGCGAAATCGTTGGGCGTCCCATCCCTACGAGACGTTACGCTAGCGGGACTAGAAAAATCTTCAACTGAGTTAGGCGATACGATAAACCGACGTGCTCGGCATGTGATTAGCGAGAACATTCGCACACTTCATGCTGCCGACGCAATTTGCGCAGAAGATTGGAACACAGCCGGGGAACTGATGTTTGCCAGCCACGACTCGCTTCGCGATGACTACGAAGTAAGTTGCCAGGAGCTTGACCTGCTCGTCGATATCGCACGAGAAATTGGCGTCGAAGGCGGGGTCTACGGTTCTCGTATGACAGGCGGCGGTTTTGGCGGCTGCACCGTGAGCCTCGTCAAAACCGACTCGCTTGCTTCGGTCAAACAGACTTTGAGCTCACGCTATCTCAAAAGCGCGGGGATCGCCCCACGTCTCTTTGCGACCCGTCCTGCCCGCGGCGCTCATGTGATTCGAGCATAGCGAAACGCCGATAGAGACGGTACGCTAGAACTCCTACACGGCAGTTGAAAATAGTCAAACAAGGTGGAAACTAGATGCCTACCATAACACTTATTTCCTTCCTATTCTTCACCACCTTGGTAGGTGTGCTCACTTGGTTATTCACACGCCATGACGACCACAAAAGTAGCCAAGGATATTTTCTGGGAGGCCGCTCGCTCACGTTTCCCCTAATTGCCGGTTCGCTCTTGCTGACCAATCTCTCGACCGAGCAAATGGTCGGTCTGAATGGTGCCGCCTTCACCGATGGACTCTGCGTCATGGTCTGGGAAGTGGTCGCCGTCATCGCGTTGGTCGTGATGGCACTCTTCTTCCTGCCACGGTTTCTGAAAAGCGGTGTGGCCACCGTGCCGCAGTTCCTAGAGATCCGCTTCGATCATCAAACTCAAGTGATCACCAATCTGATATTCCTCGTCGCATACGTAGGCATCCTATTGCCCATCATCCTCTACACTGGCGCGACCGGGATGATTGGAATTCTGGATGTCCAAAGCATGCTCAGTGTCCCCCCCGTTTTCGGATTCGATCCAGATTTCGTGACGTTGTATCTGATTGTGTTTGCTGTCGGCATTCTTGGGTCGCTCTACGCGATCTTCGGTGGCTTACGAACAGTGGCCGTCTCTGACACGCTCAACGGTATTGGCCTACTCATAGGAGGTTTCCTAATTACCGTATTCGCCTTGGGAGAACTTGGTGGTGAAGGCGGAATGGCTGAAGGGGCCAGCCTGCTTCTAGAGCAGCAAAAAGAACGCTTCAATTCGGTCGGAGGGCAAAAGTCTTCCGTGCCTTTTGGGTCGGTCTTCTCCGGCATTCTCCTGCTCAATCTTTTTTATTGGACAACCAACCAGCAAATCATTCAGCGGACACTCGGCGCAAGCAGCTTGGCCGAAGGGCAAAAAGGCGTTTTGCTAACCGGTGCCTTCAAGCTGATCGGCCCCTTGTATCTTGTCATCCCTGGCATGATTGCCTACAGCCTGCTTGCGGGAGAAGACATCAAAGCCGACCACGCCTACGGAATGCTTGTGAACCGAGTCTTACCTAAGCCGCTAACCGGTTTTTTTGCTGCTGCGATGATTGGCGCAATACTTTCCAGTTTCAATTCGGCTCTCAATAGCTCTTGCACCCTTTTCAGTTTAGGGTTGTATAAGAACGTTTTTCGCAAAGAGGCAACCGAGGAGCAGGTCGTCCGATCCGGAAAAATTTTCGGCTGGGTCATTGCCCTTCTCGCGATGAGCATCGCACCCTTGCTAGATATGACCGACAGCATTTTTGACTACCTTCAAAAAATGAATGGTATGTACTTTATCCCAATCTTCGCTGTGGTCTTGGTCGGGATGTTGTCGAAGCGTGTCCCAGCAGTTGCTGCAAAAATTGGCCTCGTATGCGGATTCGCAGTCATTGCCATCGGATACTTTGTGCCGCCATTCGACACAATCGTCGCCTCCCTACACGAGTTTCATTTCCTAGGCCTCGTGTTCAGCTGGCTCGTCATCCTGATGTTGGTCATTGGCGAATTAAAACCACGAGAAACCGAATGGGTGCAACAGGATGTCGGTGCAGTTGACATGACACCGTTCAAGTACGCCAATTTTATCGGGCTCCTCCTGGTCGCAGCCGTTGTTTTGATCTATGTAACGTTCGCCGATTTTTCAACCCTAGAGCCCTTCGCTAATTAATTTCGTTCCCAAAAAATTCATCGGAAGGGAATCGTGGTGAAACTAGCCGAGTGTAAGGCGGAGAGTCTTAAACGGAATCCTCGCTAGCTTTTCAACAAACTGGCGGCCGGCTCGTCAAGATAAAGCGTCATCGCCCCGTGCTCTTGCAATATCGAGGCGGGAACCCGGTTGGTAACCGGTCCTTCGACCGTGCTTTGTACGGCCTTAGCTTTTCGCTCATCCGGCACGGTGCAGACGATGTGCTTCGATTTCATGATCTGACGGATCGACATGCTAACCGCCTGGCTCGGCACGTCCTCAAAGGTTGGGAACCAACCTTCCCCCAGTTGCTGCTTTCGGCAAGCCTCATCGAGGTCGACGATCAGGTAAGGCTTCTCCGTTTCAAAATCAGCGGGAGGGTCGTTAAACGCAAGGTGCCCATTCTCGCCAATGCCAACAAAGGCAACGTCTACCGTCTGTTCAGAAATTAGTTGATCAAGCCGCTCACACTCAGCCGCCACGTCGCCCTTGCCATCAAGGCCTTCTCCGTCGACATAGTTGAAAACGCCAATGGAAATCTTGTCGACGAATCGCTCTTTCAAATACTTCCGAAACGAAGCCGGATGCGTAATTGACATCCCCGTGTATTCATCCAGGTGAAAGCCCGTGACCTTCGACCAGTCGATATCGGGCTCTTCAATAAGCGCCGAAAGCATTTCAAATTGCGAAGCACCGGTTGCTACGATAATTGTCGCATTCTCTTGGTTTGCAATCGTTTTGCGAATAATCTCAGCACCCTCGGCGGCTGCCTGGCGGCCCATTTCTTCCTTAGAAGAGCTAACAAGAACTTTCACTTAAATACCTCGCTTCGTCGACCTAGCAGATTGATTCAAATTTACGCATAAATCCAGTTTTTACCCTCACTATATTATCCAAGAGAAATCTTCGGCACAATAAGGTTACCGGAGCAAGAGAGAAAATTCTTGCCCCCACATGAATCGTTTCACGTATCAGTCTGACAGGATTCATACCAACCCCATCGAGACAACGAAAAAGGCCCCCTGCCTTCCCACTTAGGCAATCTTCCTCATCTGACTTCCGTGGTAGGCACACCTCTCTTGCCTCTTGGAACATCGCTGTGCCAGCGGCTAGCCGCCGAGTCTCCATTATGGTTCAATGGCGAATTCTCAAGAGACTTTTTATATCGCAGCTTGACGCTAAAATGCCAGTGCGGTGATCTGAACCCATCCGTGCGACACGCACCAGGCTTTGTCTCAAAACACGTTTGTCGCCCAGGTTTTTGAGACAAAGCCTAATCGATTGTTTAGATAAAAAAACAGGTAAGACCAGCCCGTTTCTGAAATTCATTTGGCTTGATAAACAGGAAGTACAAGATGCAAACCGCTGATATCCTTGTCCTTGCGGGCTACTTTATTGCAATGCTCTTCATTGGCATAATTTGCGCGATGCGAGTCAAAAAGCAAGAAGACTATTTCATGGGAGGCCGTGGCTTCGGCAAGCTCCTGCAAACCTTTGCTGCCTTTGGATCGGGCACTGGCTCGCAAGACCCGATCAACGTGGGACGCGCTACTTGGACAAGTGGCTTGAGCGGCGTATGGAGCGCGTTGATGTGGTTGTTCGTTACGCCGTTCTATTGGATTTTCGCGATTTGGTATCGCCGAATGCGGCACCTCACAACTGGCGACTGGTTTGTCGAACGGTACGAGAGTCAAGCGATGGGAGTTGCCTATACCATCTTTGGGTTTGTGTTTAGCATCAGCTACCTGTCTGCGATGTTCTCGGCGATCAGCAAAGTTGCGGAGCCACTCATTGGCGAAGCGACCATTTTAACGATGGTAAGTTGGATCGGCTCCGAAGACCCCAGCGACCTAAGATTTGTCTTGGTTCCAATTATTGCGGTCGTCGTTGTCTCCTATGGCGTTATCGGAGGGTTGGCTGCCGCCTATTGGACCGACTTGGTCCAGGGGCTCTGTATTATCCTGCTTTCCATTATTCTGATTCCTTATGGACTCTCAGCTTTGGTCGAAAAGTACGGAGCTGACTATGCGGCCAACGCAGGAGTCGAAGTTACTACACTTAGTACGATGGATGGGTTTAAAATAATGCACGAGCGAGTCAGCGACGACAGCTTCCAGCTTTTTGGAGGTCCCCGCTCGGGCGAATTTCCTTTGCACTACATTGTTTCGCTTTCGCTACTTGGACTCGTCGGTATTGTGGTCCAGCCTCACTTCATTGCTACGGGAGGCGGGTCGGCAAAGTCGGAGCAAGCGGCACGGATTGGGCTCGTAACCGGGAATTTCTTAAAGCGATTCTGTACGATCGGCTGGGCGCTGACCGGATTGATTGTAGTGGCCTTGCTGGCAGATAGCCTGGAGATTTCTCAGGACCCCGAACGAGCTTGGGGGGTGGCCTCAAGAGAAATTCTTGGCAACGTCACAATCGGTGGCGTCTATATTGGTTTAGTGGGTTTAATGCTTGCCTGTTTGCTGGCAGCCCTAATGTCGACTGCCGACTGTTACATGTTGGTTTCGGCAGCGTTACTAGTTCGCAATATTTACGCTCCGTATTTCAATCCCAATGCGTCTGAAAAAAGTTACGTCAATGCAGGGAGAATCGCTGGATTCTTGATTATCGCTGGTGCATCGGTCGTCTCATTGATTTACTTCGACGTACTAGGGCAGTACGTCACTGCGTTGGAAATCACGATGATTTTCGCGGCCCCTTTCTGGCTTGGCATGTTTTGGCGTCGCGCCACAACCGCGGCCGCCTGGGGGACAATCGCCTTTCTGGTAGCGTTTTTCTATTTGGTCCCTTACGTCCTACCCATGATGATGCCCTCCTTACGGAATAACCAAAACCTGGCCATCAGCACCGATGTGGTTACGACTTCGCTGAAACGTACGGCTACGGCCTCGGATGTCGCCAAGCGACAAGCTGCGATTACGATTTGGGATGCAAGCGAAGCACCCGTTGGCGAAAGGCCTGTGCCTGTAACTCTGGGCAGCTCACTTCTCGATACTTTCTCAGCGGGTGGGCAGGCCGTTTTTTGGAAAAGCCTAGAAGGCGAGTCCACCTTGGTTGAGGTTTCTCGTGTCGAAAGCGAGGAGGGTTCCAAGGTGGTTGTCACCCAGCGAAAGGAGGGGACGTTCGTTGGACAAGGCCGGGTGAGTCTTGATTTTATCCTCTACCAGCTTTTAGGCATGGATTTGAGGAAAACCGACAAGGCAATGTTGCAAACCTTGCGGCTCCCGCCACGAATTATCTCCCCCTTCCTCGTGATGATCCTGCTGAGTCTGATAACTCGTCCTGGCTCGAAGGAGGCGTTGGACAGGTACTACGTCAAAATGAAGACGCCCGTTCAACCTGAAATTGAAGACGACCAGCATGAGCTGGAGCTTTCCTACGCCTCGCCCGATCGATTTGATTATCGAAAAATGTTCCCAGGTACCAATCTAGAAATTCAGAAACCAACCACGACCGACTCGATCGGGTTTATCGTGAGCGTCGGTATTTGCGCACTATTTGTGCTGCTTGCAAGCTGGGTAGCAAGTATTGGGAGTTGAGAAGGCAAGAAGTTCGTTTTTTTCGATAGTAGCAGCGATTTTCATTATCTCCGTGAATATTTTACCCCAACCCCTCATTTTCAGCCAGTATGATTCAACTAGCCAAATACTCACTCGGAGTCGGAGACCGCTTTGCCCATCAAGCAGAGGCTCAATTGCAAGCCGTCAAAAAAGCGGCTCTCTCAGGCGTTGAGATTGTCCCTGTCTGGAACAAGTCCCATCGCGAGCATACCACCATAGGCTCCCGACCCGAGGAGACTCGCAAAGCGGCCGACGCTGCCGTAAAAGCTCAAGCTTGGCACCTGCCCTATCATGTCGACGCCGATCATATCAATCTCGACACCGTCGACGGCTACCTCGCCATCAGCGATTTTTTTACGATCGACGTCGCCGACTCCATCGGCAAGCCTGCGAGCGATCAGAAAGTAAATGAATTTCTTGATCGCCATGCCGAGTTGGTTGGAAAAATCGAAGTGCCTGGCATTGCGAACCCTCTCTCGACGACCATCGCTACGGTTACGGAAATTGTTCGGCGTTATCTCTACGCAGTGCAACAGGCGGGCGATATTTTTCGTCATATCCAATCAGCGAAGCCAGACGGCTCTTTCATCACCGAAGTCTCGATGGATGAAACCGACGATCCACAAACGCCGCTTGAGATGCTCGTGATTTTAGCCGCGATAGCAGACCAGGGCATTCCGATACAAACAATTGCCCCTAAGTTTACTGGCCGATTCAACAAAGGAGTCGACTACGTTGGCCAGGTATCGCAATTTGCCAAAGAATTCGACGAAGACCTCGCGGTCATCTCTTATGTCGTCGATCGCTACAACCTTCCTAAGAACCTTAAACTCAGCGTCCATTCCGGCAGCGATAAGTTTTCGATCTACGATTCAATTAAAGCTGGGCTACGAAAACACAATGCAGGCGTGCATGTAAAAACGGCTGGCACCACCTGGCTAGAAGAGCTTATCGGGATGGCCGAAGCCGGCGGCGAGGGTTTACAAGTTGCGAAAACCATCTATCGCGCCGCACACGAAAACGCAGAGCAACTCTGCAATCCGTACGCCTCGGTCATCGATATCGACTGGAGCCAGCTGCCATCGCCCGAGGTTACCGACGCTTGGAGTTCAAAACAGTACGTCGATTCGCTCCGGCACGATCCGAAATGCGAGCAATTCAATCCTCACTTCAGACAGCTGCTACACGTCGGCTACAAAATCGCAGCCCAACTAGGCGAACGCTACCTAGACGCCTTGGAGTCTTGCCAAGAGTCGATTGCTAGAAACGTCACCGAGAATCTCTATCAACGGCATATCAAACCCTTGTTTTTCGGCCTCGAATCACGCGATGCATAACTCCGGCAATCTTGAGCTACCGCATAGGGCGGCTTTCGCAGAAGCCTTTCTGAAGGAATAGATTTACAAACTCTTGGTAAATGTTCAGTGGTCGCTGAACATGCTGGCACTGCTACTGTAGACGTAACTCCTTGTCCAGCCGTCAGATACGTGTAATCCAGAGAACCCAACGCACCTTTGGCATGTCTTATGCGTATGGTGGTTGCGTGTCATCGCGAGGTTGAAACGCGAAATTCTGTTTTGCCAATTCTCATGATTTGAATTATCAAGGCAGTCGCTTTTCTTTGAAGCAAACCTTTTCTTTCCAACCAAGGGAGTGTGTCATGTTGGTTCTTACACGGAAGCAAAACGAAAAAATCTGCATCGGTTCGTCCATCGTCATCACGATAGTGAAGTTGAAAGGGAAGGCCGTGCGACTCGGAATCGAAGCTCCTAACGACGTGAACATCCTGCGAGGCGAGCTGCTGTTTGAGGTTGCGGATAACGACGTTCAAAGCAAAAAAGCGACCAAGGAACTTGTTGGCGAAGGAATCACCGCGGGGCAGCCTTCGGATAGCAAGCCTGCGAAGTCGAGTTCTGCGAGAACGCATCGCGACCAGACAAACCATTGGCCTGCGAAAAAGCGAGCTGAACGAATGTCGTCCAAGCCGGTCGCACCCGTAGAAATGAGCCTAGGCCATCCGTCGGCAAGCACGTTTAGCTCGCCTACAATCTAGTGCCAGCACCTAAAATGGCCTAGAAAATTCGGCCCGCTAATGTTTGCCCGCTAACGGGTCATGGCGGGCTGAAGATCCCTTGCGGTTGCCATGCCCTGCCCTGCGGGAACGAACTGGTTCTCGCTGGGCGTGGGAATCGAACGTGGTACGACAGGTTCTTGTCTGGCAAAGTTTCGCAGTTCGTCGACGTGTTGCAAAAGAATGCGACGAACTTCAAGAATGCTTTGGGGATGGCGATGGATGCTAACGTGGTCGGAGGGGACTACGATTTGTGATTGCACGTTATCGAGCTTCGCACTATCGAGCGAGACGACACCATCGCCGCTGCCACCAACAAGCCAGCCAGTGATACCCTTTTTAGGGATTTCGCCAACGATGTTGTGGTAGTGAACCCACGGCCCCTTTGGGGCGTTAAGCAGCACCGGAAGCAGTGTTGATTCAGGAGCAAGCGAATCGATACTGGTTTTCACATCCAAGGGAGCGTTCTCGCGGAAGAATCCTGGGTTGTTAGCAACCAACTCGTGACGCCCTTGCATGATCATCGAGGGGATTTTTATTAGCTTTCGGCCCAGCCATCGCGTCGTGTCGTTGGCAACTTTGCTACCTCGGTGGGGCGTGCCGATCGTAATAACTCGACTGACAGAAGGATTCGGATCGAAGAAGAAGGTACGAGCGAGCCCCGCGCGAATTTGATCGCCCGCCTGGAGTTCGGCGAAAGGACGCTCGCTAAGCGTCTCCCAGAATTGATTGCCACTATCGATCGTTTGCAGCTTCGAAACCAGTCCTCCCATGCTGTGTCCAACCAATATGCTTTGCCCCAAGGCTGGGTACTTGCCTTCGGGATCAAGCGATTTTTGCATATGGGCCAAGTCTTCTCGCATCTGGGCAGCACTGAACCAAAATGGTTGGCCGGAGGGATAAAGGTAGAACCAGAATTGATAGTTTGCGCGTATCAAGGGATCGCTACGTAGGTCGTTGAACATCTCCATCCAGGTTACCGGGCTCGACCAAAGCCCGTGGACCATGACGACCGGTATTTTGTCTTGCTGGAATGGTTCGAGCATGTAGAGGCCTTGCAGCTTTTCGATTTTGCCCGGGTTCAAGAGCCCTAATGTGGAAAGGCGGTTGTCGTCTAATGACGGTTGGCTCAGGGTATGAGCCAACGGAGTGCTCAAGTCGGTCTCTAACGGGATACTCGCCTGAGCGATTTGCACGGTGTTGCTATCAAGCGGGTCATGCAGCTCTAAGGAGGCTTGCTGAAGCAGGGAGTTGGGAGCGGAATCAGACTTCACACGCAAAAACGCGGTCACGGGGAATGAAAGATCTTCGGGGTAAAATTCTTCTCGCGGAGTCGTGTCTTTGTGTTTGCGTCGAACCGCGATAAGAGGAACCCCTAAGCCATACTGGTGGTAGTGGTTCGTAAGGCCGTGAACTTCGTAATCAGAGACAAATTCGAAGTGGTCGAAATCATCTTCATGCCAGTCGTCGCTTTTGAGACTGATCTCAAGTTGACAAGTGTGGGTAGCAGTTTTGATATTGAGCGTGGTACCAGGACGCAGCGATTTTTGAGCTTGCACAATTCGCAGAGTGCCTTCAAGTGCTGCGTTGTAGAGGTCGCAGGCGTGCCGGAACTCAGGGTCGTAAGGATTCGAGGCAACGGCGTATTGTTCGTCGAACAGGTAACGATAAGCGTGAAGTACTGCCGAGCCATAAAGTTCGAGAGCTTTGTCCGATTTTTTAGACTGATCGGCCCGATTGGCACCGACATAGGCCAGTTCGGCCATGACGTAAACAAGTTCTCGCTTAGGCTCGTGCTGATTGATTTTGTCGAGTTGAGCCAAAAGCTGTGAGATGTCGCCTTTAAGTGCGTCTTCAAGGTTATAACGGCGGAGAAGTTGAATCGATCGCTCAGTCGGCTTGGGGCCTTGCCTGGTAAGGAGACCTAGCGATTCGGTAAGCGGGTTACGAGGAGTGGTACGTAGCGACACCCATTTGTTCGACGTCGATGCGCAGCCAGATCCCAGGCAGGCAACGAGTAGTGCCAAGGCCAGGAGCCTACTTCGAACTGAAGAAAACCTGCGAATGTTCAAAAAATCTTCTCGCGAGATGAGAGGGGGCGAGAAGAGTAGGCGATAAGATCGCCTGACGTCAAGTTGACAAACCAAACAAGGCCAGTGCTAGCACCGCCAAGCCGGCCTTGGATTCGCTAACAAGGTAGAAGGTAACCGCCAAAGATACTTGCCCCGTCATCTCACTAGACAAAGTTCGTAGAATGGGTGCGTATCGCTTTGGCTTAGCCTTCCGGAGTTGTATAGCGATGCACGGGTTCGGGGCGACCGGGGCGGAAGTGCTGCACCGAACTGATTTCGCACTGCAAGCCGAAACGCTCGGCAAGCTCTTCGATCGATTGTTGGATGTGCCTAGCGACTTCCTCAGGGGCACCGTGCGCGCGGGCGTTGACCAGCACGTCGGCTTGCTTGACTTCAGCGAGACTGGCTACCGAAAGCTCGACCGGGGCATCGGACGAAACCCAATTGGCGACTGCGGTTGCCGCGCCATCTGACGCTAGCACTTTGATGTGCCCGGGTTCCATGCCCGCGGCAATCAAGGCGCGGCTAAAACTTTCGACCGACTTTTGGGTGATCTCGTCTAATGACCAGGCGGTTTCGGAACTCGATAGATGAACCGCACAATTGAGCCAGCCCAAGGCGGCTTCGCCCTCGGCGTAGGTATCGTAGTCGACCTCCATCGTTTGGTCGCTTCCAGCAGCATCTTTCGCCAGAGCTAAGATCACTTCGTCGAAGCCTTGGCCCGTGGTTCCGCTGGCGGCAATGATTTGTTTTTCGGGGAAGCGGTCGCTAAGTAATTGAAGTAGTTCGGTTTGCTCAGAAGCTGAGAGTCGGTCGATTTTGTTCAGCACAATTAACTGAGCTTCTTCGAGCTGTTTGAGAAAAATGTAGGCGGCCTGAGGCGAGAATCCGCCAGTCCCTCCTCCAAGGATCTTGCGGCCATGCTCTGGCTTGCAGAGGACCGCGAGTGGGCCCAAAGTGTAGCGGTCGCCGAAAAGATGGCGAAGCGGATAGAGCACTGTCGCCATGAGGTCGGTACAACTGCCAACCGGTTCGGTGAGGATAACGTCGGGTTGTCGCTCTGCCCCAAGCGCCGCGGCCGTGTCGACGAGTTCGTCGAACTTGCAACAGAAACACGCGCCGGGAACTTCGCCTACATGAAAACCCTGGGCACGCAAGTTGAGAGTATCGACCAACCCATAGGCTTGATCGTTGGTGACCAGTCCGACCCGAAGCCCTTGGTCTGTATAATGCTGTGCTAAGCGTGCGATGGCGGTCGTCTTGCCAGCGCCGAGAAAACCGCCAATCATAAGAAAACGTGTGCGTTGCATAAATCGAAATCGGAAAATTGGATTGCGGAATCAGGAAAGAAGAAGGCTCAGGCTTCTCCTTTTGCTGCTAGTATAACGGTTTGACCAGCTCCTCACGAGGCTTTTCCTATGCAACAAGTTACGCTTGGCCCTTTCGATTGGCCCGTTGCCGACGAGGATGTACGAGTCGCACTCGAGCAGGCGTACGCCGATGGAAGTTGGGGACGCTACCATGGCCCGCATTGCGAAGCACTGGCTGCAAGGCTATGCGATCAGTTTAGTCGTAAGCGTGCCATGCTTTGCTCGTCGGGAACGATTGGTGTCGAGCTTGCTCTGCGTGGTTTGGGGGTTGGCGAAGGGGACGAAGTCGTGCTGGCGGGCTACGATTTTTCTGGAAATTTTCGCGCGATCGAGGCCGTCGGTGCTCGGCCGGTCTTGGTCGACGTCGATTCGGAAACCTGGTGTTTGGATATCCGGCGGCTAGAAGGGCTCGATTCGTCGGCGGTCAAAGCGGTCGTGGTTTCTCACTTGCATGGCGGGCTTGTGGACATGCCCAAGCTGATGAACATGGCAAGTCGGCGAGGTTGGCGCATTGTCGAAGATGCATGTCAACAGCCCGGAGCGTCGATCGAAGGCCAACCAGTGGGGAGTTGGGGCGATGTAAGTGTCTTGAGCTTTGGAGGCAGCAAGTTGCTAACCTCTGGGCGAGGCGGTGCCGTTTTGACCGACGACATGCAAGTGAATCAACGGATGAAGATCTACGCCAATCGAGGCAACCAAGCTTTTCCACTCAGCGAATTGCAGGCGGCCGCGTTGCTACCTCAGCTGAAGAAACTCGAAGAACGCAACCAAGCGAGAGAACGGCGTGTCGGCGAGATACTTCAAATTACCTCCCAACTTGCCAGTTGGCTACGGCCAGTCGCCAGCCGCGCAGAGACGCGACCAGCCTACTACAAGTTGGCTTGGTCGTTCATGCCCGCCGAAACTCAACCCGAATTAAGAGACCAGTTGCTTGCGAAACTCCAGACGGCAGGTGCCCCCTTGGATGCCGGCTTTCGAGGTTTTGTCGGTCGAAGCACACGACGCTGCCGAAAACATGGGACGCTTTCAAACAGCAAGCGGTTAAGCCAATCGACCCTCGTACTGCACCACCCCGTATTGTTAGCACATAAAAAAGCCGCCCTTCAGGTGGCAGAGGTGCTCGTAGAAACTCTCCGGCATCAGGTCTCCTGATTTCGGCGATTCCAGAGTTGGCCCTTCACACTCGATATCTTCTCCTTGAGCGGAAGATCCGTTTACGAATCGAAGGGGGAAGTGATGCCTACTTCGAGAGCCATTCGGACCAGTTCGGCTAAGGAGTCGGCTGCCATTTTTTGGAATATTTTGTGCCGATGGTTTTCGATGGTACGGACGCTGACGTCAAGCTTTCTGGCCACGACTTTATTGGCGTCTCCGGCGACAATGTACTCGAGCACTCGGCGTTCTTTGGGAGTGAGCGAGTCGAGCCGCTGCTGAAGTTGGCTCTGCTGTTGATCACGCTCCCAATTTTGATGGTCGGCAGCCAAGCCCATGCGAATCGCGTCCCAAAGCTCATCGTCGTTGCACGGTTTCTCCATCAGGGTAAGGGCCCCGTTTCTCATGGCGCGCACCGTGGTAGGCGTGCTGGCGAACGCGGTAAGCACCACAACAGAGATCCTGATTTTAAGCTCGTTGAGCCGCTCCTGCAATTCGAGACCGCTCATCCCCAACATTCTCACATCCGTGACAAGACAAGCAGGTCGATGGCCATTGTAGGCCTTAAGGAACTCTTCTGCCGAAGCAAAGCTCTCGGCAGATACGCCCATGGCTTCGACCAAGGTAAGCACAGCCTTGCGCGCCTGCTGGTCGTCATCGACGACGTAGATCTTTGCGGGATGTCGATTCGGTTCGTCGCTCATGACTCGATCACTCATGGCAAATTTTGTCCGAAGCCGTTCGAGAAAGTGGCAGCGTAAAAGTCAAGGTCATCCCAAGGCCTTCGTTGCGACGGGACGAAATTTCTCCCGAATGGGCTTCTGCAATGCTCCGACAAAGCGAAAGCCCCATGCCCATGCCGTTGGGTTTCGTCGAGTAAAAGGCTACAAACATCTTATCCTGTTCCTTGGCATCGACGCCACAGCCCCGATCGGAAAAAGTGATCTCAACATTTTGGCCTTTGAGGCAAGTAGATACCACAACCTCGCGTTGGTCGAGAGGAGTTTTGATCATGGCCTCGTAGGCATTCATCAGCAAGTTAACGCAAGCTTGCTCTAGCTGCACCTGATCGCCTTGGATCAGAAGTGGCTTGGCGGCAAGGCGGAATTCGACCCTTACGCCAGACCGTCGAGTCTCGTAGGAAATAATTTCGGCGGCTCCTTGCACGACTTCGTTGACACTGAGGGACTCGAATTTCACCGGCTTGGCGGTTGTAAAGGTGCGTAGGTGGCGAATGATTTTTGCGGTCCGGTTGATTGCTTCTGAAATTTCTTTGGTGCAGTCGATCGCAGTCGTAATACCCTTGGGTAGCCCGGCTTCGAGGTTTCGGCGTGCCGCTTCGGCAAAGGTCTTTGCCGCATGCAACGGCTGATGTACCTCGTGAGCAATACCAGCCACCAACTCGCCCATGGTTGCCAGTCGCGAAACATGAGCCAAGTGGGTTTCTTTTTCTCGAATCGTATCGGCAGCAAACTTGAGGTCGCTGATCCGCTGGGCAACTAGTTTTTCAAAATTTTCTTGGAGTTGCTCCAATTCCTCCGCGGTGCGTGAGACTTGAGTGATGTCTTTTGCGACTCCTTCTCTTGATAGGTATTTCCCTTCAGGCCCCAGCGTCACGTGTTCTTGCACTTCCAATAAACGGGTTTCGCCACTTGCGTGTTGTACTTCAACCGTAAACTGGCGAATCTCCTCGGCTGGCGAAACTTGGCCTTCAATCGGCTCGCCAAAAAATTCTTGCCAGGTGCGACCAAGGAGCTGCTCGGGAGAGTAACCAAGGATCGGTTCAGACGCAGGGCTTATGTAGGTAAGCAAACCTTTTGCGTCGGTTCGGTAAAAGATGAAATCTAGTTGCCAAGAACCTAGCCAGCGAGCGATCGCTTGCTCGTCAGTAATCGATAGATCGCGACAGGGTTCGGTAGACATAACCAGCGAAGGGAGGTTTTGACGTAATAGTGAAAGAGGCCGTTGTAACTTGGTTTTCGGGTGCCACTGCTGGCTCGTCCAGCAGTGCGAAGCGGGTACCTAGCGTCCACTGCGAGGCAATCCATCAGTAGCACCCAACTCGAATGTTGGGCTGCGGTAGACTACTAGTATAGGGTGAACCGCTTAGAAAGTTGACCCCTCAGACATTGCGAAGCTGGTGGTAAAACGCAACCGTCTGGCGTGCCATTTGCTCAGCATGGTAGCGATCTTGGACCGCCAGCTGACCTGCAAGGCCCAGCTCTCTGGCAAGATGGGGATCATGCAACAAGTCGGCGATTTTTGCGGCTAAATCTTCCACATCGTGGGGCTTCGAGAGCAAACCGCCCCCGGTATCTTGCAGTAACTCGGAGAAAGTGCCGTGGTCGGGCATCACAACCGGTACGGCATTAGCGAGGGCTTCTAGCGTCGGCAAACCTTTGCTCTCGCGGTAAACCGTAGGTGTGCTGAAAACGGTAAGCGACTGGAGAAAGGCAATTTTCTGCTCGCGGCTTAATTCCCCATGGTACGTAAACCTCCCAGCCAACGGGCCTCGTTTGGCGCGAGTTTCAAGATCCTTCAGGTAGTTTCGATCGCCAGGGCCAAGATACCCGGCAGCGTGAAGCTCGAAAGGTGGCATCCCAGGGCGACGGGCGAGTAATTCGCAAGCTTCGAGAAGCAGATGCAGCCCTTTTTCTTTGCAAACACGGGCCAGGTAGCCGATGCGAGCGGCTTGCGATGGCTCGATCGGTTCGCAGCTTCCGTGCCCCTCGAGTCGTAAGCCATGTGGAATAACGTGAATTCGCGATCGTTCGACGGCCAAATACTCGGTCATGAAATCGGCATAGTAATGGTTGAGCGCAACAAATGCGTTCACCTCGGCCGAGCGTTCACGCAGCAGCTGCCGTGCCTGTTCGTAATAGGGCGGCTGAAGTTCTTCGAGAAAGATATCTTCGCCTGAGAGCGAGCAAACGACCGGAGGGCCACACCGTTGAGCAATCATCCGAGCCAAACCGAGCATCATCGAGTTAGAGAGATGGACCACGTCGGGCTGAATCTCGTCGAGCAACCAATCGACAAGCCTTACAAGTTCTTTACTTTGGTTTCCCTCTTCGCCCCGCAACATCGAGACCGTCATGGCCCCCAACTTGCTGGGGTCGACGCTTGCACCGCGTTTGGCAATCAGCCGAAAGAGGGCCGGATGATCGAGCCAGCGATCGAACCAGCGTGGAGTATGCCGGAAGAGGGCAAACTTCTGTTGCAGGTAGGCATTGATTCCTCCGTAGAACACTTGAGGGTGGCTGACATCGGGCTCATCCGTGCGGATGGGCGTATAAATCGGAGCAAGGACAACCTCTTCGCCCAAATCAAGCAACGCCGCCGCCAAGGTATTGTCGTGCAGACAACTGCCGCAGTACATTCCTGCAGCCCCGGCAGCTAGATAGGCGATTTTCAAAATGTGGAAATTGGATTGCGGATTGCGGACTAAAACTTACCTTAATACGACAACGCTAAGTTGAACCACGACGACACGACGAGCACAACAAAATGGAGCTGGAAATGCGGGGAGGGCTCAATGATTTTTCCTCGATCATCCGCGTCCTATTTTTCTCCTTCACTTCGTTGAAGTCTTGCCAAAGAATTTTTCTAGCGTTTCTTCTTTTGGGGGATGCGTTACGAGCGAAACGGCGATCATTGCGATGAGCGAAGCAGCAAAAATTGCGGCGACGGGCATGAGTTGATAGGTTTCGCCAGCGATGGTGAGATCAAGCGTATAGGTACGAATGGGGCCAGGGTTTCCTGCCTTCATGGCCTTGCCAACCGCATCGCTAAAAAAGTAGCCCCAAGTTCCTGCCGCAGCAAGCACACAGGCGTAAGCGCCCCATTTGGTGAGCCGCTTCCAGTACAACGCCGCAAAAGCCAGGGGCGTTAAGGCTGAGAAACCGCTAAAACACCAGACGCCTAAAGCGAAAACACTAGGCGGCTTGAGCAGACTCAACAGGTACGTTACCACGACCACAGCAATAATGAACCCGCGTGCTAATGCAATTTCTCGCTTATCCGAGGCATTGCGGTCGAAGTAGTAGCCAACGATGTCGTTCGTAAACATGGTGCCAAGACAAAGAAACTGGCTATCGAGCGAGGACATAATCGCTGCCAAAATTCCGGCCGTCAGAAAGCCTCCCAGCAAGGGGCCTGCTTGAGTTTTTACTAAAAAGGGAAGAATGGCGTTCGGTTTTGACTGCAACGGCGGGGGAATGGTTGCTAGCTCGGTCGTTGCCCAAACGCCAATCAGGACGCAGGGCACCCAGATGATCATGATGAATATCGGATGAGCGACGACCGGCAGCTTAAAGCTGTTGGCGCTTTTCGCAGTGAGCCAATGCTGAAAGAGGTGCGGAAACATGCCCACCGAGAGCGGCACAAACAAGTAGGTGAAAAACTTGGTTTTCGACATCTCCACCCGAGTCGCCTTTGATTCGGAGATCGAGTCGCCCAGGAGACGCAGGTTATCCCAAAGGTTTTCCTGTCCGCCCAGCTTGCTGGCAATCACTCCAAAAGTGACCACTCCCAGCACCATGAAGACAATCGTCTGAAAAGCATTCGCCCAAGCCGTGCCCCTCATGCCGCCAAGAAAAACATAAATCAGCACGACAATACAAATCAGCAAAGAACCCCACTGAGATGGCAACCCGCCAGCAGTCTCTGGAAACAATTCGGGCATGGCCCCGGCTGTCATCGTCTGCATGACCATACCGCTGGAAATGACTCCGATCAGGAGATAGGGGATCACCAGACCGACGAGAATCGGAAACAGCAACAGCCCGATGCCTCGGCTGTCGAGTCGATCCCGAAAAAACTGAATCTGCGTACGGTAGCCATACCGTTTGCCGAAGCCCCAGAGCTTGACTCCGAGAACGAAAAAACAAAGCGAATGAATAATTCCGCTGGAAGAAGCCAACATACCGTAAACGCCGATACCTTCCTTGAAAGCTTCGCCCGTGGAGCCGACCAACGCGAAGGCGGTCATCGTGGTGCCAAAAATTGACATCAACAGCAGGAAAGGGCCAATCGAATGGCTGGCAACCATGTAGTCGCTCGAAGTGCCACGGAAGAAACGACTCGCGAATAGCCCAAGCATGAGCAACAGAGCGAGGTAACAGAGAATAATAATCAGCTGCGTCATCCGTGGGTTTCCTCCGTCGTTACTTCGGAGGTGTCCACAGGCCAACAGAACTTGGTTGCCCACCACCAAACAATCGCAGCTGCTACGGAAAGACACGCATGGTAAAACAACCCAATCGGGATAAAGCCAAAGACGAGCCGGCTGTCGGTCCAGAACCAATTGTCCTGATGAAGCACCAGCAGTACGAGGAGGAGAACGCAGAGAATGCGAGACATGAGTGAAACCGGAGTGCGGAAGGAGGCAGGCGGAAGGGAGCTTGGAGGGGAAGGCCTTATTCTAGCGGAGAACTGCTTGGTTTCAAAATGTTGGTTTCAAAATGGCAATTCGACGAAAACTCGCATCCTAGTGCTTTGACAACTCTTAGAATTGGGGTGCTGGCTGACAGAAGTTGTTATCCAGTAGGTTGTTCTGACTGCCAGCACCCCAATTTTTAGCTATGACAAAGCACTAGGTTACGCGATAAACTTAGAGGCGGTCGGTTCATCACGGAAATGCCAGTACGGTGACCGGAACACGTCCGTGCGACACGCACGAGGCTCATGAGGCTCTGGCAACGGCACACGTGTTCTCCATTTGCTCCTGATAATCTTGCAAGCGTTTTCCACTTTCGTCATGGAATAGCTCGTCTCGAATCTGCATCGTTTGCATTCGATCCAGACGAAAGTTTCGGAAATCTTCGCGAGTCTCGCACCAACCTGTAAGCAGCCAGACAGGCGCAAAAAACGCTAAGCAGAGAGGCCGTACACGGCGTTGCGATTGTAGCCCCTCTTCCGTTGTGTACTGAAACTCCACAAAGTGCTTTATACGGATAGCCCGTCTCAGAGATGCGAAATCGATCTCGAGCGCTCGCTTTCCGCGACTCGGCAAAGAAAAAATCGCAGAAGCTTGTATTTCATTCCTTGATGTTTCGGGCAACGCTGCGGTGATCTTATCAATCGCTTGGCGTGCCGCCTTGGCAATTGCTTGGTCGCCCCAGCTTTCTACCATTTGCGCGCCGAGCGCAAGGGCATCTAGTTCTTCGACGTCAAACATGATCGGACGCACGAGATAATCTTTGTCCAGAAGATATCCCACGCCCGCCTCACCAACAATCGGTACTCCAGACGTACTGAGAACCGCAATATCACGGTAAATAGTACGCGGGCTGACCGCCAGTTCGCTGGCCAGCGTGTCCGCCGTCACCACTTCTCTGCGAGCTTTGAGGTACTCAACAATTCGGAACAGACGATCAGCACGACGCATGTAGCAGGCCCCTCGAACTTTTTTCAGTATTCTTCTACCCTCCTGACAGTAGGGTGTCAGGAGGGGGCTGTAAAGTGGTCCGTTCACGCACCTATGGCGTCTGCCTTTTTTTATTCCTCGAAACATCGGAATTTACAATGCAATCGAAAGACTTACTAAAAATGGCCCTGGAAATGAACATGGGCATGACCCTGCCGTTGATTGAAGATATGCGAGATGCGCCGCTCACCTTTCCCACGCCCAACGGAGGCAACCATCCGCTGTGGGTGCTGGGGCATCTCACGTATTCGGCAGCCAATCTCATCCAAGAGATGATGCTGGGAAAAGCCGATCCGCTGGCCGAATGGAAGGGAATTTTTAACTTTGGGACCGAACCGACCAGCGATGCCGCAATGTATCCGCCCTTTGACGAGGTGCTGGCCAAGTGCAAGGAAGTGCATCAAGCCAACCTGGCAGTGTTGGATTCACTCAGCGAAGAAGACCTCGACACCCCAAGCAAAGGCTGCCCGCCCGAATATGCCGAATACTTTGGAACGTACCGCCAATGCTTCCTAATGAGCGCCAACCACTGGCTATTCCATTACGGCCAGGTCGCCGATGCCCGCCGCGCCGCAGGGCGAAAACCCTTGATGACCTAATACTTTGTCATTGTCTAAAATTAGGGTGCGAAACGTCAGAATCATTTATTTCGTAATGACTTCTGACGTCTCGCACCCGAAATTAAAAGCTGCCAAAGCACTGTCGCGTGTCGCACGGACGTGTTCCGGTCGCCGTACCGGCATTTCAACGTCAAACCGTGCGATCCGTCTTGCGACTTGCTCTATTTCGCATGGGCCTTCTGAGAAGGCACAGGCTGAATTGGTATTATCGAAGCGAGCGCAGGAGCTGCCAAAATCGGGGCGTTGGACTCGGGTTGCATATGCTTCATGATGACGGTGTCTTTGGCCGATTCTTCTGCCACGGGATCGTCATCAAGAACGCTCGACTCGTCTAACGAGTCCATGAGCTCGCCACGAAGAATACGAACCTCGCGGGGAGCTTTGATTGCTAGCGTTACGCGGTTGCCGGCCACACGCCGGACTTCTACAAAAATGTCGTTACCGATGTGTATTCGCTCACCGGTCTTTCGGCTTAAGACGAGCATCTTGACACTTCCTTCCATAAAACCAGATGAGTTGGCGGCGTGACTCCACATTGCTGCGAGTTGCCATCGCGTTTTGCGACGGACTTTCAAAAAGCAATTGGCGTACCAATCGGTAGAATTGGTAATGCCAGCAGGCTCTCTTTCGATGCAAACCCTTGACACCATAAGGTTTGCGTTAGAAACTTAAGCACGAGGGGGGAGATGCCGCATCTGTAGCTTGAAGGCCCAATTCGTCTCGTAGTGAGATGAAAATCCCAATTTGAGACTCCAACAACCATGAGTCATCCATGAACACCGATCTCTACGCCGTCGATAGCAAGGCTTGCCGAGCACGTCAAAAGCGGCTTCTGACTGAAATGGAGACTCACGGTCTCGACCTGGTGGTACTGACTCGCGGCGAGTCGGTCCAATGGCTTACCGGGGCCTATGTTGGACCGATATTTGCACCAGCTGCGGCCATTCGTTCTGATGGCCATGTGACTCTCGTGCTGCCTTCTCGCAAGGCTTCGCCAAGCATCGCGGCAGACGAAGTTGTGAGCTACGAAGAAAAATGGCATTCGACAATCCGAGACGAGCAGCGGGCGACTAGCAACGAGGCTTTGTTGAGCGCCCTGACAACGCGACCACAGCGGGTAGGTGGCGAATGGTCATGCCTTGGCCCTCAACTGCTAGCAGAGCTTGGCGGCGACATGACAGACGTCGAGCCGATCCTCTTCCGCTTACGACGTCGGAAAGATGCCGATGAGTTGCGAATGCTCGGCCGGACGAACGATGCGAATCGAGTGATGTATGCTTTGGCCCGCGAGGTGATCCAACCTGGCATCAACGAGCTTGACGTCTACAACCAACTTCACTCGGCAGCAGTGCGCGAGCTGGAGGAACCGCTTACATATTTCGGCCAGGACTTTCAGTGTAGCTCTCCCGGCGGGCCACCGAGAGATCGGAAAGCTCAGGCGGGCGAACTTTATATTCTTGATCTTGGCGTAGGTTTTCGCGGTTATCATTCAGACAATGCTCGCACGATTGCGGTAGGCGGCGAACCAACTGAGCTTCAGCAACAGGCGTGGGAACATCTTAGCCAAGTCTTTCCGCTGGTCGAATCGTTTGTTCGCCCAGGTGCTAGCTGTCGGAAGCTTTTCGAGGACGTGCAAGCACTGCTTGAGGGCTGCGGACCAGGAGTCTTTACTCACCATCTGGGCCATGGAGTAGGGCTTGCTCCTCACGAGAGTCCGCATCTGAATCCGCATTGGGACGACGTTTTTGAAGAGGGCGACTACTTCACCGCCGAACCTGGGCTTTACCACAAAGACCTGCGACACGGCATTCGTCTGGAAGAAAACTATGTCGTGACAGCAGACGGCGTGAAATGCTTGACGGATTATCCCTTAGGCCTAACGACCAGTAGCTGACATAAACGCCTTCTGGAAACGCTGCTTTTCGGTGCTAGCGAATGCTGATTTACCTTGACTGAGCGGTTGCGCCCGCTATAATCCGCCCGCTTTTCTACCAAAAGCTTGCCCTTCCACACCTACCGAAAAAACACGATGGGAATCGCCCTATGTGCGACGGATTCGTAGACATTCATTGTCACCTTTTACCCGGGATCGACGACGGATCGACCGACTGGGCCACCACGCTCGCTATGGCTCGCATGGCGGTCGAGGATGGCACCGAGACGATCATCGTCACTCCGCATCAGTTGGGAAATTTTTCTCACAACCAAGGCGACGACATTCGACGTCGAACGCAGGAGCTGCAACAGACCTTAGAGCAACACGAGATACCGCTGCGTGTCATGCCGGGCGGAGATGTTCGGATCGAAGACGGCATGCTCGAACAATTGGCAAGTGGCGAGGTCATGACCCTGGGTGATTTACGCCGCCATGTTCTTCTTGAGCTGCCGCACGAGCTGTATTTCCCTATCGAAGGCTTGCTAGCGGCTTTGGAACGTCAAGAGATGACCGGCATCCTGTCGCATCCCGAGCGAAACCGAGGCCTGCTTCGCGAACCCAATTTATTGCCAAACCTAGTCGACGTTGGTTGCCTAATGCAAGTGACGGCTGGCAGTTTGATGGGCACCTTTGGCCCTCGAAGCCAAAAATTGGCGGAATGGATGCTCTCGGAAGGGCTCGTGCATTTTGTTTCGACCGATGCTCACGGAATAAAGTCTCGTAGGCCGTTAATGCAAAGAGCTTTTCAGCGGGTAGCAAAACTTGCGGGTGAGTCGACGGCTCGACGGGTTTGTATTCAGAATCCAGGTTTGGTTGCTTGCGGCAAGAAAGTTCGTAGCGGCCGCTCCTCGGTGCCACGTCGTAAAGCAGGTTGTGGTTGGCGAGGCCTCTTTTCTTCAAAGAAAAAAGTTGCATGAAACCCATTGCTCTTTCCCCCGCAAGTCCGCGGGGAAAATCTGAAAGTCGCTTCTCGCGACGCACACTTCTTGCCGGCGGCACAGCCGCGATGGTCGCACATTGGACGTCCACCGCCCTGCCCTGCTACGGCGCCACGCCTTGGATCGACCACCGGAATTTTGGACCGTTTCATTTCCACGCAACATTTCCGATGGGCGACCTGACACCAATTTTCCAGGAGCTGTCGGCTTTAGAAGCCGAATTGCAACGCACTCTCGCAGTACCGCCGGCAGAGCAACCGGTCGACGTTTACTTACTTGGGAGCGAGCGAGAACATCGCAATTTGCTTAAACAACTTTATCCCCGCGTGCCCTACCGACGTGCCCTTTATGTGCAACGCTCAGGCAAAGGAAGCGTCTACGCATTTCAACATCACGACTTAGCAGTCGACTTGCGGCACGAATGCACCCACGCTTTGTTGCATACCAACTTGCCGATGGTCCCATTGTGGCTTGACGAGGGACTGGCCGAATACTTCGAGATGCCTGCTTCGGAGAGGGCGTTTAATCATCCCCATTTCTCGAAGCTTCGATGGAATCTTCGGTTTGGCATGTTACGTGGGATCGACTCGCTAGAAAAATGCCACGATCTGTCTGAAATGGGAGGAGCCGAGTACCGCTTTGCCTGGGCATGGGTCCACTTTATGCTGCACGGCCCCCTGCCTGCCCACCGCGCGCTGCTTCATTATTTAAGTGACATCCGCCATGGCAATCCGCCAGGACAACTCTCCGAGCGGCTTGATCGTGCGATACCCGATTCCAACAAACAAATGGCTCAGCACTTCAAACGCTGGCGGCGATAGCAGCCCGTTAAATACCAACGCCCCACTTGTCTGGCATTTATCTGATGCGAGTGCTTTGTCGGTACAAAAAACCGGGTTGCCAAAACACTAGCGATGTCCTGGCATAAGTGCTTTCTCCGCTTTCTTTTACCAATTGCTTGAGACGTGAGACCCAGCTTGCCGATACAGTCCAATGGCTAACCAGAGGGGCAGGCTTATCCAACAGCCTACAATTAGTCCGATCTTTTTAGTGTGTAGGGGATTTTGAACTGGGGTAGCAAGGATTGCTAGCCTACGCGGCAGTCCGGTGTTTAAAGGATTAAAACAAAATGAAATCAATGAATCTCAAAATGACGGCGGCAGTATTATCCTGCCTTGGAATGCTCGTTTCGCCAGTTGCGGCAGCGACCCCTGGGATTGCCCCGCGTGACATTGCCTTACATCAAGGCGGAGTCCTAGTAGGGCAGATTGTGGATGCGAAGGGGGTTTCCATTGCGAAAGCCCAGGTTTCTCTCTTTTCTGCTGGAAAAGAAGTGGCTCGCACTCAGTCCGATAGCACGGGCAAGTTTGCTGTGAAAGGATTGAAAGGCGGAGTCTATCAGGTAGCATCCGAAAACAATCAAGGCGTCTATCGGCTTTGGAGTGCTCAAACGGCTCCTCCTAGTGCCCAGCGTGGCATGATGCTGGTATCCGACGCAGACATTGCTCTAGGCCAAGGCGGACAAGGCGGACCGTTTAGAGGAGCCGCTAACTGGGTTTCTCAGCATCCGATTATAACCGCTGCAGCAATTGCGGGTGCTATCGCGATTCCGATTGCTCTCGACGACGATGACGATCCACCTGCCAGTCCTTGATCGACGGCTTAAAAGGCTTGTAGAAAAAACGACAAAGCACGCGACGATTTCGTCGCGTGCTCTTTTTCTTAGATTGCAGTAAACAAACTGATAGCACCGGCTGATTGGAGACGGCAAATTGCCCTTTTCCTTCTCTCTCTAGCCCGCTACTATCTCGACCGCTGCCCAAGAAGCCTCAGGCAAATTTCTTTGTCGATACTTCTTCGAGTGGCCTAGCTTTTCGATGTATCTTTTCTTTTCAATTTAGTGTGGGGCAAAAGGAGTTTTTCGATGTCTTTGCGCAAGTTTCGATTTATGCAACGCTCTTGTGTCTGGGGATCGGTTGCGGTTCTCGTGTTGCAACCACAATTCCTATTCGCTGCCGAGCAGCCTGCCGCCCGTACTCCGGCGTCTTCACAAGCAGCCCGGGCGATGTCGGTTGTCGACGTAGAGCTTCAAGCGAATGGTCTCTTGGTAGGCCAGCTTGTCGATAGTCAAGGTCGAGCACTTTCGGCGGCTGAGATTCAACTGACGAGTAACCAAAAAAGATGGAACGTCTTAACCGACCAGCAAGGGCGTTTTCAGCTAGAAGGCATGAACGGAGCAAATTACACCGTTCAATCGGGCCAGCAAGTTCAGCTCATGCGTGCTTGGGCTCCTGGCACGGCACCTCCTAGCGCGGCGAAAGGCCTGCTGTTTGTTCAAAGCAGCGATGTGGTCTTGGCACAAAATTGCGCCTAGCCCGTGTGTGGCACGGCAGTAAGTAAAGCAAAACATCCCCTGGCGAATCCCTGGATCATAGGCGGCCTTGTTGCTGCAGCCGTTGCGATTCCAGTGGCGATTCACAACGCGAATGACGATGACCCTGCTCCAGCGTCCCCTTAGTTTTCGGGGCAAGGCCGAATCGAGATAAATTACCAACCGCTTTGACCTTCTTGGGTCAAAGCGGTTTTTTTGTAATTGAATATCCCTGGTAGTCATTCGTCTTCTAAAGCGTCCGAAGAAATGCAACCAAGTCTCTCTTCTCTTCCTTGTTCAATTGTGTTTGCAGGACAAGGTTGAAAAACTCGACGGTGTCTTCCAAAGTCAAGAGTCGACCATCGTGCAGATAGGGGGGAGACTCTTTGATGCCGCGAAGGACAAAGGTTTTGATAGGACCGTCTGCGGAGGCCTTTCGACCATTTATCATTTGCTCTTTGAAGAACCGTTCTGCCCGAAGATTGTGCATCGAGTTATCCGTATAATACGGTGGAGCGTGACAGCTTGCACATCTTCCCTTGCCATGAAAGATGGCTTCCCCGCGTAGCTCTTGCTTCGTTGCCAGTTCAGGGTCAAGCCTGCCGAATAGATCAAGCTTTGGAGCTGGTGGAAAATCAAGAATCGCCTGAAACTCAGCCATCGCATGAACCTGGCTTGCACGTTCAAGAACGTTGACCCCCTTCTTTACAGCGATAACGGGATCGCCGTCAAAATATGCAGCTCGCTGCTCGAATTCGGTAAAGTCCTCAACTGTTTTTATGGCTCTTTGAGAACCGAACAGACGCTGTATGTTGACGCCTCGGAGAGATGGAGTATCGATACGATGTCGAAACTCTTGCGGGCGAATATCGCCGACAAGATGTGTCGCCGCATTGGTGTGTCCATTGACGTGACAATCAAAACACGTCACACCACGATGCGGTGCGACCGAGCGTCGGTCGTCCGTCGCGTTGAATTGCTGCTGAGGTGTGGCTGAAACCAGCAACCGCAGCCCTTCAAGTTGCTTGGGATTGAGAATTCCGTTGAACAGTTTGTAGTAGTTCTTGAATGTGACAACTTTCCCCTGAGAGACATCACCCAGGTCGGGCCGTGTGGTAAAGTAGATCGCTGGCGGGAACTCTGGCAGGAAATCGTCAGGCATTACGAAGTCCAAGTCGTACCGCGTCAGATCGCGACCTTCTTGCTTTTTGATTTCATCAATGTGAAACTTGGGGAAAAGCATCCCGCCTTCCGAGTGATTCGGATGCGGTAACGGCAGAAATCCTTTGGGCCAAAGCCCACGCTCGCGTATCTGCTTTGGCGTCATTTTCTCCAGTGTCTCCCAGGAAACGCCTTGGGGTAACTTCACACGGATACCAGATTGCACAGACTTACCTCGAGACATGGTAACGCCGGAGATCGGTTTGCTACTCAGGTCATAACGCTCATCGAGTAGGCTCTTATGACGTGCCAAAATTCTTGGCTTTTCGCGACTCATTCGCTCAACAGTCCGCTCAAATGTCTCCTTCGCTATGACGGGAGCGTAGCTAGAGGCTGCTGGCTCTGACGAATGGGCTACGGAAAAAGCGAGCGAGCAGAAGGAAAAAAGGCAAACAGGGAAATAAGGCATACGGTGCATCGGGGATACTCCTCTTTTTAGAGCCAAGAAAACAACAAGCGTTAACTAGGAATCTACATCAGAGGCAGTAATAATGGAAATATATAATACCAATCATTACGATAGGCGTTGACTATGGAACTGCACCAACTTCGATACTTTGTGGCCGTGGCCGAGTTGAAAAATTTCACACGCGCAGCCGAAACTTGCCTTGTGGCTCAGCCATCCCTTAGCCAGCAAATTGCCAAGCTCGAGAAGTTGCTTGGAAAGCCGCTTTTTGAGCGAAACAATCGGACGGTGAGTCTCACCGAAGCGGGAGAGCTGCTCTACGAACGAGCGACGTCCATATTGGCTTCTGTCGATGCAGCGACCGAACGTGTGCGTCAATCCGGAGTGTCCGAGGGGAGAGTTCGAATTGGTGCCATTCCGACAATTGCCCCCTATCTACTGCCATCGGTCTTGGTGGCCTTTCAGAGAATTCACCCTAAGGTACAGATTAACGTACAAGAAGATTTGACCGCTCGGATTGTGAAAGCGTGTCGAGACGGAGAAATTGATATCGGCATCTTGGCACTGCCTGTCGAGGGGGACTCGCTGCACGTTGAAAAACTGTTCCGCGAGGAACTGCTCGTTGCTATTCCTGCCAAGCACGATCTGACAAAAAGGAAGCGAATCACCATGGAAGACGTCTCTCAAGAGCCATTCATCTTGCTGAGCGAAATCCATTGCCTAGGCGAACAAATTGTCAGCTTTTGTAGGCAAAAAGAATGCCCGCCGAAAACAAACTGCCGTAGCTCCCAGCTCATGACGGTGCAAGAGCTCGTTGGCATGGGCTACGGTCTCTCATTGATTCCAGCCATGGCGACGCAATCAGACAGGAGCAAGAAACGAGTCTATCGTTCACTCTCAGGGGCAAAACCGGCACGTACCATCGTGATGATTTGGAACCGACATCGCTACCAGAGCCCATTGTTGAAATCGTTCATTCAAACGCTAAAGAACTATCGTCCAGAAAAACCTTGACCTTTGCGGCAAACAGCCCCTCCTCCTTAGCCCAAGGCTCCCCGAGTAAATCTCGACAAGGTGAGAACACAGCAATGCTTCGATTTACGCTATCTGCTTGTCAACCGTGTCAAAATTGCCAGAAGATTCCAAATCGAATCGTTGGTAGTTTGAGGGCTTGGAAAGGTAAACGGCGTCATATCGTGCGAGGGGCAAAATGGAAGAGAATAGCAGGGCTGACTTTCTTTGCGAGTTTTGCAAAGTGAACCCCGTTGGGCTTTTACGCAACTCAACCGTATTTGGAACCGCGTCGATCTGCCAAAAGTGCTGGCCCCAGTACCGTCAGCAGTTACAGCAAGCGATCTCGCAGTTTCACTCTCAGCAGAAGCAGCAAGACTCGGAGACAGCAGCCTAGATGGGCCGGTTGTTATGCTACCTTGAGAGCGACCACAGCCGATTCGTCCTGGGCCGGTTCTTGGACTGGGATGATCTGTCGCAATCGGTCGCGAACCAAGTCGTTTGGCCCGTTAATGACTTCGGTGAGTTGACTCAGGTCGTGGATAACTTCCAGTAGCGAACGAGACTCGCCGGTCGCGACCATAATCTTTGAATGGCTAGTTTGGACATGCTGCTCTTCCTTGCCGTAGAGTTCTTCATAGAGTTTTTCGCCTGGCCGGAGCCCGGTGACTTCAATCTCGATGTCGTCGCCAACGCGTAACCCAGAGAGGCGGATCATGTCTTTGGCTAAGTCCATGATGCGCACTGGTTCGCCCATGTCGAGCACAAAAATCTCGCCGCCCTGCCCCATAGCGCCAGCCTGGATCACCAACTGAGCTGCCTCGGGGATAAGCATAAAGTAGCGGATCATCTCGGGGTGAGTCACCGAGATCGGTCCGCCGGCAGCAATCTGTTCTCTGAAAATTGGCACAACGCTGCCTGCTGAATCGAGCACATTGCCAAACCGTACCGTGACAAGCCGGCAGGACGAAGTACTTGCCTTGGCTTGTACATACTGCTCGGCAAGCCTTTTACACGATCCCATTACGCTCGTCGGATTGACCGCTTTGTCGGTCGAAATCATCACGAAACCTTCGGCCTCGTATTCTTCCGCCAGGTCGACCAAGTTTTTTGTCGCTAAGACGATGTTCTTAATCGCCTCGCCGACGTGCCGTTCCATGAGCGGAACATGTTTGTATGCGGCGGCATGGAAGATGATGTCTGGCTTATGTTCATCGAAGACACTTTCAAGGCGGTCTCGGTCGGTAAGGTCAGCCAACACGACTTCGATATTTGCATCCGGAGCAAGTTTGCGTAGTTCTCGTTCGATGAAGAACTGCCCAGTCTCCGAACGATCGACCAGCACAAGCTTCGCAGACGAGAGCTTTAGTAGCTGCCGACAGATTTCGGAGCCAATGCTGCCTGCGCTGCCAGTCACCAAGACGGTGCGATCTGCGACCCAGTGCTGAATGCCTTCGGTATCGAGCGTGATCGTAGGTCGTTGCAGCAAATCGGCAATTGCGACGGGCCGCGGATTGACGGCCACGCTTTCGTGCAGCAGCTGACCGTAGCTGGGAAGGATTTTAACTCGAAAACAGTGGCGGTCGGCCAATTCGACAAGTGCTCGCACCTCTTTGCCTGCCAGTGACCCCGTGCTAACGAGAACTTCTTCGATCTTTCGGTTCTTCACCAGAGTTGCGATATCATGGTGAGTGCCAAGTACAGGAACACCACCAATTTGGCGTCCTTGAACATTCGCTCGTTGATCGACAAATCCAATCGGGCGGTAGGCGAGTTCCGGACTACGCCGAATGCTACGAAGCAAAGCTTCGCCTGCATCGTTGGCTCCGACGATAAGTGCCGTGGTGCCTTGAGGCCGTGCGAGTACACGCCAGTCGCAATCCTGAAGCACCCTGGGCAAAGTCCGCAAAGTAGCCAGCAAGACAAGAGTTACACCCCAATCTAACAGCACCACACTACGAGGAATCGTAGCTGAGGTGAGCAGCATCGCGTCGACTAAGGTAATGCCAATCGAACCGAGAGTAGCCGCTCGAACAATCGTGAGCATATCGTGGAAAGACACATACTTGTTGAATTCCAAATGCAACCTCGAATGGACGATGGCAAGCATTTTGAAGGCAACAACCCAGCCGATTGTGCTGAAGAGTAAATACGATTGATCCGCGCCGAGTACGCCATCGAATCGTAAAAGAAAAGCAGCACAATAGGCAAAAGCACCCAGTAGCGTCAGGACTGCGATGCCGCCGACAAGGCGTAAAAGTTTGCTTGTAGTCATAAATTTGCAATCGGGGAGGGGCGTTAACGGCGTTTGCTGTTCGTGTTTGCGGCTTGTGAAATCGCACCATTGCTAGCACGTACCAACGCTTTGTGGAGTAAGGCGTCGTCGGGTTTGCGAGAATAGCACCAGCGAAGGTGCGTTTCGGCAAGGCGGCAGTGTTGAGACTCGAGCAGTGCTTGGCCATACTCTCTGCGAATCAAGTACATGTTGGGATCGATTCGGATGGCACGCTCAAAACTGGCGAGAGCACTGCGATGTGCGTCCACGGTTTGTTGCATCTTAGCTAGCGTCCGCCATGTCCAGGCAGCACGCGTGGCGGTGAGCTTCTCGCTTTCGCTTTCGATAAGTCCTTCCGCATATTCAAGAATTTCGAGCCGATCTTCCTCGCCGCCAGCACGACAGTACGAATGCCAAACACGATTGAGGGCATGCCAATTTGGCTGGAAAGTTTCCAGGAAAGCCGATGCCGGGTAGTGTCCGGCAAGGAGCTGAAGAATTTGTAGCTGATGGTTTCCTTTGTCGAGAAAAACCTTGGTCCAAATGGGAATGGCTGCTTCCAGACGGCCTTGAAGCAGCTCTTGCCGGCCAACTTCGAATAAAACTTGGCCATCGTAAGGCCTTACTTTTAAGCTTTGCCCCAGATAGACGTTGATCGCTTTTTGATCGCGACCATTAAGAAAGCAGAGGTTTGCTAGGTACAGATACCCATCGCCTTGAAGCGGACAAAGTTGCAGCGATTTCTGGGTATGCCAATAGGCTTGATAAAGTAGCTCGCTGTTATCGCCAAAAGCCCGCTGTAGCCATTGCCGAAGCTCGGAAGCAGAGGGAAATTGCGAAGCAAACGCAGCATCGCGAATCTGATCGATCGACATCGAATTGTCTGATTCGCGCTGACGAAGGTCGAAAAGCTGGAGATATCTTCCTGCCAACCTAAGGTTCGCTCGGGCCGAGTTTGGGTCGTATGCCAGAGTGTGCTCTAAATTAAAAATGGCTGTCTCCGAAAGCTGACGCTGGCCTTCGAGGTCCTCGGGGGTTGTCACTGAAGAATTGAGCAACTTGAGAGTATTGCTTTTCTGGGCTTTCGAGGTAATGAGATAGCGATCCCAATACGTAGACGCCTTGGCGGGACCAATCGTTGCCGACATGGCCCACACGGCCGCGAGCGAAGCCGCTAGCGTCAATCCACACCAGCCGAGTCGAGAGCAAGGCTTGGAAGTTTTTGCTTGGACCTCTTCGCTGGCAGAGAGCTGGGCCAAGCGAAGCGCGCAAGAAGCCAGCAAAATGGTTAGCGACATGCAAGCCGGTATGAACCAAACAAAATCGATGAGCGAGTGGACCAAACTCGCAGCAAGACCCGAGGCTACCGCAACTGCGGCAACGAGCTGGCGAACCGAAAGTGCTTGCCGAACCGCTTGCCAACACCATCGAGCTACCGAGAGCAGGGTGACGCCAAGCAAAGCAACTCCAAGATATCCATTCTCGGTTGCAATTTGCAAAGGGCCACTTTCGGCATGCGTGTACTCGCGAGAATGCGATTCAGGAAGGTAGATGGGGTAGATTTCTCGATGAGAACCTGCCCCAGCTCCGAAAAGGCCACCCTGTTTTGCCGCCGCAAGATTGGCAGCCCATATTCTTCGACGACCATGGCCGCTGTCTAACTCGTTGATTGAACCCGCAGCAAAGTCGTCGAGACGCTGGGATACTTGCTCGTATCCGTAGAGAGAGAGCATACCCACGACGAGAAGACTAAAAGCCGTAAAACTGTAAAGAAAGGAACCCGACACAAGGCCACGTTGATAGTAAATGGTTACTCCAAAGACGAGCACAACTGCCAAGGCAATTGCACCTCCCCGCGAAAGCGAGAGAAAAATTGCAAAAACGACCAGCAACACCCCAAGGACAAGAGCAAAGTCGAAGAGCTTGCGACCAGCAGGCTGTTGTTTATGTTGCGACTGTTTTTTTTCTTGCAGATGAAGGACTACCCATGCCAGCAATGGCCCCATACCGAGAACTAGGAAGTGGGCAAAATGATTCCGGCAGGTAAAAGTACCACTCGTTGCTAGATTGCCTGCTATGTAGGGATGTTCATAGAACCAAAAAAAATATCCGTTGGAAGTAAAATGCTGTAAAAGCCCGAAAACACCCATGGAAACTGCTGAAACAGCGAGCAGGCGGAGTAGGCGCTCTACATCATTGAAAGACCGGAGTCGTCCCACCGTCGTAACAAAAAGTAGCACGTAGGCGACAAGCATTGCGAGCGAAATGCCTGTTGAGCTCGGAGTCAACGAAAGAGTTGACCAAGTACCCATCGGCATGGGTTCGCTTGTGCCTGGGTTCCAGAGCGTAAGTAATGAAACATTTCTAGGCGACAGCCATTCGATCCAACTCGCTGGTAAAGCGATCAACTGAGAGACAACTAGCAGCAACGCGGCCACGCCGATGGCATAGGCCTTGGTCGGAGTCCACGTTGCGTGGTCGAGTAGGACCTGATGCGTAAACCACGCAACCGCTGCGATGCAGGCGAGGGCAATAAAAACGAAACGCCCAATCGGATGTCGCCCACCGAAGAACAGCGGCGCAACAAAAATCACTCCAAGCAGACAGGCATCAACGATTTGCAAGCAAACTTTTGCAGCAGGAGATTCTGTCGACTCTCGCTCGCGCGGACTCTTGGTTCGCGGCCGGTGAGTTGCTTGCCTGTGGGACATGGAGTCCTGACCCCTTAAAGGACGCTAAGCCGCCTTACGCGGACGAATAGGAGCGGGAGGGTCAATTGGCATCGCTGTAGGGGGATTTTCGGAAGCTTGAGCGGGAGGCATAGAGTAAATAGTTTGCTTCTCGGCCAAGGCTTCTCCCGTTGGAGTTGACATCTCCTCGACCTCGTCGTGACCATACTCGTCACCATAGCCGTAGGCATACCCATAACCATAACCGTATCCAGCAGAGTCGTTCGACAATCCGTTGGCAACCACTCCCAGCACTCGGCATCCGGAGGCTTGGAAACTTTCGACGGCTCTAATCACCGAACGGCGATGGTTCTTCTCGGGACGTACAACCAGAATCGCACCATCGACAACTTGTCCCACAATCTGGGCATCGCTGACGGCAAGCACTGGCGGACAATCGACAATGACTCGGTCGTACTGAGAATCTGCCCAGGCAAGCAATTCGACAAAGGCTTTGCCGCTAAGAAGCTCCGCAGGGTTCGGACGTCGTAGGCCCACGGGTAGAATATCTAGGTTCTCAACCTCGGTTTGGTGGACCAAAGGCGGTGCAGTAATTTCAGGCGGTTCGTCAGAGGCAAGTACGTCGGCAACCCCTGGGACTCCCTTGAGATTGATCATCGCAGTGAAACCGGGGCGACGAAGATCGGCATCAATTACGAGCGTACGGTTGCCCGCTTGAGCTAGTGCAACCGAGAGGTTGGCCGAAATCGTAGTTTTCCCGTCACCTGGCTCAGAGCTAGAGATTAAGATTCGGTCGCAAACGTCGCCGTTAATCGATAGAGCCGTGCGAAGTGTCCGGAAGGCCTCGGTCTCGACCGAATTGGGCAAGGCATGCGTATGGATTCCGGCCAAGCCTTCCCCGGGCAACATTTCGAGCTTTCGCACCATAGCAAGTATCGGAACGCCAAGCTGCGAGGAAATTTCCTCGGGAGTATTGAAACGATCGTCGAGGACATCTTGCACGTAGGCAATCAAAACGCCGGCCAGGGAACCGATCGTGAAGCAAAATACGACAACCAGTCGAAGATGAGGAGATACTGGGCGAAGGCCAGGCAAAGGCTCGCGAACGACCGTGGCCTTAATCGGAGCATGGACCTGGCTGATATCGAAGGTGTCTATTTTTTCGGAAAGCGAGTCGAGATAAGTTTCCAAACGCTCGACATCATGCTCCATAATTTGCAGCTGCACCACAAAGTCGCTCTGCTGCGACGCTTCTGATCTTGCGATTTCAAGAGCTTGGAACAGTTGCTGCTCTTTTTGTTTTGCTTCTCGTACTGTTCGTTCAAGCATGCTCAAAACGACAGGCTTAGAAACAACGTCTCCCATGCTGTTAAAGCGTTGGCCTGCCTTCGATCGATAGGTTCTCAAGAACTCATCAATGCCGGCAATCTGCTTCTTCAAACTGGTGAGGTGAGGATGATTGGGACCATAGGAGGTTGACAACTTGTTCAACTCCTCCTGAGCCGAAAACAACCGCTTCTTTTGCTCGCTCAGCAGTTGTAAATCTTGCGAACTGAGTCCCATCGAAGCAAGCATCATCTGCTTACCAAGCGACGCTTCGATGCTCATCAAGTGCTGGTTGATATCTTCGCCTCGCTCCAAGCCTTGCTTAACCGCTGCCTCGGTCGCCTGGAGTTCCAATCTCTCGACTTGTGCTTCTGTCCAAGCATCGTTGAGGCTCGCCATACGCTGGACGAGCGGCTGGACTGCCTGGTCGTTCGAGGCGACTGCGAGATGGCCAATTTTTTTGCGATAAACTTGCAGCTCCGCTTGCTTTGCCGAGAGCTCTTGCTGCCGCTGGCTGTAACCTGTTTTTAAGACATCAACAAAATCGCTTGCCGTTCCTTTATGGGTCTTGTCGACAAAATCCAGGTACGATTGAACTACTGCCCGAACAACTGCAGAAGCTGCTTCGGGATCTTGAGACAGATAGCTCACCTCAACAAGATTAGTTTTTCGAGTTACCTTCGCACTCAATCGTTTGCCAATTTTCTCGACCCATTGCTGCGGCGCGATTCCCTGCAAGTCAATGCGTTGCTCTGGCGTTAGCTGCTGAATTGCACTTTTGATAACGATCGGACTCTTTACCAATTCACGATGCGTAGCCATCGTGTTGCCCGAGCTGTCGTGGTCGCCTACCGCCGATAGCTGGTCTTGCTTCTGCTCGACGATGAGAAGCTTCGCTGTCGATTCGTAGTAACGTGTTGCAAGAAAATAGTAGGCGCCACCAAGAAGCCACACAATGTACATGGTCGAAAAAACGACTTTTTTCCGGTGGCGAATGATACGCATCAAACGCATCATGGTTGGAATGAATTCACTGGTTGCAGCGAGTTCAGGCTCCACCAATACCAAGTTTTCAGAATCGTGGGTCATGCGGTGTGTTGTTGGTATTCTATAAAGGAAAGGCGTTTAGAAAATTCTGCTGTTAGCGGCGAATCCAAAGCTGAAACGGATCAGCTTCGTAAAAGTGTCGACTACCGTAGTTACGGGGGTTTGCTCGATCGTAATCGTATCGCCGGCCGCGAGGCGAATATTCTCGGCCCCGTTGCGTTTGGCCTCGGCGAGGCTTGCTTGAATAACAAGAGGCTCTGGCTGGCCTTCGAGTCGGCGAATGACAAATACTTTGTCTGCCACAGGCGAGCTATAGCCGCCAGCCATTGCAATAGCATCGAGCAAGTGAACATCTTGGTCGGTCGGTATCTCAAACTGTCCCGGTGCCTTCACGAGGCCTGTCACATGAAATACTTCCTTCTTGCGTTGCGGAACCATGACAACGTCTCGATCGCTGAGCCGCGAGTCGACCCGTCCCGGAAGCCGAGCATCGGCAAGATTGATTCGAGTCAGCCGAGGTACTGGGGAAGAACCCCCTGGGTTCGCTTGGGGCTGAAGCGATTGGTAGGCGGCTAACTGGACGTTTCCTGCCTGGCCAGGTGCAGCCTCATTCGCAGCAAAGAATGTGGGCGAGGAGGCTTGCCGCATAATCTCCAGTTCGACGCCTGCCTCTTCGGTTAAGCCGCCCGCAGCCGCTAAGGCAGTCACCACATCGCAGCTACCCCGAGGTATTTCATGCACGCCCGGATTCTCAACAGCTCCTAAAACAGTAATTAAATTGACCGCCTTCGTTTTGACGTCAACGGTGACTACCGGATGCAGATAAATGCCACGTTCGACCGCAAATAAGGTAATATTTTGGCCCGCATCAAACGCTTCCATGCCCGAAACCGGAACCGGTCCGATAGCTGCCACGTTGACCGTCCCGTCGTTAGCCACTCGGGAAATCATAGGCGTTACTTTTTCGTTCTCTCGGCCCGTTGCTATGGAAATCTCCAAGAGGTCGCCAGGGGCAAGAAGAGCATTGCTAGAACCCGAACTTGAAAGACGAGCCAAATTCAAATCGTTTCCCTTCTGACTCGCCGCAATGCGAAATTCAGGAGGGAGATTCCTAGCGCGAAGATTCGACGACTGGCACCCTGTCAACAAAACAGGAGCAACCGATAGTGCCAGGAGAAATATTGTTACGGGGCGGGCCATTTGGGCTGTCATCCTCAAACCAATTTTTTCTACGTCCTAATACAACAAGAACCACTCTGCGTATCGCTTCAAATGCAATTCCCAAGAAGCGAAGGTTTGCTTCAGATCCGTTTCACAAACCCATTGCGCAGGCATCCCCGTTCGCGGGACGTGGTAAGTACTATTTCCAAACACATTCCGCAAGAGAGAACGGGCCAATCGAGACTTACGAATTGAGTTCCAAAACTGCCCTCCCTAAAGTTTGGCAACCCACAGCAAGGGCCAGGCTGCTAGCACCTGTGAGCACAACTAAAAAGCTCTTATTGAGGAGATGAACACAATAGTTTGCGCCCCGGAGCTTGCCGACCTTGTTTCAAACAGAAGCATCGCTACTATCACGCCTCCGCTTTGGTCTCTCAAAATCGACCAGCACTTCCAAGGGAAAAACAAGATCATGAAATTTCTAGTTACCGGCGGGGCCGGCTTTATCGGCTCCCACATCGCCACTGCCCTGGTCAAACGTGGCGACGAGGTACGAGTTTTCGACAACCTCAGCACAGGACGTCTAGAAAACCTGACTCACCTGGACGGAAAATTAGAGTTTATCAAAGGCGATCTGCAAGACCGTAGCGCCCTTGAAAAAGCGGTCAAAGACGTCGATGTGGTCTATCACCAAGCCGCTTTGGCATCGGTTCCCCACAGCGTTGCCAAGCCGTTGGAAACCCACGCCGCCTGCGTAACCGGCACTCTCAACGTGCTCGATTGCTCGCGTCTTGCCGGTGTCAAACGCGTTGTTTACGCCGGGTCAAGCAGCGCCTATGGCGATCAGCCCACGGCTTCCAAACGGGAACAAGATCTACCTTCCCCGCTTTCGCCCTACGCAGCTGCCAAACTTGCCGGCGAGTTTTACTGCGGAGCCTTTACCTCAACTTACGGCTTAGAAACCGTGGTCATCCGCTACTTCAACGTCTTTGGGCCCCGGCAAGATCCCCGCGGAGAGTACTCGGCTGTTATCCCAATTTTTGTGACAGCAATGCTAGCAGGCAAGCAGCCCACGATTTACGGAGATGGAAAGCAATCGAGAGATTTCACCTACATCGACAACATCGTGCAAGGCAATCTGGCTGCGGCAGAAGCCCCTAACGCGGCGGGGAAGGTTTTTAATGTCGCATGTGGAAGCCAATACAGTCTTCTCGATCTGCTAGCATCGATTAACAACGTGCTAGACACAAAAATCCAAGCCGTCTTTGCCCCCAAACGCCTTGGAGATGTCCGCGAAAGCTTGGCAGACATTACCGCTGCCAGAGAGGCTCTCGACTACGAACCCGAGGTCTCGTTTGAAGAAGGACTGAAACTCTCGATCGACTACTATCGTTCTCTGATGTAGCAGATGCTGCTATTGCGGCCATTCCCGGTAGTTTAGTAGCATCCGTCGCCGCCGGACCAAGTTTTGGTTTCGTGTCGACCCCATAGCAGAAGCGACTTTGTCGTTGCTTTCAAAACAAATCCCCCCCCCCCCTACCCCTTTCCAGCATGACCTCAGCCCCGCAATGCTGAGCCCTCCATGCCAAAGAAAAGGACGACCCATGTTCAATGGTAAAACGTTGCTTGTGACCGGTGGAACTGGTTCCTTCGGGAACGATTTCATTCGACTCGCATTGGCCGAGCACAATCCAGAAAAAGTGATTGTCTTTAGCCGCGATGAAAAGAAGCAGCATGACATGCGGCTCGACATCGATGACCCTCGCTTAGCGTTCGTCATCGGCGATATTCGCGACGCCGGGCAGATTGCTCGTGCCATGCGCGGAGTCGATTACGTTTTTCATGCCGCGGCCTTGAAGCAAGTCCCGTCGTGCGAGTTTTTCCCAATGGAAGCCGTACAGACAAACGTAATTGGCACACAAAACGTACTAGATGCCGCAGAGCAGAATGGCGTGCAAAAGCTAGTCGTCCTGAGTACCGACAAAGCCGTTTTCCCGATCAATGCGATGGGACAAACAAAGGCTTTAATGGAAAAAATCACTTTAGCGCGTGCCAAAGACCCGAACACTTCGGCCGTTTTCTGCGGAGTACGGTATGGAAATGTCATGTACTCTCGCGGATCCGTCATTCCGCTGTTCGTCAAGCAAATCAAGAGCGGCAAGCCGCTAACGATTACCGACCCGGAGATGACTCGACTGTTGTTGCCTCTTTCCGAAGCAGTCAAACTCGTCGTCTTTGCGATGGAAAACGGCCAGCAGGGCGACTTCTTTGTACGCAAGGCGATCTCCGCTACCGTGGGAGTACTTGCTGAAGCAATGCTTCGCCTCTTCGGAGCCAACAATCCGATCGAGGTCGTCGGAGTTCGAGCCGGAGAGAAAACTCACGAAGTGCTTGTCACTTCGGAGGAGCTTGGGAGAGCAGAAGACTATGGCGACTACTACCGTATCCACTGCCATCGCGAGCGAGATTACGAACAGTACTTTACCCGAGGTGTCCTTTCTGAAAAACTAGTCGAGCAAGGCTACACCTCAGAAAATGCCAAGCAACTGACGGTCTCAGAAGTAGAAGATTTATTGATGCAGCTACCTGAAATCCGAAGAGAGCTAGAATCCTGGGCCCCGGCTGCCCGAAAACTGAGGATCGCAGCATGAGCAATCAGGTCATTGGGATTACTGGGCCAAACGGATTTATCGCCGGGCATATTGCACGTCGACTGCGGAGTGAGGCAGGCTTGGAAGTCGAGCTTTGCCCTCGCGACGCCTTTGCCGACGAGGACCGCCTAGCCGAATTTATCGACCGGTGCGACACCGTGATCCACCTTGCCGGGGTGAATCGTGGCACCGACGAAGAAATTTCTGAGATCAATCGATCGCTGACCGAAAAACTCGTCTCCGCCGCCCAACAATGTACCCACGACCTTCACTTGGTCTACACTTCCTCAACGCAACGCGAACTCGACAATGTCTACGGACAGATGAAGAGAGATTGCGAGCAGCTACTGCTTGACTGGTCAGACGAAAGCAAGGGCCAGGTTGCCACCTTGCTGGTGATTCCTAACGTCTACGGAGCAGGCTGCAAACCGTTCTACAACTCGGTCGTAGCGACCTTCTGCCACCAGCTAGCTCAGGGCGAATTCCCCGAGGTGCTTGAAGACAAAACTATCGATTTCGTCTGGGTCAACGACCTCGTAGACGAAATCTTACAGCTCGTGCGTCAGAGGCCGGCTGCTTCTGGGCTGCTTGCCGTTCCCACGACTGCCAGAATCTCGATTTCTGATCTGCTAGAAAAACTGAAGAGTTTTCGGCAGTGCCATTTCGAGCAAGATCTGGTCCCCGACCTGACCGACCGCTTCGAGACAAGCCTCTACTCCACTTTTGAATCGTACTTAAATCTTGAAGACCATTCGCATCGCCCTCAAGTTCACACCGACGACCGAGGCAAACTGTACGAAGTCCTTCGGATTGCCAACGCGGGGCAAGTATTTTTCTCGACGACCAAACCGGGCGTTATACGAGGAAACCATTTTCATACTCGCAAGATCGAATGGTTTTGTGTCTTGCAAGGCGAAGCTGCAATTCGGTTGCGACACGTCGAAAGCTCCGAGGTGCGCGAATTCCGAGTTTCCGGCGACTCACCCCAATTCATCTCGATTCCTGTTTTGTACACGCATCAAATTGAAAACGTTGGCCAAGACAACCTGCTAACAATGTTTTGGTGCAACGAAGTCTTTAAGCCGGAAGATGCCGACACGTATTTTGAAAAAGTTGCGTAGCAAATTCCTCAATGTGTCCATGCTAGGAACAACATGGTATCCCCCCTCAAAATAGTGACCATTCTCGGCACTCGGCCTGAAATTATCCGCCTTTCGCGTGTCATGGCTTTGCTCGATGAGCATGTCGATCATGTGTTGGTCCACACAGGCCAAAATTCCGATTACGAGTTGAACGAAGTCTTCTTTGAAGATCTCCAGGTTCGCGAACCCGACTACTTCCTCAGCATTAGCAGAGATTCGCTCGGGAAACTCTTGGGCGAAGTGATGATGAAAACCGAGGAAGTCTTGCTCAAGGAACAACCCGACGCGGTTCTTATCCTTGGCGATACCAATAGCGCTTTCGCAGCCATAATCGCCCGGAGAATGAAAATTCCGGTCTATCACATGGAAGCAGGCAACCGTTGCTTCGACTTCAACGTCCCCGAAGAGCTGAACCGGCGTATCGTCGACCACATCAGCGATTTCAATTTGGTCTATACCGAACATGCACGGCGTAACCTATTAGCCGAAGGCATCCATCCTCGGAGAGTTTACCTTACCGGTTCGCCAATGCGCGAAGTGCTCGACCAAAATCAACCTGGCTTTGCAGCAAGCAGTATCCTCGAACAACTGCAATTGAAACCGAAGGGTTTCTTGCTTGTGAGTATGCATCGAGCCGAGAATGTTGACATTCCGGCACATTTGGCACAGCTGCTCGAAGCGATGAATTGCCTTTGCGACCATCACAAGATGCCAATGATTGTCAGCACGCACCCTCGCACGAAACAAAAGCTCGAAGCTCTTGATTTTCAGTGCCACAAAAACATCCAGTTTCTCCCGCCATTTGGTTTTCACGACTATGTACGACTCCAAATGGAAGCGGCTTGCACGCTGTCTGATAGCGGCACGATTAGCGAAGAAAGCGCGATTCTCGGCTTCCCAGCCGTCACAATGCGAACCGCCATGGAACGTCCCGAGGCAATGGATTCAGGCCACATTGTACTAACAGGCCGCGACTCCGAAACGATTGCACGATCCGTCAACCTAGTCATTGCAAGCCAAGAAAGTAATCGTCTGCAGCCTCTCCCCAAAGAATATGAAGTGACCAACACCTCGTATCGCGTCTTGAAGTTGATTCTAGGAACCGCCAAATTGGGGCACCTATGGGATGGGATTGTAGCTGCGTAATATGCGAATTCTCCTACTCACACAGTACTTTGCGCCTGAGCCAGCAGCCAAATTTACAGAACTGGCACGAGACCTGGGCACTCGTGGCCATCAGGTCCAGGTTCTCACCAGCTTCCCTTGTTACCCGCATGGTCGCACCTACGAAGGATATCGGCAAGCATTCTCCAGACAAGAAATAATCGACGGGAACCTTGTAACTCGGGTCGCACAGTTTCCTGATCACAGCCGATCTGTTTTCAAAAGAGCGCTGTACTATTTTTCCTTTGCGCTAAGCGCCGCAACGATCGGTTTGATTCAAACAAAACGGGCAGATGTGATTTATGTTTATCAGTCTGCCCTGCCAACGGGATTGGCTGCCTGGGTGATAAGTCGCGTGAAACGCATGCCCTATGTCTTAGATGTCGTAGACCTGTGGCCCGAAAGTGTTGCTGCGACCGGAATACTGCACAACCGCCTGCTGCTGTGGCTAATACGCGCTGTGGCTAAATTCATCTACAAGAGAGCCGACCGCATTCATGTCATCACGAAGGGATACCGCCAAAACCTTATCGCAATGGGAGTGGCGCCAGAAAAAATACGAGTCCTTTACCATTGGCCCTCATCCGGTTGTGCTGCTCCGGCACCACGAGATGAGCAACTGGCAAGACAAGAAGGATTCCATGGGAGGTTTAACATCTTTTATGCTGGGCAAGTTGGGCCATGCCAACAGTTGCAAACGGTCCTGAAGGCTGCGGAATTGCTAAAAGATTTACCCAAAGTACAGTTTGTCATCGCTGGCAGCGGTGTCGACTACGCAAGCCTGGAACAGCAGGCAACTACGCTGCAACTAGAAAATGTGCGATTTCTTGGACGCCGCCCCCCTCATGAAATCGCAAAAATGTATGCCTTGTCCGAGATGCTGCTTGTTCACTTAAAGCCCGACCCAATGTCACGTGTATCGATCCCCTCAAAAACTTTTTCCTACATGGCTGCGGGACGCCCGTTGCTAATGGCGATCGAGGGGGAAGCAGGCGAAATGATTCAGCGCCATCAATGTGGAACCACCGTCAAGCCATCAGAACCAGTTGCGTTGGCAGATGCGGTGCGAAAGCACTATACCGAAACACCAGAGACTCGACAAACGTACGGCGACGCTGCGAGAAAAGCCTATCTAGAAAACTACTGCAAGGAGGTTCTTATTCCTAAAGTAGAAAATTCGCTTTTGCAAGTTACAGAACTTCAGAAATCAAAATGCGATTCTAGGCAGAAAAAAAATCGGTACGAAATCTCGCCCTTGACTTCGTTCTACACCCGCCATGGAAAACGAGCATTCGACCTTCTGGTTGCGGTTCCTGTGCTGATTTTCACCGCACCTCTGATGGCCGTCGTTGCAATACTGGTAAAAATAAAACTCGGCTCACCAGTGCTGTATTCACAACGACGCCCGGGGCTTCACGGATCGATATTCTCCATCCGAAAGTTCCGCACGATGACAAACGCTCGTAATAATGCGGGAGAGCTACTGCCCGACGAGATACGGCTCACCAAATTTGGTCGCTGGCTGCGAAAAACGAGCCTTGATGAGTTGCCACAACTCATAAGTGTCCTGCGTGGGGACATGAGCCTTGTTGGCCCCCGCCCTTTGCTAGAAGAGTATCTGAAGCACTACTCACCAGACCAGGCAAAGAGGCATGAGGTAAAACCCGGCATGACAGGCCTTGCGCAGGTGCGCGGAAGGAATGCGATTGATTGGGAGAAAAAATTCGAATGGGACATCCAGTATGTCCGTCGCCTTTCGTTTTTTCTCGACTTGAAAATAATCGCGTGGACGATCTCCAGCCTGGTACGCCGAAGTAATGTAAGTGCTCCGGGGCACGCTACGATGCCAAAGTACATGGGGAAAACCAAACCGAACGAAACACAACACCGACGGGCTGCCTGAAAAAATCCTCCATAACTCCGCTTTCATAATCGCGTAATCTAGTAGTCGAGCCTCCGATGAACAATAAATTAACCGAATCTCCCACAAAGCATTCCGATTTTGCACCGTGGCCCCTGTTCGACGAAGAAATGATTAATTCGGTGGCAGAAGTACTTCGCTCGGGACGTGTCAATTACTGGACCGGCGAGCAGGGACGGGCATTTGAAGAGGAGTTTGCAAAGTTCACAAACTGCGAGCACGCGATCGCCCTCTCCAACGGCACAGTCGCACTTGAACTGGCCCTTTATGCACTGGGAATTGGGCCAGGCGACGAAGTCATTGTCCCTTCTCGCACCTTTATTGCGACCGCCAGTAGTGTGGTAGCCTGCGGTGCGCGCCCCGTTTGTGCGGACGTCGACCGAGAGAGTCAGACAATTACAGCTGAAACCATTCAGCCTTTGATTACTTCCAACACCAAAGCGGTCATCCCAGTACATCTAGCAGGTTGGCCATGCGACATGGACCCGATTCTCAATCTGGCCCGAGAACACAAGTTGGCCATCATTGAAGACTGTGCTCAGGCTCATGGCGCAGAATATCAAGGGAAACCTGTGGGATCGATAGGCGACATTAGCACGTTTTCCTTTTGCCAAGATAAGATACTCTCAACTGGCGGTGAGGGCGGAATGCTGGTCACCAACCGTCATGACTTATGGCAGCGTGCCTGGCGATACAAAGATCACGGAAAAACCCCTGAGGCTTTTTATAGCCCTCCTCCACCCTCGAATAAGTTTCGCTGGGTCCACGACAGCTTTGGTTCAAATTATCGCATGACTGAAATGCAAGCAGCCATCGGTCGCATTGCCCTTCGTCGCCTGCCAGAATGGGTGTCGACAAGACAACACAACGCGGAAAAGCTATTTGCAGCATGCCAAGAACATCCAGTTTTGCGTACGCCTACTCCATCGACCGAAGTAAAGCACGCATACTATAAATACTATGCGTTTGTTCGCAACAAGAGACTAAAGCAAGGATGGTCACGCGACAGAATCGTCGCAGAGATACGCGATTGCGGCGTGCCGTGTTACTCCGGGAGCTGTAGCGAAATCTACCTAGAAAAAGCGTTCCCAGAGCATTGGAAGCCAACACAAAGACTCCAAGTGGCCAAAGAACTAGGCGAGACAAGCTTGATGTTCTTAGTACACCCTACTTTGACTGCTACCAATCTCGAAACTTCGGTATCTGCAATACACTCGGTTTTGAAAAAGGCAGCTAAGGAAACTGAAAATCCAACTTCGGAAGCTGCTTAACAGGCATTGTGTGCTTAACCGCTGATGATATTTATGTTAAAAATCTCCTGGAATTTCCGGCATCTAACAGACTGAAAATCGCGACGCTTTATCCTGCGGTACACGGTTACTGCTCCAAAAGAGGACTACAAGATATGCAATTGCAAACCGAAAGAGTTTCATGTAACTCGTGTGGAGCGAGCGGCTATCAGAAAGTTACTTCTGAAGTCTACGAACTCGATGGTTCTCAGGTGTCGCTTGGCGTAGTCCGATGCGATCGCTGCAAACTCGTCTACACGAATCCCAGACTAACCCAAGACAGCACGTTTCTTGTCTACAAGGAGGACACGAACCATACGATCAGCAGCAATTATTGCTGGTCCGGAGATCACTCGCAAGCACGCTTTACACCGCTGATCCGTCGCCTTCAAGAGCTATCCCCCACAGGAAAGTTACTTGACGTAGGATGTGGCAGCGGCGATTTCCTTCGGGCGGCGAGTCAGAGTGGCAGTTGGGATTCCGCAGGAGTCGAACCCGTTGAAATCGCCGCCGAAAGTGCCCGAAGTGCTTCTGACGCAGTGGTTCACGCTTGCGTATTGGAGAAGGCTCCTATTTCTCCTAGTTCGATGGACATTGTAACCATGCTAGGAGTCCTTGAACATTTGCACGATCCGGCCGATACGCTCTCGACAGTTCGTCAACTTTTGAAACCGTCGGGGCTGTTGGCAATCTATGTCCCAAATTTCAACTACTTGCGTATCAAGGACACCGGACCTCTCTGTTTCCTTCGTCGTCGTCGGTGGAGCGATCTGCACCCGCAAGAACATCAATTTCATTTTACAATAAACACGCTTCATGCCCTCTTGCAAAAAAACGGATTTGACGTTCTACGCACCGATGTTGGACAACCCTTTGCCGTTGGCAATACGGTCGTGCGTAACCTGAAACGAGGATTTCATATCGGGGTTCAGGCACTATGGCGTCAGACCGGGGTGCATCTGGGGGGGCTTGAAGTCATCGCAAGAGTCTCCAAACAGCCTGCTGCTCTTCCGTGCCATATTCCAGCCGCATAATTTCCACTCAACGGAGTAAAGAATCGCAATGAATGTATTGGTCTCAAGCGCCGGGCGTCGAGGTGCATTGATAAAAATTGTGCGAGAGGCAGTCTCCAAGCGGGCGGGACGTGTGTTCGCCATTGATGCTGCGCCCTGGTCAGCAGCTTGCCGGCTGGCCGATGATTGGAAAATAGTGCCGCGCTGCGACGCCCCCGATTTTGTGGATGCCGTTCTCCAGTATTGCCGCCAACAAAATATTCAACTGATCATTCCCACCCTAGACACCGAGCTCGCCGTCTATGCTGAAAACAGAGACCGGTTCAGTAAAAATGGCGTTACCGTCGCGGTTTCGGATCCAGCAACGATCGCTATTGCTAGCGACAAGCTTAAAACCGACCAATTTCTTCAATCCCAAGGTTTGCCAGGCATCGAATGCGTGGAGCCATCGCAAGACACTCAATTCCCTCTGGTAATCAAGCCGCGATTTGGCAGCGCCTCACACGGAGTTCAAGTCGTCCATGATTCGGAAGAATTAGAATTCTATCTCAAAAGAACCGCCAAGCCCCTGGTTCAACGGTTTGCAGAGGGGCAAGAATATACGGTCAATTTCTACGTCGACCTCCACCAACAGTGCCGAGTCGCAGTGCCCCACAAACGGATAGAAACTCGTGGAGGTGAAGTCTCTAAATGTGTGACCGAAAAAATTCCAGAACTCATCAAACTAGCTCAGCAGCTTGCGCAGTCGCTTCCATGCCCCTGGGGGGCGATGTGCTTTCAAGTGTTTCTAGACAACCAGCGCAACACACGCATCATCGAAATCAACCCTCGCTTTGGCGGAGGCTACCCTCTTGCTCACCATTCTGGCGCCGACTTCGTCGAGCTGCTTATCCGAGAAGTCTTGTCGGAAACTCTACCAACAAACCTATCCTGGCAAGCGGGAACTGCAATGACTCGTTGGGATGATGCCGTTTTCCTCGACCAAAGCGAACTGCAAGACGTGGCATGACAGATCAACGCAGAGTTTTCGTGCTGGATATCGACGATACCCTGTATCTCGAACGCGATTACGTACAAAGCGGATTTGCCGCTGTTGGACGCATGGTACAAGACCGATTCGGATTCCCTGCTTTTGGCAAACATTGCCACATGCTTTTGAAACAAGGTGTGCAAGGATCTATTTTCAACCAAGCCTTGTCCCAGGCGGGCCTGCCATGCGACGAAGAAATCGTCAAGTCTTTGGTTCATCACTACCGATCACACAAACCGGCAATCACCATTCTGCCTGACGCCCAAGCGTTTCTGGAAAGGCAGAAGCCAATTGCTTTCATTAGCGATGGGCCGTTGATCTCTCAACAACGCAAAGCAGAATCGCTCGGTTTGCAGAAATTTTCAGACACTCTTCTTTTGACAGATCAGTGGGGTCGAGAATTTTGGAAACCTCACCCTCGCGCCTTTGAAACCATCGAGCAGCGTTTTGCCTCGTACTCGGCGTTTACCTACATCGGAGATAATCCGACAAAAGACTTTACCGCCCCAAAAAAGCTTGGCTGGGAAACTATCCGAATTCGCCGCCCGGGAGGATTGCACCGAGAAGTCCCCAACCTTGATGCGTGCTCCCCTGATCACGAGATGGATTCCTTCGACAAAATGCCTGCCTGAAAGGCGCAGGAACGTTTCCTGCACCCGATGATAGCATCAAGGTTGAATAGTCTTGAGTAAACAGTTGCTTTCTCCTAAGATTCCCCCTAGTGCTGGTACTTTGATATCAATACTTCCTTCCCAAGTGACATTTTCATCGCTTCAATTCTTCTTGGAAACAACAAACATGAAGGCAGTCATTCTAGCTGGTGGTTTAGGAAGTCGCTTGAGTGAAGAGACTCGTGTGAAGCCTAAACCGATGGTCGAAATAGGCGACCAGCCTATTTTGTGGCATATTATGAAGCAGTACAGTCACTTTGGCGTGAATGATTTTGTTATTTGCCTTGGCTATAAGGGCTATATCATCAAGGAGTACTTCGCCAATTACGCGTTGCACATGTCTGATGTTACTATTGACTTTCGCGATGGTGGTGTGCAGGTACATGAAAATTCAGCAGAACCATGGCGAGTTACACTTGTGGATACGGGATTGCATTCGCAGACTGGCGGCCGGCTTAAACGTGTCGAAAAACATGTTGAGGATGAAACCTTTCTAATGACGTATGGCGACGCTGTTTCGGATATCGATATTGCCAAGAGCATCGAATTTCACCACGCTCATGGCGGTGAAGCAACTGTTGCTGCTGTAAGGCCACCAGGGCGATTCGGAAGACTTTCTGTCGATAACAATAGTCTGGTCAAGTCGTTTGAAGAAAAACCCATCTGGGACGGTGGGCGGATAAACGGTGGTTTCTTTGTCTTAGAGCCTAGCGCTCTAGAACGCATCTCAGAGGATTCCTCCATCTGGGAGCGATCACCAATGGAATCCTTGGCACAAGATAAGCAACTTTATGCGTTTCAACATGATGGGTTTTGGCTGCCGATGGATACCCTTCGCGATAAGCAGCATCTCCAAGTCTTGTGGGAAGAGGATCGTGCTCCATGGAAAATTTGGGACAAAGCCTCTTCAGATGTCAGTGGGAAGACAAAAATCCACATCCAAGGGAAAGGGGATAATTTACCCCGTTTCAAAGTCCAGAGTGCCGGCAACCGTCTAAGGAAAGTAGCGTAGGTCAGGCCGCTGGATGTTTCCGGAAGGACTCTGGGGCGAGCGAGCCTTTCGTTTGTTATAAAAGTGGTGGAGCACGGTATGTTTTTTGAAGAAACGTTTTTGAATTCTCGCGTCCTTGTTACCGGAGATACGGGATTCAAAGGTGCTTGGCTCTGTCATTGGCTGCTTCACATGGGTGCTGAAGTGATAGGAGTGGGGCTAGAGTCTCAAACAAAACCGAATCTTTTTACCGCCCTCAAACTGCAAGATCGGATGCGGCATTACTCAATCGATGTTCGCGATTTTCAATCGTTAGAGCAACTTGTTGAGAAAGAGAATCCAGAGTACGTATTTCATCTTGCCGCGCAAGCGCTGGTGCGAGAATCCTATCACTCTCCCAAAAACACCTTTGATGTCAATGTGGGGGGAGTGGTCAATTTACTGGAAGTGATAAGGCTGACTGGTAAAGTTCGTGCCTGTGTTGTCGTCACCTCGGACAAATGCTACGAAAACCACGAGTGGAACCGAGGGTACCATGAAAACGATTCCCTTGGCGGAAGAGATCCCTACAGTGCAAGCAAAGGGGCAGCTGAAATAGTGACCTCCTCCTATTGCCGATCGTTTTTTCAAAATCCAGAAAACACCGGTGTCGCTAGTGCTCGAGCTGGAAATGTACTTGGCGGAGGAGACTGGTCAGAAGATCGTATTATGGTCGATCTTGTGAAGTGCATTCAAGCAAGCAAACCAATCAAGTTGCGAAATCCCAAAGCTATTCGGCCTTGGCAGCATGTGCTCGATCCTCTTTCTGGCTATTTGAAGTTAGCCCAAACGCTCGGGCAAGACGGCGAAGAAAAAATTTCCAGTGCATGGAACTTTGGACCAGACCTAACACACAACTTCAGTGTTGGACAACTTGCGGAAGCAGTTGTCGCCGATTGGGGACAAGGCCGTATCGAATTCGACACTCAAAGAGATCAACCGCATGAAGCAACACTCTTAAAACTGGATTGTTCCAAGGCCGCTCTTGAGCTGGATTGGCTACCGGTATGGGATTTTAGTGAAACAATTCGCTCGTCTGTCGAATGGTACCAAGCGTATTACTCGGGTACTACAGACATGATTGATTTAACGGATAAGCAGCTAAAAAGATATAAGACCGACGCGATTCAGTTGGCTGACACGCAAGCCAAGAGCGTCAATAAACCAAGCCGCATGCAAATGTCCACTCCCGCTGCCTAGCTATAATCGTTTCGTCAGTTGGACGCTAAGCATTGACGGAATCCGACTTTCGCCATCCCTTCAAACCCGCTTCTACTCCCCTCTTTTTTCGTTATCTTCAGCTTCTAAGGAGACGGGGAACCCATTGTCTATCACTACGGTTAACAAACATTTCCATGACTGCTGAAAATGAAAATCAGGCGGATCTCCTCGATAATATCCTTCAACTAACTCGCCAATTGGTTGAGCAACGGTTAACGCTCTCAACCTCTGTCCCAGGCGAGGATCATGTCCCGTATGCCGGGCGAGTCTACGATTCGGAAGAGGTAGTTGCAGGAGTTCGTAGCATGCTTGATTTCTGGCTAACCCTTGGCCCAGAAGGTGCTGGTTTTGAACGCGAATTGACCGACTTCCTTGGTGTTCGAAATAGTTTGCTCTTAAATAGCGGCTCTTCGGCTAACTTAGTTGCGATCGCCTCCCTCACTTCCCATAAATTGGGCGAACGTGCTCTCCAGCCGAAAGATGAAATCATTACTGCAGCAGTCGGCTTTCCGACTACTGTAGGTCCTATTATTCAGCATGGCTGTATCCCCGTTTTTCTGGATAGCGATCCGCAAACCGGAAACGTCCGAGTCGAGCAACTAGAAGATGCTTTTGTTTCGGGCCGGACTAAGGCGGTCTTCATCGCACACACATTAGGTAATCCGTTTGATTTAGAAACGGTAACCCAATTCTGTAACGAACATGCCCTATGGTTGATTGAAGACAATTGCGATGCTCTTGGAAGTCGCTATGACAATCGTTTCACGGGAACCTTTGGCGACCTAAGCACGCAAAGTTTTTATCCTCCCCATCATCTCACGCTTGGTGAAGGTGGGGCGGTAAATATTGTGCGAGATGCAAAACTCAAGCTACTGGTCGAGTCCTTTCGTGACTGGGGACGCGACTGCTGGTGTTCGAGTGGGCAAGACAATACTTGCGGCAAACGCTTTCAATGGCAATTGGGCGAACTGCCAGAAGGCTATGACCACAAATATGTCTACAGCCATCTGGGATACAACCTCAAGCCGATCGATCCTCAGGCAGCAATTGGAAGAGTGCAACTAAAGAAGCTGCCGGGTTTTGGAGAAGCTCGGAGAAACAACTGGAATACATTGCGCCGATTACTGGTACCCGCTGAAGAATTTTTTGACTTCATGTTGCCAACGCATGCGACAAGCTGGTCGCCGGAAGGATTTCAATGGAAGCCCGGCTCGCCTCAAACCGACCCAAGCTGGTTCGGATTCTACCTCTTAGTAAAGCCCTCGGCGCCATTTTCTCGTACCGATCTAGCTCAAGAATTAGAACGCCGAAACATTGGCAACCGTATGCTGTTCGGGGGAAATCTTGTTCGCCAGCCTGTGTTTGTACACCTGAAACGCCAATTTGAAGAAAGTGGAAAAAGTGTCGATGGTCCGCCATTTCGGGTTATCGGAGACCTGCTGGGGGCTGACGAAATCATGAACCAAGCAATGTTTGTGGGCGTTTATCCTGGGTTAACAGAAGAATCGCTTGAATATGTCTCTGAAGTGATTCTCGATTTCTGCAAGAGCCAAAGTATGTTAGTGGCCTAACTCCTCCTAGACCGATCAAGAAACGATGATGGATATCCGATCACTCCAAATACCAGGCTGCTTTGAAATACTTATGCAGCAAACCAACGACAAAAGGGGGCGTTTCGTTAAGTCGTTTCACTACGATCAATTCAAACGACACTCTTTGGAGACGGATTTTCGAGAGCAATACTTTTCAGAATCGAAGGAAGGGGTAATACGCGGATTACATTTCCAGACTCCTCCAGCCAGTCACGCAAAACTAATTTATTCTGTTCAAGGCGACGTACTCGATGTTTTTTTGGACCTTCGGAAAGGTTCGCCTACTTTTGGTGAACACCTTTCGATCGACCTGGCTGCCGACAAAGGAAATGCTCTCTATTTGCCTCAGGGAATTGCTCACGGTTTTTATGCAAAAAGCTCGAGTGCGCTGCTGGTCTACAATGTAACTTCGGTCTACAGTCCAGACCACGATCAAGGAATTCGATGGAACTCCGCAGGAATTCAATGGCCAACTGCTAGCCCCACAGTTTCGCAGCGTGACCAACAACTTCCAAAATTACAAGAGTACGAAAGCCCTTTTGTGTTTCAATCCAATCCTTCGAGGAAGGCATCATGACACAAAGCGTACTCATTTCTGGTGCCACTGGATTTATTGGATCTCATCTTGCCAGACGATTAGTTCAGGAAAAAACATGGGATGTTGGAATCATTACCCGGCCGAGTTCCGATCTGTCTTGCATTAAAGACATTCGCAATCAGGTCTCTGTACATCCGTATGACGGGACTGTCAGTAGTCTCCAGTGTGCCATGGAATCGAGGGCTCCTGATCTTGTGTTTCACCTTGCCTCTCGGTTTATTTCTCGCCATAAGCCTCAGGATATTCAGGAAATTTTCGAGAGTAATATTCTATTTGGCTCACACCTTGCTGAGGCGATGGCCTGCAGCGAATGCAAGCAATTAGTCAACACAGGGACTTCCTGGGAACACTATCAGAATCAAAGCTATTCGCCTGTGAATTTGTACGCCGCGACAAAGCAGGCCTTCGAAGCCGTGTTGCAATACTACGTAGAGGCCCAGCAATTGCGGGTTGTGACGCTCAAGTTATTCGATACCTATGGGCCAGGAGATCCTCGACAAAAACTGTTCTCGGTATTCCATCGTGCGGAAGAGACGCAGCAGCCGATAGCCATGACGGCCGGCGAACAGTTGATAGACCTTGTCTATCTAGATGATGTCCTCGACGCCTTTTGTGCAGCTGCGGAGTGTGTTGCAGAAATGCCTTTCCAAAAACATCTCCGGTATACTGTCTCGTCAGAGATGCCCTTGTCGCTTCGTGACTTAGCCTCTACCTATGAGCAAGTGCTTGGGTGCAAGTTGAATATTGATTGGGGCAAGCGTACTTATTCGCCCCGCGAGGTTCTGCAGACTTGGAATACTGGCGTTCCTGTGCCCGGTTGGGCGGCAAAAGTTGGTCTTTTTGAAGGAATCGACCGTACCTGTCGGATGAGACAAGCCCTGGCTGCAGCAAAGTGAGTCGCTGTTCGCATCGGAGATGATAAAAAAATGCCAGAGGAAAGTGACTTAACAATGGGGATTGCTCAAGACGCGGGCAAAGACTCTAAGGGCTTACGCCCTCAGCGTTCAGAGGATACTGTCTCTGCTCCGACTCCAGAGCATAACGATTCCGCTGCAAAAGGGACTTTGTTTGCTAGCATTCTGTCGATAGCAAGCATATTCATTCGGAGTGGCGTAACCTTTGCTCTGATGCCTGTGCTGATTACCGCTCTTGGTGAAGAGCACTATGCACTTTGGATTACTGTTAGCAGCGTAACGATGTTTCTCTGCCTTTCCGAGGCAGGTTTAGGGCAAACGGTTATTAATAGTGTAGGCAGCGCCTTCGCCAAAGGAGACTTCGATAGCGTGTGCCAAATCCAGACAACAGCCCACGTGCTGTACTGGATGTTGGTGATTCCGACTTGCGTGATTGCGCTGCTATGCCTTGCTTTTCTCCCTGTGAGCGATTGGTTGCTAGCAAAGTCCGATATCAGTAATGGGCCGTTGTTCATCACATGCCTTGCCATTACAACAATCCTAGCGCTCGCACGAATACCCTACTTGGTGTTTCCGGCGATGTTGACTGGATTGCGAAATTTGCCTCTCCGCTTGATGTGCGAAATGGGAGCAACAATCATAGTCGCATTGGGGACCGCTCTGGCTGCGGTCGCAGGAACGGGGCTGATTGGTGTTACGGTCTTAGCCAATGCCTTGCTTTTGGTGACAACCATTGCAATGTATTTTCTTCTCACAAAAACCCATCCCTGGACAAAGCTCCGCTTATCCGCTTATCGTTCTGAACAACTGTGGCCGCTTGCAGTCAACTCCGGGTTTTTTTTTTGATTAGCGGTTCGTATTTACTGGATCGTACCGCAATGAACTTACTTGTCGCAAAGTATGTTTCTCTGGCATCGGTGCCTTCCATGTTTTTCCTTAGCAACATGTTTCGTGTTGCCGGATGGTCGCTTGTGTCCACCGTATCACGATCCATGCAACCCTACGTGCTTTTATGGAAGGCTCAAAACAAAGAAGCCCACATCCAGTATGCTGCTCAGGTCAGTACAAACATCACCTGCTCGCTCGCAGGCCTGATTGTAGTTGCCGGCGTTCCACTTGCAGAGCCTTTCATCAATTGGTGGCTCGATCGTCCATGCTTCCCTGGAATGTCTGCGTTGATATTCATTGCAGGTGCATTTCTTATCGACGCTCTATTTATCGCGTCCGTCAATTTGTTAGTCGTACTGAATTTACATCGAAGGCTCGCCTTGTTTTTGGTTATCAAGTCCATTTTGACATTAGCTTTGGGTGGGGCTTTTGCCTCTGTTTTTGAGGATCCGACTGTCGGAGTAACCGCCGGTATTTTTGCAGCTACCTTGGTCAGTAATATTGGAATGCCGTTTTTATGCCGCAACGCCCTTTCGTTAAATAAGAAAAGCTACTTAAATCAGCTACTTGTTCGCCCAATAGGATTTTTCGTTTTTACCATTCTTGTCGCTGCTTACACTGCTGAGATCCCTCGTCTGGACGTCCGACTTGCTGCTTCACTGGTAGCCATGGCTGCAACGGTACTACTCGCGTGGTTTGCTGTGCTTAGTGCAAAAGACCGTCAATCTTGCATATTGCTCTACAATCGATTCAGGCATTCCCGCATTGGTACGAAAACGCCATAGGAGACAGCAGTGACAGCAGTGTGGCATCTCCGTTGACGCATGTTGAACTCTTACTTACAGTTTCCGCGAGCCCTGAGCGTGTGGACTCAAAACTCCTTCCACTCGTTCCTGAGAGCATGACAGAAGCCAATCCTGGGTGATTCGAGGAAACACAAATTTCATGCCCTTGTTTTTCCATCTCCTTATTTCTCTTGCAGCTGTAGGCATGGTGTTGGCATCCATCGGAGTGCTGCCAGTTCGTAAGCATCCGTTGTATTACGTCCTTTCTTTCCAGTTGCTTATCTATTGCTTTATTGCGCCTACTTATTCGATTTACTCAAGTGGGGGCAGAGGCACAGATTTGGGAGGATGGTATCTCTATCTCCAGGGCCTTTGCCTTGTCGTTTTCCTTCCAATTTTCTTAATCAGTTATCGTACTGCTGGGAACTCCTGGCGGCGCAGAATGGGCAATTCGACTTTAACCGTCAATCGTTTCCGACTAACATTCTTCAATATTTTCTGCTTGATAAGCCCATTGGCTTATCTTCTCACGTTGGCCTACTTCGGTCTTCTCTTTCGGCGCATCGGGCATGGTGCCTTGTCAGAGGCTTATCTCAGTCTTCCCACATTAGTTTTTTGGTCGGTTCGTACGTACGACCGACTTCTACTTTCTCTGGTGCTTGCTAGCTACATTACGTTTCGCTGTAGTCGAGAAGGTCGGCAGAGAAAATCTGCTTGGCTTGGTTTTTTGCTTACCTTCAGCGTGCAAGTCGTCGTTACGGCAATAAATAGCCGTTTTCAATTAATGAACACGTTTGCTTTACTTTGGCTTGTTAGTCTCGCATGTAATGTTCGTGAGGGGAAGAAATACCGAATTCAAATTCCATGGCAAAAGGTGGTCATGGCTATGCTTCTTCTCATCGGGTTGAATTTTACGCTCAACTTCCGCGCGCTCTGGCAAGGAAGTTTTTCAGAAACATTCGACATCTCATTGGTGTACACTCGAGTTAGCAGCACTGGAACAGATGATGCAATAGAGGACATCTCAAATCGTTTGGATGGCCTTAGTTTGATCACAAAAATGGCCCCCGAACTAGCAAGGACGGGGTACTCGCATGGCTCCTCCTGGTATCCCAGTATCCTTGCAACGTTTGGCTATCTCTGGGATCCAGAGGCCGCGCGTGAAGTGAAAGCAAGTATGGGGACGAGCCCTAAGTACTCCTTAATGTATGAATATGCTGGGATAAGCCTCGTGGACTACCCTAGCTGCATGCTCACTGACGCCTATGGAAATTTCGGTGTGTTCGGGATTTTTGCAGCTGCGATAGTACTCGGTGTTGGATGTGCCATCATTCAACAATTATGCATTTCACCTCCTACGCGACTTTTTTTTGTTGTGGGCATTGTGGCAATTCAAATCATCACTTTCTTTGAAGGGTCGTTCTTGCATCATTTATTATTAGGCTGGTTTCAATCCTTACCTGCTCTTCTGATACTCTACTTTATATGCCCCTTGGAAGCGGTAAGAGTGCGTTGCTCGGTATCGCCAAGGAATCATCACTCCAAAATATCTACTTATGGCACAACCCACAGTCAGCGTTTGTATTCCCGTATATAATCGTGCAGAGCTTGTCGTAGCTGCCATCGAATCGGCGTTGCAGCAGGACTATGCTCCGCTCGAGATACTTGTAGTTGACAATTGCTCGACAGATGACACTTGGAACACCATTCGAGCCATGAAGGAACCACGCTTAAAGTGCTTTCGGAATTCTCAAAATCTTGGGATGTTCGGAAACTTTAATCGATGCTTGGAATTAGCCACTGGAGAACATCTTCGGTTTCTTTGCTCAGACGACTTGTTGCTGCCAGGCACTCTTGCACGTGAGGCTCAGGCAATGCAGGGAAATCCAAACATTGCCATCGTTTCGACAAACTGCTATCACATTCATCCAAAAGGCCATCTCCTTCGTGCATCTAAATCCGTAGTGCCCCCAGGCGTTTATTCGGGGCAGAAAACGATTTGGCTTACGGCATGGTGTTTTGCAAATTATGGTTTCAATCCTTTCAACTTCCCATCCGGCCTATTGCTTCGACGCAGCTCAGCCCTCAAGGCAGGGCAGTTTGATGATTCATTAAATGGCCTAGCGGACGTTGATTTCTGGCTGCGAATGCTGGAATATGGAGACGCTTGCTTTCTCGATCACTCGGGCTGTGCTGTCGTTGAACACGACTGTCGAGCTAGTTTCGACCTTTTCTGGAAAGGTCTCTACATGCGGGGTCAGTTCGAAGTCGTTCGGCGACGCAAAAGTATGTATTCACAGTGCTCTAGTCCACTCGAACCAATGGTGAAACAAATGGGCGGTAGGTGCTTGTGGTATGCACTCAAGTCAATCTTGCACGGACGCTTCAATTCCGCCATGATTCATCGTCGCTTGCTTCGCGAATATGGCATTGATCTTCATTCCGCAGCGTTTTCACTGGTCCAACAAGGACTTCAACGAGTTTCGAGACGATGTGGCGCAGGCGGGCTTCCGCTTCGGGAAGCGCTTAAAAACGCTTTTCAATGATCGCTCATTCGATTAACAAAATTTCATAACAGAAAATCTAAAATGCACATCACATTCCTTGCCTATCGCCTCCAGCACAGCCGAATTATGACAACCGAATTTTATCGGCAAGATATTGAAATACTCAGGGCGTTGGGGCATGAGGTAACGATTGCAACTCGACTGCGGGAAGTACCTCGAAAAACAGACCTCGTTTTTCTGTGGTGGTGGAGTTGGCTTTGGCTTGTTGGCCCCATATTGAAAATGCGAGGATTACCTATTTGTGTCACGGGATCGCTTGAACCAGACATCTATGAAAAAGAGCCTTGGTATCACCGATTGCTCGTTCGATGGGGAATGCGATTTTCCGACAGAAACGTGTTTGTGAGCAAGTATATGATTAGCAAACTTTCTGCAATGATGCGACTAGTCAAACCGCTTTACTGTCCGCATATTGTGATGGATGAATACAAATTAGCGAATCCAAAAAATTCACGTGAATTTCCAGAACTCATCTTTAACGTCGCTTGGAAAAACACCCCCAACATGAAACGAAAGATGCTACCCGAACTGATTGATGCTTTCGCAATCGTCCTACGTGAGATTCCGAATGCAAAATTAGCACTCGCAGGTGAACCCATGGATGGTCAAGCAGTGCTCCAGCGCAGAGCTAAGGACCTGGGGATTTTTGAAGCCATCGATTTTATGGGTAAAATTTCCAAGGAGCTTAAAATTCAGTACATGCAAAAATGTGGTGCTTACTTTCAATGTTCACATCACGAAGGATTCGGCTTGGCAATTGCTGAAGCGATGGCCTGTGGAGCGCCGGTTATAGTAAATCGAAAGACAGCCATTCCAGAAGTGGTTGGTGAGTGGGGGTACTACGTCGAAAACGAGTCGCCAGAGGCAATTGCAAAGTCCTTAATCCATGCGTTACGCGATCCAGAACACGCCAGGGAAGTCGGTAAATCAGCAGCGGCTCGCATCGACTCAGAGTTTCGATTTGACCGACGCAAAAATTTCTTCAAAGAACTATTTCACGAGATGACTCAGAGTGGGCTCTTGCCAAGCAATTTGAAGACTAAAAGAGATGCAAATTCTAGCAAGGCCCCATTACCCCAAGCTGTGGGGCGAGCTACCTCACTCTAATGCTCAAGCACCGAGGGCTTCGTAGAGGTAGTCAATCGCGTTAATATCCACGTCAACAGATGCCCCATCCTCTATAGTAACGCTAACATCATCAAAGCTATAGGCGCTCTGTATGGATGACTGGCGGGAACTCCGTATCAAATTGTTTCGACCGTAGAGAGATTCATCTTGATACACTTTGTCGATGACTACTTGATCAAATCCGACCGACGCATACGCATTTGTGACATCGAAGCCAAAAGCTACATTGTAGAATCCAGTGCCTTCTAACGATTGGGCATTGCTCCATGTGCGTAAAGTATCGTCACCGAGAGAATCGAACAGTATGGCACGATCAACTCCCCCTGCGATTGAGTAGGCATAGGCAAAATCGAATCCTTGGGCGAAGTTGTAAAATGCATTGTTTTCGCCCTGCATCAGAGCATACTCGGGCGACCCGACAAACGTATCATTGCCCGATGAATCGTAGAGATAAGCACGATCAACTCCCCCTGCGATTGAGTAGGCATAGGCAAAATCGAATCCTTGGGCGAAGTTGTAAAATGCATTGTTTTCGCCCTGCATCAGAGCATACTCGGGCGACCCGATAAACGCATCATCGCCGGTTGAGTCATAGAGATAAGCGTGATCGATACCGCCTGCGATTGAATAGGCATAGACGAAATCAAAATCTTCAACTCGGTTTTCGAAACCAGTTCCAGTTATTTGAGCGAACAAGGGGGTCGCTGTAAAAGCATCGTTGCCAATAGAATCGTACAAATAGGCTCGATCTTGGCCCCCTTCGCCATAAACGCTGATGTTTTCAACAGCAAACGCATTGGCCGTAAACCCTGCACCGGTCAAAGTCACATCACCAACACGAAGAATCGCCGTCTCATCCCCAGCCGTGCCTGTCATCGCGATCAAATCAGACCCTGCCCCCCCATCAAAATTCACATCCGTCACAGCAATCGAGGCAAAACTATATTCCACGCCGTTCACACTTACTTGATGCGTATCTCCCGCCACAAAAGCAAAGACGTCATCTCCCGAAGTGCCGGAAACATTCACCGTCGTACCACTCAGCGAAACCAAATTGGTCAATCGAAAATCGACGTTGCTGTTCGTGCCAACCGCTTTGACATAAAGCTCGTCTCCTGCCGCAACATAGACGTCGACTCGTGACGTGCCGTTCACCGCATTGCCCGTATCGACGAGCTGCAAACTCGAATTATAAAGCTCCAGGCCCACTTGGCCAGAGCCGGTGTCAAAAGTACTGTCGACCGTCATGAAGCCGCTGTTCGTGGCTGCGAAGCGATACCAGGTTTCGCCACTCACCGAAAGATTGGCAAGCTGCGAAAATTCTACCGTGCCCCAATCGGTAAACGAAAACGACGAATCCGAAGTGACGTCGAAGTTGTAATATCCTAAGCCGCTCCCTGTCGTGAAACCAACGGTATATTCTTGACCAGCCACGACATCCAGCGTCACGCTATTGCCCATAACAGCCTGCGTGCCCAAGCTCTGGGTCCCCGCAAGAAGCCACGAGGCCGTTAAACCATTGCTTGTACTAGTCGCCTCGAAGGTCACCGTTCCTGAGTTGGCCGCAGTGAATGCAAAATAGTCGACATCGCTTAGCGTTGCGATCGTCCCGCTCATGCTCATCGGGGCGCTAATCGTACCAAGGCCATAGGCCGAAGCTATATCCGATCCGAAATCATCCGATGGCATCAACGCATCGACCGCAGCTTGAACATTAAGCCGACTGTACGATTGATTGGTTGCCGAATCGAAAAACGAATCGGCCGTGGCCATCATGTGGTCGTAAATCGTGTCTTGGGTGATATTCGTGTAGCCGACAAATTCCATGGCTTCGCGAATAATCACGCTCGCACCCGCCACATAAGGCGCCGCCATGCTCGTGCCCGACTTACTGGCATAGTCGTCGTTTATACCATCATTGTTGCCTGCGTAGTCGGGAACCGTGCTCGTAATCCAGCGCCCTGGAGCGGCGATCGCTCGAGAGCTGCGTTGGCTAAAATAACTCAAAAGGCCGCTGTCGTCGGTCGACATGACCGGAATCACATACGAGCTGGACGCCGGGTAGCTTAACCCGGTCGAGTTAAAACTCGTAAAGCTATTTCCTGCCGAGACCGCGATAAAAATGCCGGCAGATTCAAGCTGCGCGAACTCGTCTTCTAGATTTGCCCAATTCGGAATTGTCTCAGAATTCCAACTCGCTACGCCTAGCGATAAATTGACGGTCGTAATCGGATTTTCAAAACTGTCTCGGTTGGCGTAAACCCAGTCTAAGGCGTTTTCAACCCAAGAAAAATATCCGGCCCCTGCGTCATCGAAAACGCGGAGCGCAACAAGATCGACACCAGGGGCCACGCCTGAATCGTTTTCTGAATCGCCGCCAATGATGCCCGCCACATGCGTGCCGTGCGACCCCGAGGGGCCATCGTCGTAAGGATCAGCATCGTTCTCGCCAGTAAAATCCCAGCCGCCAACAACACGGTAATTCGCGCCAAAACCTCCACCTAGCGCAACTTGGTCGTACGCAATGCCGCTATCAATCACCGCGACGGTCTGCCCGATCCCGGTAAAGCCGTAGTTGCTTCGAACATTCAACAGCCCTGTTTGGCCGTGAGCCTCTTCTAGCGCTTGGTCAATCTGCCGAAGATGGTTTTCCAGAGCCACCTGATTAGACGAATCAATCCAAAAATCAGGAGTCGATTCCACATGCTGCGTCAGCGGAGGAGGCGAGTTAGCGGTCGCATGTTGCTCAATCGCGCCGCCCAAAAATCCGCCTACCGGATCTGCCGACATGAAAAGCCGATCTTCCAACTGCTCCATTCGACCAGACCAATCGAAGTTCCATTTCGTGTCCGTTGGCATCGCCTTCCCCTTCGGTGGCAACCGCGATTCGCAGGTGGGTTCGAAACACCACCAGACAGTGGAGGTCTCGATTGCGAACTTCTTGCGTGATAAGTGAGATAAGTTTGGACCCGGTCAAAGGAGGGGAGGCGACCGAGTCGAGAAAAGCTGGTGCATTGCTGGCACACCCAAAGCCTAGGTTAAAATCTCTAGGCAGGCGGGGTCTTTTCACTCAGGAGACAGGAAAATCTCACTTAAAACGTTGCGGTTTAGAGCCCTTTCCGTAGAGCGTGTTGACGGCCATCCACTGTGCCACCATTCGCGATGATCTTTGACAACATGCTGTTGCCCGATTGCCACATCTGCTCACTTGTACGCTTAAAACGAACAAGTGTTCAAAAATTCGACTTCTGACTCCCTCGCCCCCATATCCAATTCCACGCCTTACCGGCAATTTCCCGCTGCCCAGAACCGTTTCCACCTCGTATGATGGAGCTAGCTTCTGAGTGCAAAGGAAAGCACTTGGTAAACTACCTGTCGCAGGGAGCAACTTTCGTAACCCGACGCGTAAGCGAGAAACACAAATCGCTTTTCCCGCCTAAGCCTCGCGTTACCAAGGGCTCCGGCTCTGCCATACCAAAACGAAAAAGCCTTGAGCAATATCCCCCGCCACTATCCAAATGTCTAGCAGCCTTTTTGGCCAGAAGCGTTTTTTTGGAGAATTGGAGAAATCAAAGCGTGGCAAAAATTCTCAATGATTCAGCGAAAATGAGCAGCTTCGCAAATGACGAGACCATCGATTCGCCCGGCCCCTTGCCGCCGTTGGGCTCCAATACGATGCACAACCGCGTTGCCGCGCGACGGCAAATCGCGCTCGTCGAAGGCAGTTCGCCCGAATTAAGCCACGAAACTCGTAGCTTATTGCGTGATCGGCTCCGACTGCTAGCACTTCTGCTGTTCGTGATCTTCACGGTTTTCTTGCTCCGCTCTTTATGGTCGCTCGATACCTATCTCTCGTTTTCACACGCTCCCGTGTTCTACACCCATATCGCAGTCACGTTCGTGCTAGCACTGGTAGCACAAAGGCTCTGCACCCAATGCAGCATCTTTGTCAAACATTTACGACTCTCCGAATTGCTCACCATCGGAGGGCCAGCAGCCTTTTTTATGCTACTCCACTACCACCGGCTCTTTCACTGTGCCTCGCTGGGCGAAGGCCACGCCCATCTGCCAAACATCGTTGGAGGATGGATCCTTTTGATCATGAGCTACGCCATGTTCGTGCCCAACCACTGGAAGCGGGCCGCCGTGGTGCTATGCCTTCTCGGACTCGCTCCCACTGCCATCTGGGCCCTCGCTTGGTTTCGCGTGCCTGAAGTCTCGCAGCTCCTGAAAACTCAAGAATTCGGAAGCACCTTCCTCGAACAAGAAATGGTCTTGGCCCTAACCGTCTTGACCGCCATCGTAGGCGTCAAATCGATCGGCACCCTACGCAAACAAGCCTTCGACGCCCGACAACTAGGCCAATACCGCTTGCGACAAAAACTCGGAAGCGGCGGCATGGGCGAAGTCTATTTGGCCGAACACCAGATGATGAAACGCCCCTGTGCGATCAAAATCATCCGCCCCGAAAAAGCAGGCAACCCACAGGTCATCGCTCGCTTCGAACGCGAAGTCCGCGCCACCGCCAAGCTCTCGCATTGGAATTCGATCGACATCTACGATTACGGCTGCACCGAAGACGGCACCTTTTACTACGTCATGGAATATCTGCCCGGCCACAACCTGGGCGAACTGGTCGAAGGCTACGGCTCGCTCCCTGCCGCAAGAATTAAACATCTTATGCAACAGGTTTGCGATGCCCTCTCCGAAGCACACAACCAAGGGTTAGTCCACCGCGATATCAAGCCTGCAAATATTTTCTGCGCCTACCGCGGCGGCCACTTCGATGTCGCCAAGCTGCTCGACTTTGGCTTGGCCAAACCGCTTACCGAACCACAAGACGTCGAACTCACGCAAGTAGGCGCCATCACCGGCTCGCCGCTTTTCATGTCGCCCGAGCAGGCAAGCGCTAGCGAACAAGTCGACGAGCGAAGCGACATCTACTCGCTCGGAGCCGTCATGTACTACATGGCCACCGGCCACCCACCGTTCGATTATCCCCAGCCGATCAAAGTCATGATCGCCCACGCATCGGAGCCGCCCCAACCGCCACGAAAATTGAATGCTGAGATTCCCGTCGAACTGGCCGAAATCATTCTCCGCTGTTTAGAAAAACAGCCTGAAGACCGATTCCAAACTGCCGCTTCGCTAGGCGAAGCTCTCCAGCAAGTCCCCAGCTTACACCCTTGGTCAAACACCATGGCAGCCACCTGGTGGAGCAAAAACGGCTGCCCCAAACGAAAAGCCCAAGACGCCGCCGTCCTAGAACTAGCCGCACGGTGAGTTGCGGCTCCCCCAAACGACCCTCTCGCAACAGAGCTCAGAGATTGCAGTCCCTAAGCTTCGATCTCTCACTTCCTACCCTCGCCTCCCTCGATCAGAACATGGGCGAAAGTTCAACACGTCCTTACCCGCAACCGATATCTCAATCGTGCAACTCTTTCCGGCACACACAGCCAACATAGGCTTGCTCGGTGCGATAAGCGTAATGCTTGGTCCGCAGCACTCGCCGCTACCGATCAAGCAGCTTGGGCGGCTGGGGATTGCTTGCATCTGGATTCGGGACGCGATAGACTCGATTCATGGCCAACGACTCCGGGGCCGAAATGAACGTATGTGCACTGATCCTATTCCCCGCTGTCAACTCGCTTATTGAAGGTTTTCTTCAGTAAGCATGGCTTACTGAAGAAGTTTCAATCTAATAACAAGTTCGCATCCCAAAGTCTTGAGCCGGATCTGCAATGGTTCCGTACGATCCTCCGACGTCGAACAACGCTTCAAACTCGGGTGACATTGGGCTGGAAATCATAGAACGGCTTATCGAGGGCGATGGTACAAGAGATCTCGCATTCTACGACGTTTCCGACCATCAACTTTATGGACGCAAACATCACAGACGGCTCACGGGAGACACGGCCAAACGCGCAGCCGACGCCGGATGTGACGCGATCGTATATCAATCAGTGCTGTGGTGGTGCTTCGTCTTCATTCCGATCGTTCCGTTGGGCGTATTCGCAGTGATTCCCAAACTTGAATGCGATGACCCGGACGGTGATGCGGACCAGTATCGAGGTATTCCAATTGATTGGGATTGGCGACAGATTGGACTACAATACGCGATCGTCACTTTGGCAACCTTGTCGATCAGTGGCGTCGCATGGCTTTGGTGGCCCTAACACTGAAACGAAGGGATGCGAACAATCTGATGCACGGGAGCGGCGTAGTCGCCCCGGGTGCCACTGCTGGCTTGCCCAGCAGTGCGAATCACCAGAAAAATTTGCCACCTGATTCACTCCTCAGCTACAATCCGTATGGGCCGCTTCCCGAGCCTCCTCGAAAACGGGTCAAACACTTTGACGACCGTGAAAAAAATTACAAGAGCTACAGAGAAACTGGAATAGGCATTCTACCCAAAACCGTAATGGAAGCCCGCCACAGGGTTCCCACTGCTGGGCAAGCCAGCAGTGGCACCCCGCGCGGCTTTTTGAAAGCAAAGCTGTTCGCCCCTTGGACGTTATCCGCCTAACTCGAACTGATTTCTAATGACATCGTCGGTCTACATCGAAACGACAATCCCCAGCTATCTTACTGCATGGCGCAGTCCCGAATTGTCGATGGCCGCGAAACAGCAGACAACGCGGAAGTGGTGGGATGAACGTCGTGGCCAATTCGACTTGTTAGTCTCGGATGCCGTGCTGCTTGAAGCATCCGGGGGTGATTCAGACGCGGCTAAACGTCGGCTCGAATTTCTGGACGGGATTCCAGTACTCACCCCAAAAATGGAATCCGATGAAATTGTCGTCGCGTTGATCGACCGACTGAAATTGCCCGATCGTGCAATCACCGACGCGGCTCATATTGCGATCTGCGTTGTTCACGGCATCGACTATTTGCTCACGTGGAACTGCACACACATTGCCAACGCAACTTTTCAACCTATAATTAACGATGTATGCGATGCTCTTGGCTACTCGATGCCGGTTATCTGTACTCCCGACCAACTGATGGGGAATGGCAATGACTCTTGATCCAATCCTTACCGAAGTTCGCCGAATCCGCGAACAATATGCGGAACAATTTCATGGTGATGTGCAAGCGATGATGAACGACTTACGGCGACGACATACGGAATCAGACCGTGAGTCTGCGACACGTGAACCCAAGCCTTGCCGGAAACCCGTGACACCGCCCGAAAATCAGTGGACAGAATAGGCTAAGGCCGCCATCACTGACGGCCCTCCCCACACCACCTGGCATTCGGGCCCGACGCGGCTTTTTGAAATCAAAGCTGTTCGCGCCGCCCGTCAACTCAGGCGTTATCCGGCTGCAATCGCGAACCACACTGTTCGCCGTGTCTTGACAATGGCTCCGTCTTCTCCTCTCCAAAAAAAACATGCCAGAAGTTACCCTAACCGGCCACATTGTTGTTCCACCCTCGGATCTTGATGCCGTTGTTGCCGGGCTGCCGTCGCATATTGAACTCACGCGAAACGAGTCCGGCTGCATTGAATTCGAGGTGGTGCGTGATGCGGACGACCCTGCGATTTTTCACGTCTCAGAGCGATTCACCTCACCAGAAGCGTTTTCATTCCATCAGGAGCGTGTTCGCTCGTCGCCATGGGGAGCGCTGACAGCCAATGTTGAACGGCATTACAAAACCACCGGAATTCATGCCTAACGCGGCAAGGGCTGCAACCTATGCGAGCTACCGCTTGGGGAACCTTAGTCGTTAGGCAGACAACATCATCAGCAGAATGCCCGCGAGGGGCTTCCTAACGCTTTGCCAGCTTCTTGTTCTTGGCGCTCTTAGCGAACTTGGCGGTTCAAAATATCGACCTAGCAATCGTCCGGTCGTCCCGACAGAGGCACTTCCGACCCCGCCCCCCAACGCGTACAATGAAAGGTCCAATTTTTTACGAACCTCACCACCCCATCCCCCCTCTATCAGAGCATGGCTAACTCCGCTTCGGGTCCTCGTACCCTCTTTCAAAAAATCTGGGACAACCATGTCGTCCACGCCGAAGAAGGTCGACAGACCATCCTCTACGTCGATCTCCAATTGGTCCACGAAGTCACCAGCGCCCAGGCGTTCGAGGGCCTACGTCTGGCCGGCCGTTCGGTGCGCCGGGCCGAACGCACCATCGCAACCGCCGACCATAATGTGCCGACCACCGATCGCAATTTGCCCATCCTCGACCTGGTCTCGAAAAAGCAAATCGATACCTTACGCGACAATTGCAAAGAATTTGGCATCAAACATTACGATCTTAACGACCCCAACCAGGGCATCGTCCACGTCATCGGCCCCGAGCTAGGTTACACCCAGCCCGGCATGACGATTGTCTGCGGCGATAGCCATACCTCGACCCACGGTGCGTTCGGCGCCTTGGCCTTCGGCATCGGCACCAGCGAAGTCGAGCACGTCCTCGCAACCCAAACCCTGCTGCAAAGCCTTCCCAAAACGCTTGAACTCCAAGTCAACGGCCAGCTCCACAACGGAGTCACAGCCAAAGACCTGGTGCTTTATCTCATCGGTCAAATCACCACCGATGGCGGCACCGGTTACTGCATCGAATACACGGGCGAAACGATCCGCTCGCTGAGCATGGAAAACCGAATGACCGTCTGCAACATGACGATCGAAGGCGGTGCCCGAGCCGGCATGATTGCCCCTGACGAAACGACCTACGAGTACCTTCGCGGACGCCAGTTTGTCCCCAATGATTTCGACGCCGCCGTCGAACGTTGGAAACAACTCCCCGGAGACCAAGACGCCACTTACGACAAATCGCTCAGCTACAACGCCGCAGACATTGCCCCGCAAGTCACTTGGGGCACCAATCCCGGGCTAGTAGCCCCAGTCAACGGAAACGTACCCAAGCCGAGCGACTTCGCCGACCCGACCGACCAAAAAACGGCCGCCGGCGCGCTCGACTACATGGGCCTCCAAGGAGGCGAGCCGATTTGTGATCTGAAAATCGATCGCGTTTTCATCGGCTCCTGTACCAACGGACGCATCGAAGATCTCCGCGAAGCCGCCAAAGCTGCCGAGGGGAAAAAAGTCTCCGATCACGTCAGCGCCATGGTCGTCCCCGGCAGTGGCCAAGTAAAACTCCAAGCCGAAGCCGAAGGGCTCGATCGCATTTTCAAAGAGGCTGGCTTCGAGTGGCGCGAAGCCGGATGCAGCATGTGCTTGGCAATGAACCCCGACAAGCTGGCCCCCGGCGAACGATGTGCTTCAACCTCCAACCGAAATTTTGAAGGTCGCCAGGGCAAAGGCGGACGAACCCACCTCGTCTCGCCCGCCATGGCCGCCGCCGCTGCCGTCGCTGGACACTTTGTCGATATCCGAGAATGGAAATAATCAACCTATGAAGAGTTTTACCACCCACACCGGCCTGGTCGTCGCGATGGACCGTGCCAATATCGATACCGACCAAATCATCCCCAAACAATTCCTGAAACGGATCGAACGTACCGGTTTTGGCGAATTCTTGTTCTGGGATTGGTCCCAACTCGACGACGGCTCCCCCAACCCTGACTTCGAACTCAACCGCCCCGAAGCCGCTGACGCCAGCATCCTACTCGCCCGCCGAAACTTCGGCTGCGGCTCGAGCCGCGAACACGCGCCCTGGGCCCTGGAAGACTACGGCTTTCGAGTCATCATCGCCCCCAGCTTCGCCGACATCTTTTACAACAACTGCTTCAAAAACAGCATGTTGCCAATTCGCCTCTCCGAAGAAACCGTCGAAGAACTATTCTCTCGTGCCGCCAAACACCCGGGCTATCAGCTCACCGCAGATCTCAATTCGTGTACTCTAAGCGACGACCACGGCTTTTCGACCCCAATCGAAGTCGACGCCTTCCGCCGGCAAAATTTGCTCAAAGGCCTAGACGATATCGGCCTCACGCTCGAACACGAAAAAGAAATCACCGCCTACGAAGCTGCCCACGGAATCACGGCTTCGTGATTTGCATTTGCTTGGGGATACCACCAGTGCATCGAATCATTCCAGCAACTGCGATTCTTGTTTTTGCCGTTGTGTCCAATGCGTTTGCTCAAGAGTCGGCTAAAAACTTGCTCCCCTTGGGCGACGAGACCGCCAACTTTTCGGTCGCAACGGTCCTCGGAAATTTGGACCAGCCCTCGGGGCTCGTTGTCCGTCCAAGCAACGCAAAAAACGGCCCCCAACAGCTTTTCCTCGCCGAGGGCGGCGCCGGTCGGGTGATTCGGACGACAACCAATCAGCCAAACGAAACCACCGAAGTCATTACCGGTTTCGCCCCAAGTTCTTTTTCCGAAGATCCTGCCATCCAGCTCGGGCCCGTTGGGCTCGCATTCCTCACACGTACTTTGCTCGTCGTGGGTGGCAGAAGCCCCCAAAAGCCCCAGGGCGTTCTAAGTGTTTACCAAATCAACAACGACAACACGGTAATGACTGCGGAAAATGCCTCCCACCTCGCGGGTCCCGTTCGCTCAGGCGACAGCTCAGCCACCGACGATGGCCTCTTCTTCGGACTCGCCAAAACCGAACACGCCCTGTTCAGCACCTGGTCGAACGCAGAAAAAGGTTGGGTTCTCAAGTCCGCCATCGAGGCCAACCGCCTCGCCTACCTCCAACCTATTGCCACGCCCAAACAGTCCGCCCACCTTGGCCCAACCACCGCCATCGCAATCACACCCAGCTCTCGCCCTACTTTTTTGGTCGTCGGGCGGTTGGGGAATTTTGAAACACCGCGAGACAGCACAATCACTTTCTATGTGCCTAAAACGGCAGCCTTGGCAATGAGCCTCGACATCGGCCTGAACGACCTGCTCGCTTTGGCTTACAGCCCGACAGGACAACTCTACGCCGCCGATTTTTCTCAAACCGACGAGTCCCTCGGTGGCATCTACCGTTTAGACGACGCCTACACCGCCGGACAACAAGCCTGCCAAGCGGTAAAAATCGCCTCCGTCGCCAGGCCCACCGCCATGGCCTTCACTCCCGACGGCACCCTCTACGTCACCGCCTTGGGCCCTACCGACAGCCCCACCCAAGGCGTCCTACTCAAAATCACCGGCAAACTATAAACGAACTACAAGAAGGAACTCCCAATGCCAACCCGACGCGAAAAAATCGAAACCATGTTGGTCGACGACCCCTCCGACACATTCCTCCGTTACAGCCTCGCGATGGAACTCGACAAAGAAAACGAGCACGACAAAAGCCTCGAAAAATTCCGAGAGCTTTTCGCCGACCAGCCGCCCTACATCCCCGCCTTCTTCATGGCCGCCCAACAGCTAGCACGCCTCGAACGAACCGACGAAGCCCGCACCGCGCTCCGCGACGGCATCGAACAAGCCCGCACTCAAGGCGACTCCCACGCCGCCGGAGAAATGAGCGAATTCCTAACCTCGCTCGGCAGCCCATAAAAAACATCACAGAAAAAAACATCACAGAAAAAAACATCACAGAAAAAAACACCACAGAAAAAAACATCACAGAAAAAAACATCACAGAAAAAAACATCACAGAAAAAAACACCACAGACAGCCCGCCACGCGGTCCGCTACTTCCCCTTCACCCCACAAGCCGAAGCCACGGCACACGAAGTACAACTCGCACACCCCCCCTGCCCTTTCGCCTCTTCGGTACCGCACCCCGGCCCGCAACCTTCGGCGAGCGTTTTGGCAAACTGCCGAAACTCTACCGTCGTCTCATAGGTCTCGGCCAACTTCTGGGTCAACTCCGTAGCTTCCGGCGGCACCTCGCCAAGGAAGTAGAAAAAAAGCCCCTCGCCATCAAAAAGATGTTCCACGTCGACCAACGCAGCCGCCACCCGATGCTCTGCAAGAATCGCCGTGCAAGCCTCAAACGCCTCGTGCCGATGTCTTTCGAGCCGCGCTTCGAGCAGCTCGTCCTCAACCGTCATCCGCCGCAAAATCTGACCATTCGATTCCAATACCTCATCGGTCGGCTCAGGCTCGGCAAGCACCTCGCCAACTTCCAGCCCGCGCACGCTGCGTACAATCACCCGCGAACGCCGAGGATACCGCGTCGAGTCAGCCGAAACAAACCGCCCTACTTGGCCCAACAAACTATAACGAACAAGATGAAAACCCATTTAACAAGCCAAATCAAGGTAATGACGCCAAAACTCCATTCTGACGCCTCTCAACAATTTTGCCAAGCCAGCCCCCGCAAGAACGAAGCAGGTACCTTGCATCGCCGCCCAAGGTACCGATACTACTAGTATTCCACCGCTGCTTAGTTTTCGGGTGCCACTGCTGGCTCGTCCAGCAGTGCGAAGCGGGTACCCGGCGTCCACTGCTGGGCAAGCCAGCAGTGGCACCCAACTCGAATGTTGAGCTGCGGTAGACTACTAGAGAACAAAAAACCACCGAAAACCACATCTCACCTCCCTGACACCACGCCATGAATAATTCTCCCGCCCAAGCCTTACCTACTTCTACCGACACCCCCTGGCAATCCCTCGCCACCCGCGTGCTGGAAGGCGAACAGCTCACAGCCGACGAGGCCCTGCAAATTCTCGCCGCCCCCGACCTCGAAGTGCTCGACTTACTCCAAGCCGCCTTCCGCGTGCGACACCACTACTTCGGACGCTCCGTCCAGCTCTACTTTCTCATGAACGCCAAAAGCGGACTCTGCCCCGAAGATTGCGGCTACTGTTCGCAGTCGAAAGACTCATCTGCCGAAATCTCCAAATACAACATCTTGCGCCGCGACGAACTCATGGCCGGCGCCCAAGCCGCCGCCGAGCGGAAAGCAAAAACCTATTGCATCGTCATCTCGGCACGCGGACCTAGCGAACGCGAGATGGCCGCCGTCGAAGAAATTGTTCCCGAAATCAAAAAACAATTCGACCTCGACGTCTGCGCCTGCCTCGGACTCCTCACCCCCGAACAAGCCGACCGACTCGCTGCCTGCGGCGTCAATCGCGTAAACCACAACCTCAACACGGGCGAAGAATTCTATCGCGAGGTTTGCACGACCCACACCTACCAAGATCGAGTCGACACGCTTCACGCCGTCCGCGACGCCGGCATGGAACTCTGCTCTGGCGGAATCGTCGGTATGGGCGAAAGCCCCCGTGATGTGGTCGACATGGCAATCCAATTGCGAGACCTCAAGGTCGAGTCGATCCCGGTCAACTTTCTCAACCCCATCGAAGGCACCCCACTCTCCGGCCAAAAAGACCTTACGCCCAACTACTGCCTCAAAGTGCTCGCCATGTTCCGTTTGGTAAACCCCGAGCGAGAAATCCGAATCGCCGGCGGCCGCGAACTCCACTTGCGTAGCCTCCAAGCCTTAGGCCTCTACGCCGCCAACTCAATCTTCGTCGGCGACTACCTCACCACCCAAGGCCAGCTCCCCGAAGCCGACTACAATATGATCAACGACCTAGGCTTCGAAGTCACCCAATCAGTCGAAGTCGCATCAAGCAAATCCTGCGACGCCCAACAGCAAAAGCAGGACGGGTGACGCATGCACACTTCGCTCATTCCCCCCTGTCAACCAGCTTACTGAAGAAGTTTCAATCTAATAAACCAAGTTCTGTCTCACAGTTGGTGCCACGATGTCTGACAACGCTAGCATACTGTTTGCAAATCACCGACTCTTCTCGCTGCTCGCAATCCTCATCTTGGGCTGCGGCAAACAGCCTGCCCCACCGCGACCAAATGGTGAAAACGTGGCGCCTGCACGACAGACTGCCGCTGAAGTCGTCCAGAAGCATGATCTACTCCGCGATGGTACTGGTGTGATGCTCCATTTCATCGATATTCCCATGCGAGAACATGGTTACAAGGCATTTGACTCCTCCGTTATCCGCTCAAGGGCTGAGCTTGAAGCTTTTCTTCAAGGTGTTGCTAGTCAACAACATTGGAATCGGAAAGACGAGTTTCTTTCCGCCGTTGAGAACGCCGATTTGAATTTCGATTCTGACACATTGCTTCTGATACGTGATACCGAAGGTTCTGGTTCTGTTCGGGTGTGGATCGAGACTCCACGCCTCATTGAGACTGAACTTGTGTGTCAAATTAGACGCACTCGGCCCATGGAGTTTACAATGGACATGGCGTACTATTGTTTTGCCATAGTTGTACCTCGCGATCTTGCCAAGACGATACGAATCATTGGATCGAATACCAGCTCAAGGTACATCGTCGACGATGACGGCACAGGTCAACTCAGACGTTCGCACAGCAACGATATTGAACTCGCCGTAGAAAACACTTTACCAGAAGCACAAAGTGCGACAGAACATCTATCCACTGAACCTGACCGCGAACTACCTCGCTAATTTTGGCAACGTCTCACGCGGCAGGTAGCTTGGTCGTTCGTCGGGCAATAACATCAACCGAAGAGGTATGCAATGCGAGACAAAATCGGCCCATGGCAATCGGCGAAATTTTGTGCCGCGCTTTCATTGCTCACTGTCTTCGGTAACGTCGCAGGACGATTCCTGGGGAGTACGCGCGATATCGGGGCGATAGCGTTTTACGGTTTTTTGCCTGTCTGCTTCTTCATGGTCGGAGTATACCTTTCTCAATTGAAGAAGGAGAACCAAGAACTCCGAGAGCAGATTCAGGAGCTAGCAAAACCAAGTGTCGATACAACTGTTGCCTAAACATGGTCGTGGTTACCAGTCGATGGATGTGAACCTTACCGAAAGACACGCAATCGTGTTCTGCTCCCTTGGCAAGCAACACAAGAACGACAAACGAAACTACCAGAATGAACACCGTTTATATTGAAACCTCTGTCGTCAGCAATTTGCGACAACGTCCAAGTTCGCAAGTCGTATATTGGCTGCTCACCAATTATAGACTCACCGATGGTGGAACAATGAACGAACCAACTACGAACTTGTCGTGTCGCAATACGTAATCGACGAGGTCTCTGCTGGCGACCCGGCGCTCGCCGCCGATCGGATGCAAACTCTGGACGGGATTGCGGTCCTACCGCCAGACCCAGAAATCCCAAGAATTGCCAACGAGATCATGTCGCGGGCAATTTTACCGCTGAAAGCTCAGGTTGACGCGCTGCACATTGCATGCGTCGCCCACCATCGGATACAATACCTATTGACGTGGAATTGTAAGCACATAGCGAATGCAAAGATACTACCACGGATACACGACGTGCTAAACGATTTCGGGATTCCCCTACCGATTATTTGCACACCTGAGGAGCTGTTAGGCGATGATACAGAAACCGAAAGCTGACACGGTGATCGCAGAGATTCATCGTACACGCCGCGAAATATCAGAGCGATTCGGCGGGAACATCAATGCCATCGCGGAGGATGCTGCCCAGCGATTAGCGAAGTCGGGACGTCCGATATGGCAACCGAAAACGACGAACCAATCCCTGAATCGAAGCGGCGGTTGAGCTCGAAATTTGGATTGAAAGTCGCTGGCCACCGCCCGGTTATCAGAAAACATTCTCTTGCAAAACGAGCTTGTCACTCTGCAATGTTTATCCGTTTCGTTACTGGTCAACTCGACGAAGATACGTCCAAACCGCGGGGCATATTCGCAGCGGCATACGAATTGTTGGAAAACGGCGCGCTCGCCGAGTCTGAACGGGCCGAAATTCGACGAACGATCGATTGGTTCAAGTCCAATCTACCGATTCCTGGCCGATTTGTTCGTTCGCGTAAGCCTCATCGTGAAGACAATGGTTTGTGCTGGTTCAAGTGCTCAGCAACCGAGTGTATGTCTCACATTCGGTATCTCGTACAATTGGTGACCGATCACGATGTCGTCGTTCGCGATTTGACGACAGACAAGCCAGGATACTTGATTTACGAAGATGATTCGCAAGTAGTTGCAAAACTTTTCTCCAGTACGCCACAGTAGTTCGTAGCGACTGTCTTAAACGTCAAGTGTTTTGTTTACAAATCCAGGGTTTGTTTTCTTGTAACCGTTCACGAGGTGGGAAAAATTAGCCACAGATGAACACAGATAAACACTGATTTTTTGGATGAGTTCGGAGTTTTTCCGTTAGGTTTCTCTTTCGATAATCGAAGTTTCTCTAAAAATTTCTTTTTCATCTGCGTCTATCCGTGTTTATCTGTGGCTTTTTCCTTTTTCTTCTTTCATCGCCGTGAACGGTTACGTTTTCTTTGAGTATGGCATTGAGAATGAGCAGCAGCTTTCTCATGCAAGCAACAAAGCCCTCGAAAGGCGACCTACAAACGGCCTCGCTATGCCGCCCTTCAGGGCTCCATTGGCAACAAGGCAAGGCACTCAGGGCTCGCGTCCTGGGCTGCCCTATTCTGCCCCTTCAGGGCATTTTGATTGCTTAGGCATGGCTCGACTTGGCCACTAAAATTCCTGAGGAACCAAAAAATCCTGTCCATCCTGTTCATCCTGTCCAAAACTTTCTCCAAATGAATGAGCCAACAACCCCCCCCGGCCAAATATTCTCCTGGAACCTCGCGCCCCGTTTCGCGACAATAGCCTTCGAGCCTCATCAGGTTCTATGGCATTCTTGAAAATTTTCCTCTGCGCTGCTCCGCGTCCTCTGCGGTAAAATTCTCGCCGTGTCGTCGTGGTTCAACACTCACCCAGAAACCACCCGGAGGTACCCAAAATCGCATGGGACAAAACACAACGCGCAAAGACAAAATTCGCCCTATTTTGTCCCCCTCGATTCCAGCAAACCCTACCAACCAAGTCACTTGCAAATTTCCCGAGGGACAAAAACCCCGAATAAAGTCCCAAAACATGGGACCCCTACCAATAGGACAAAACCCCATTAGGGGGGGAGGAAAATTAGAAGTGAGAGGCAAGAGGGGTGCAAGCACTGGGCTGCACTACTCTCTTCCCTCTCGCCCCCAACCCCTCCACTTCCCCCGACCCGAATATTTAAGAAAATCGATTTATCTTTCCCAACACGCATGACCGATACCTCTCAATACATACTTTGCCACGCGACCTCATTGCGCAGGAACTCGACCATGTCTCGAGGATGGATTATCGGAATCGTCTCTTTGACGATCGTTGGAAGCTCGATCTTAGAAGCTCGAGCCCAAGAAGGGCCCTCCCAGGGTTCCACGGGAATATCGTTTAGCGAACGGCTTTCTTCCCTAAGAGAGACCTTCAGCCGCGAACAATCGGCTCAAAAAATCCCCCGAAAATCGCGACCAGCCAAGAAGCCGAAAACTAAAAAACCGGCCAAGAAGACGCCAACCTTGGCTACGCTCTTCGGACGCAAGCAAGCCGCCCCGAGCGATTCGAGTCGTACAAACCACAAGCCAGCTAAGTCAAAAGTTGCCAAGGCGAAACGCGCTGGTAAGCCGCAGCACATTGCTAGCACTCAGCGGGCCGGAAGCACTGCCGGAAAACCAATCGGACGAAGACGACCACATATCTCGCCTGCCAGCAAGGAGATGAGCCTCGACTCGGCCCTCTCCGACTTACTTTCGACCGAAGACCGGCACGCCGAACAAACTTTCCAAATCCTCACCTCCGACGATGCCTCTCCTACGGTAGTGAAAAAAGCAAAGGTGAAAAAGTCAAAGCACGGTTCAAACTTGGGCCAAACAACATCGTTCGACGTACACCGAGCGCTCCTAGGCGAGGAGACTCTGAATGTCTCGCAAACACCAGCAAAACCCAAATCGCCTCCAACGGCCCCAGAAGTTATTCGTCTGATCGACGAACCCGAAGCGATTGTCGAATCTTCGCTCGTAGGCAAACACAAAAGTTCGGCTAAGGGCCAGCAAAAAAAGCAATCGCCGTTGCTCCAAGAACCACGGCCCCTTGCTATCGAGACCCTGCCCGGGGTCGAGCCCTCGCAGTCAGCAATCATAGAACTACCGTCGACCGTCGAGCTGCAACCGTCGCCCAACAGATATCCAAAAACCGAACACCCCTCTGCCATCGAGACCGTGACCGAACGCTACGAAGCGGCAGCCGAAAAAGCTTTTACGACCAACTCAATGCGTCAGCGTTCGGGACGCCAAACACTGCGCAGCGAAATTACAGACTCGCCTGTTCCTAACCTAAAGCAGCCAAGTAAGCCGGATCGCAACAGCATCACACGCAGCTACGAACAACCTCTGATTATTTCGCATGTCGAAGGCCCAAAAACAATCATGGTGGGTCGTGAAGCAAGCTATCAAGTAACTTTAGAAAACAAAAGCAGAGTCGATGCCGAAGATATTTCTGCCTCGGTACGCATTCCCGAATGGGCTGAGCTTGTCGACGTAATCTCGACCAGCGGCGCGGTAGAACGCGGCCAAGAGGGAAACGACGGCGATGTCTTGAACTGGCGGATTCAAGAGATCGCGGCAAAATCTTCGGCGACCTTGCGAATGCGTTTGATTCCCCGTAGCGGTCGGCCTCTGAAATTGAGCGTCCAGTGGAGCCAAGCTCCCATGCATTCGGAAACCACCATCGAAGTACAAGAACCCAAGATAGAAGTCGATCTCAGCGGTCCCCAAGAGGTGCTCTTCGGACAACCTCAGCGATACCGTCTGATACTTAGAAATCCTGGCACGGGCGTGGCAAACCATGTTGAGGTACAGTTGATTCCGCCCGGAGGTGACAAACAATCGGCGACCAACCAAGTCATTGGTTCGCTTCAGCCCGGCGAAGTGAAAGAAATCGAAATCGAACTTACCGCACGCGAAGCAGGCGAGCTAGTAATGCAAGCTAGTGTCGTAGCCGACGGCGGACTCTCGGACCAAACGGTGAAGAAGGTGCTGTGCCGAAAGCCAGAACTCGCAGTCGACTGGCGAGGCCCTGAGACCAAATACGCAGGAACGGTTTCGGCGTACTACATTCGCGTTCAGAATCCTGGCAGCGCAACAACCGAACCAGTCACGGTCACGGTCGAACTTCCCGAGGGAGCACAATTTGTTTCCGCCAGCGAAGGCCATTCTTTTGACCGACATGGCAAGACCGTAAACTGGCAATTGGCAGGCCTCAGCGTCGACGAAGCACAGTATCTACAAATTCGTTGCCAACTAGACAGCCCGGGCCTCAACCAATTCAATGTGACCGCCCAAATCGAAAGCGGAGAACTGAGCGATACCAAAGTAATTCAGACACAAATCGTAGCCTTGGCCGATCTCAAGCTTGAAGTAACCGACCCCCAAGGGCCATTACCTCTGGGCGATTTGGCTCTCTACGAGATCCGAATCCGAAATCGAGGAACCACTGCCGCAAAGGGCATCAATGTTACTGGGCTGTTTTCCGCGGGAATCGAACCGGTTTCGATTGAAGGAGCCCAATACACCGAACGAGACGGACGCGTTACCTTCCACCCGATCAAGAGCTTGCCTGCGGGTAAAGAGGTCGTGCTGAGAATCCGAGCCAAGGCCGATCAAGCGGGCACGCATATTTTCAGGGCAGAAGTCGCTTGCCAGGACCTCGACATCAAGCTAGCAGCGGAGGAAACCACTCGCTTCTACAAAGACGAATTCCGCTGGGAAGACGGCCAGACTCCTTATTCGGCCGAAAACAGTGAAACGGTAAACCGCTAACAGCCAAGTTGACTTGTGCTAGCAGTGATAGAGGAAAGAAAAGTTGACCTTGGACTAAAGCAACCTGCCAGTACAATCGCGACTCGCTTGGCTCCTACGCCGATCTCAATAGCGAGTTGCCCGTGGTCCTAGCAGTTTGTCAATGATGAGAGAAAATGGTTCCGTAGTTGTCGGTTTTGTCGCATGCACGGTATTGCTATGCGCGCTAGCTGGCTGCGGAACAACGAGAACCTCCAACACCCTACGGACTGCGACCGAGCAGTTACTGATCTCCGACGCAATAGATCGCGCAGTCCAGTCGATCGATTTCAGCCCCTTGGCAGGCAAGAAAGTTTTCTTCGACGAACGGCATCTGTACGACGTCGTCGACGACTCCTACTTAATCAGCAGCCTACGACAACACCTGCTCGCCAATGGATGTATCTTGAAGGACGACCGCGAGAAAGCAACCTTTGTTGTTGAGCCACGAGCAGGAGCCATCGGCACCGACAACCACGACCTACTGTTCGGCGTACCGGCAACCAACGTCCCCCAATTCACCCTACTAGCAGCCCTACCCCCAGTGATTCCAGAAATTCCGATTGCAAAGCGTCGTAACCAGCGAGGAGTCGCAAAAATTGCGGTCTTTGCCTATCGGCGAGAATCGGGCGAACCCGCTTGGCAATCGGGCATTGTCTCGAGCGAAAGTACGTCCAACGATATTTGGGTACTCGGAGCCGGCCCCTTCAAACGCGGCACCATCCACCGAGGAACGTCCTTTGCCGGAGACAAGCTAATTGCAGACGGCAAGTCTGGCAAAGATCAGGAACAACAAGGGCCAGTCATACAACTCGCACAAGAGGCAGTTTTCCCCCACGCGCTTTCTCGGCCTTCGGAGATCGCCTATAAAGCACCAAGCGAAGTGCAGCAAGCGACTGCCGAAGAGTCGGTTCAGAACCCAGCAAGCTCGTTGGAAGCGGCAAACGGCGAAGGCCCTCTGGTGTTGCCCCCTCCAGCAAAAAACACATCGCCTTAGCTCCAGCGTGGAGGTCGAGGGTCACGCATTTTCGGTCTCGTCGGGAAGCCGAACTTGAATTTCGTCACCTTCCACACGTACTTGAAAAGCGTCGATTTTTAGCCGGGGATTGTCACACCAAGTGCCATTACAGACGTCAAAACGCCAAGCATGCCAGGGGCAAGCAACAGTTCCTTCGGCGTCGAGTTCGCCAGCCCCCAGCGAGGCCCCCATGTGTGGGCAAAGGTCGTCGATGGCAAAGTAAGTCCCATCTCGATTAAAGACGGCCACCAGCCGCTCGCCCAAGGGAAAGGTCGCCCCCTGCCCTTCGGGTATCGAGCCTACTTTTGCTACGGTGATAAATTCTGACATCGGTTACATAATCTTGAGCGGCGACCGAGCAATTCGGTCCCTGGTCGGGTGGGCTTACCTTCGAGTACACTAATATAACCCCCGACGCGCCCGCCTGGTAGCTCCCCCCGACTCTGGTTGAAGGGCGTCGTAGCGATTATCCTAGAGGAAGACTCACTCTCGAATCGAATAATCCAAGAACGAAGGAAGCCGTGCCGTGCCGGAAGCTTTGCCAGAGATTTCATTCCGCGAATTTCAGAATCTGATCCGCGACATGTACATGGAAAAAGATGCCGAGCGAGGTGTCGATGGCACATTCATGTGGCTTCTCGAAGAAGTGGGAGAGTTGGCTGGGGCACTTCGGCAAGGAACTCCCGAGGAGCTGGCTGCCGAGTTTGCCGATGTCCTTGCTTGGCTAACAACCATTGCCAACGTGGCAGGCGTTGATCTCACGGCAGCCGTGAGCAAAAAATACGGCTCCGGTTGTCCTGGCTGCGGGCGGCTAATTTGCAATTGTGACAACGCGGAGAAGCCGTGACGCTTTCTGATTGCAAAAGCCACACCTTTTTTGTGGCCATGGTATTTCTTTCGGTACTGCAGATAGCCCCGGTTGCTGGTGCGTCACAAGCGGTCGACGCCCCAACCATTGATGCCGTGCGTGTTGGTTTCGATAATGTCTATAAGCTCGGCTGCTGGACACCGATCGTTGTTGAACTAACGGGCGGTAGTCAATTGCTCGCGGGCCAGGTATCGGTCACCGTCCCAGATACCGACGGAGTGCCAACCACCGTATTCTCGTTCGAAGATCGCCCTGTGGACGTTGAGCCGGGAAAAACTACGCTGGTGCGTCTTCTTGTCCGGATTGGCCAGGCTAACAGTACAATTACGGCACGATTCTTAGTTCAGGGCCAAACGATTACTGAACAGAAATTTTATTCCGAATCTGAGGAGGAGTCTGGAGTCATTTTAGGTGGCGTGCCGGCGACCAATCAGCTGCTCCTCGAGCTTGGCCCTTCCCTTGGGCTTGGCAGTCTCCTGCAGAACGACAACGGCAACGAACAAATTGCGACGCGAGTCATTCACCTCGAAGATGTGGAAACGATGCCGACGAGCTGGATTGGCTATGAGGGAATCGATACCGTTTTGCTGACAACTTCCCAGCCAGAGTTCTACCGACCTTTCATTGAGAACTCAAAATGCCTCAATGCGCTTCGCCGGTGGGTTGAGCTAGGCGGTCGACTGGTAGTTTTTTGTGGTACTGAGGCAGGAGAATTACTGGGAAACCAAGGGCCTTTGGCGAGTTTGATCCCTGGAACTTTCGACAGCATGGTCCCGCTTAGGCAATGGCAGCCGTTAGAAAACTTTAGCGGGTCCGAAAGGCCGAAAGCCGGTGGTGGGCGTCTTGATCTTCGTGTGCCAAAGTTGGTTAACGTCCGTGGCCGTGTGCTTGTCCATGCAGGCAGGCACGCGAATGCCTTGCCGCTTGTCGTGCAATCGCATCTCGGTTTGGGAGAACTTGTGTTCGTGGCTTTGGACTTCGATCAACCTCCGCTGCGAGATTGGAAAGGTCGTAGCAGCTTCTTACGTGAGTTATTTCAGTGGCCAAGCAGCTCAGAAGACCTTCAGCCGTCCGATCGAGGATTGGCGTCGGTCGACAGCGAAGACATGACGGGAAAGCTGCGTGTCGCTCTCGACAACCAGTTTGTCGGAGTCAAAGCGATTCCTTTTGCCCTGGTTGCCTTCTTTGTCTTCCTCTACATCTTGCTTATTGGTCCTGCCGACTACTTTCTCGTCAAAAAATTCCTGAAACGTCCTGGGCTAACTTGGATCACTTTTCCGCTGATCGTTTTGGGAATTTCCGCAGCGGCCTATGGGTATGCAAATTGGAAGAAGGGAGACCAGCTTCGGGTTAATCAAGTGGAAGTGGTAGATGTGGATACCGCGACCGGCTTAGTTCGGGGCACCGTGTGGTCGCATTTTTTCACGCCTCGAGTTGGCCAATATAACCTCTCGCTCAAGCCTCGTTTGCTTGCCGGACGTGTCTTGGACAACCCGACTCAGCGGGTTTCTTGGCTAGGGCTACCAGGCTATTCGCTCGGAGGAATGCAAGCCCAGGCAACGCAGACGGCTGTTTTTAGTCGAGGCTATACTTTTTCTTCTGATCTTGCTGAAATGAAACAACTTCCAGTGCAAGTTTGGTCGACCAAGACCATCTCGGCTCGCTGGTCAGCTCATGTCGAACAAGTCATCAAGGCTACGCTGCATCGTACTGGCGATGAGCTTCTTGGAGGCCAGCTCGTCAATTCGACTGGAGTACGACTCGACGATTGCTTATTGCTCTACGGCAAATGGGCTTATCGCTTAGGACCAATTGCCGAAGGCGTGACCGTGACAATGGATCACTCCATCCAACCGCGAACGGTCAGGACTTCGCTTACCAACGCCACGGCAGGGGATACGACAGAAACGAACACGGCAGACGATGGCACGGTAGAATTTCGACTTGCCGAAGCAGACACCACACGCCTAATGAAGGTGATGATGTTTTTTGAAGCGATTAATGGCCGACGCTACACCGGAAAATTCAATCGCTATCAATCGTTTCTGGATATGAGTCATCTACTCAAGCAAGAAGACTTGGCCATCCTCCTGACCAAGTGTACCGCACCTGGGAGCCAGTGGTTCGACGGCGACCAGCCCTTCCGTAGCGACCAAGACCGCAACTGGACGTTCTACCGTTTCGTCATTCCAGTTACTACCGAAGCCAAAGATCAACCTTAACTCCAACCCCCAATAAAACTGTGATCGAACTACGCGATCTGACAAAAAAATACGGCGATCTCAATGCGATCCATAAAATCGATTTGAAGCTCGAACGAGGAGATGTGTTCGGATTCATTGGCCCCAATGGAGCGGGGAAAACCACCACCATGCGCATCCTCGCGACGCTGTTAAACCCAACTTGGGGAGAGGCGTATGTCGGTGGGTACTCGATTTACACGAAGCCTAAAGAGATCCGACGTATCATCGGCTACATGCCTGACTTTTTCGGCGTGTACGACAACATGAAAGTAATCGAGTATCTCGAATTTTTCGCAGCCGCTTATCGCATCAAGGGGCCCGAGCGGCGAAAAGTTTGCGACGAAGTACTCGAACTAGTCGACTTAGGCTACAAACGCGATGAGCTCGTTACGAGCCTCTCACGCGGTATGACGCAGCGTCTGGGGCTTGCTCGCGTTTTGTTGCATGATCCACAAGTCCTATTACTAGACGAACCTGCGAGTGGCCTCGACCCTCGTGCCCGAATTGAGATTCGAGGGCTACTCAAAGAACTTCGCAACTTAGGCAAAACGATCATGGTTTCGAGTCATATCTTGCCCGAGTTAGCAGATATCTGCAACAAAATCGGTATCATCGAGCGCGGAGAACTGATCGTAAATTCCAACGTAGAAGACGTTATGCGGCAGGTGAGGCAACAGACCGTGCTGCTGATCGACGTCTCTGGCGATCGAGAGCCAGCAGCCCATCTGCTCGAACAGCACGAGATGGTTGAGAAAATTGAAGACAGCGACCTCGGTCTCCGGGTAACGCTAATCGAAGGCGAGCACGACTACAGCCTGCTCGCTCGACTGCTACTCGACAATGGCCATGCGCTCATTCGCCTTAACGAAGAGGAAATCAACCTAGAAACGGCGTTTATGACGCTGACCAAGGGGATCACTTCTTGAATAGGGAATACGGATTTCGAAATGCGCGAATTATTGTCCACATTTTGCAATCGGCAATCCGAGTTCACTTGACAACAAGCCCGTAAAACACAAAACTGGTCCCTTCCTGCCTAGATTCCGCATTCCGAAATTCGCACTCCGAAATCGACTTGCCCCGTTCGTCTAGTGGCCCAGGACACCGCCCTCTCACGGCGGAGACAGGGGTTCGACTCCCCTACGGGGTACTGCACACTTGTTCCAGTGCGTGTGATCGCACTACATCACATTTCAGCCTGGTTCTGCCAGGCTTTTTTTGTGCGTTTCCTGGCGAGTAGCCTAAGTGCCGGTCCTGTTGTTTATACACAAGTCCGCGTTAAGTTTTTTGGCCAAAGGCCTATTTTCATCGTAGCCTAGTGCTTTGTCATAACTAAAAATTGGGATGCTGTCTGACAGAACTACTTACTGGCAAATAACTTCTGTCAGACAGCACCCCAATTCTAAGAGTTGTCAAAGCACTAGGGCAAGCGCAGCGCCGCCCTTGGAGAGAAATCGAGCAGGTCAACGTTTGGCCGAAGGCCATGACCACCCTCGACTGCCCTGTTGTGGTGAATATGGCCTTCGGCCAAACAATAGAGCGCCGACTTGTGTATAAACAACAACCGTCAGCCGCCCGTAGAATTTGCTTCACCCCCAGAGGCGTGATTGCATGTTGGCCGCCTACCACATGGGCAAAAACACCCAGACCAAAGATCGCTTTATCGGATTTAACGATCGTGATGTCGGTTACCACGTTTGTGCCAAATTGAACTAGCCGCTTACACTCTCGAAAAGGGCGTGCCTGTTAGGCGAACCTTTTGCAGTAGCCCTTTTGTAGATATCCCGAGTGGTGTACCACTGGTAATTTTTTCGGGGGGGGAGGCCCGCTAAATGGTTACGCCTGCTCCTTTGCAAGCGATTGAGCGGCGGTCGTTGGTTCAAAGTGCCAACCCTGTGTCAGTAAACGAGTTGATGCTTGCCTTGACAAAAAACCGCAATCTCGCGTAGACTTTGAAGTACTTCGAGTCGACATCCGCACTCATACCAAATTGCTTTCCTTACAATTCGCTGGATGCACGCGGAAAATTTTTGTGGATGGCTTTTCCAATTTCCATTCGCTACGACACACCTAGTAAAACACATTAGTTATTTTTAACTAATACCAAACACCCAATTAGGACTGCTTCAGGTCAACTGGGGCGACGTAAGAGAGGACTTGGTAACTGAGTAGAGGTGCTTGTGTTACGCTGCCCATCGTATGTCCAAAGTTCTATTTTCAGCTAATTGATCGCTTGATTTTCAAACAGATCTTTCTAGGCGGAAAGGGGTTGTGATGCGAATTTCTCGTGCCTCTGCGTATGCAATTGGTGCGCTGCTACAGCTAACAGAGACACCACCTGGAGTGCCCGTTCCTTGCAGCCGTTTGGCCAAAGTAGGGGAAATGCCAGAGCGTTTTCTGCTGCAAGTGCTTCGCAGTCTCGTCAACAGCGAGCTGCTGAAATCGACCCGTGGTGTCGACGGAGGCTACAGGCTCGCCCGGACTGCAGATCAAATATCGCTTCTACAAATCCTGGAATCAACCGATGGGCCGCTCACGCCAGAGTTGCCTCCTCTGGAGTGCATTCCTCAAACTGCCCAGATTCATCTGCAAGAAACCTTGCAGCAGATTACTGCTGACGCTTGCCGGAAACTGGCGGAAGTGAGTTTGGACGATTTAAAGAAAACTCCCGCCGGTGGCGAGACTCCCAAGGCGGTCAACTTGCTGAAGCTCGCCGACCAACGGCTTGCTTAAACAAACTTGAAACTCGTTGGGCTGCTGACACTCACTGAGCTGCTGACTTCGTGCCGTTCGGCGAAGCGCCGATTAGCGAGCCTTTCTCCATAGGTCGCACTGCCACGGAGACTCCTTGCTCCCAGAGTGCTCGCTTCAGAGGACGAAATTCGTTGAAGCTGTCGGTGTAAAGCCAAACCACGACGGCAGGCATTTGTCGCTTGTAGGAATGAAGGCGTTTGTATAATTTTGAACCCGGCATCAACGCCTGTTCTACGTTCTGTCCGATCTCATTCGACACAGGAAGAACTTGGGCGAATTGCTCGTGGACACTTCGCTGGAGATGACCAACCCTTGGCCCCCCTATCGACCCGGGGTCAATGCGTTTAGTCACCGTGAACCTTAACCGGTAACCGTTGATGGGGCCAATCGTCTCGACCACTTTGTTTCGCGATTGAAGGCGACGGCGGATATCGTCGACGCGGCTTTCGACTTCGCCCAATAATTCTTCGAGAGGAACAATCGAAACGAGGCCTTTGTGGAGACGCAAATGGATGGAATCGCCTTCCACGATTTTTGCAATCGGGGTAGGTACACACTCGATTTCTTCGGCAGCGGTAGGGGCTGTTGCCAGAGTGAGATGCTCCTTGGCCATTTCATCAAGCTGAATTTGGGCTTCGAGAAGCTGGCGTTGCACGTCAAACTGCTGCTGCTTGCTGCTATCGAGTCGGCCGCGACGATTCTCGATATTGTCCTCAATCACGGCACGATGCATTGCTAGCTCGGCTCTTCGTCGCTCGTAAGAATCGGTCTCAACCGCCATTTTGACTAACTTCACCGTCAACTTCTCGTTCTCTCGATCTACCTTACGAGCTTGGCGGTTTGCCTCGTCTAGCTCGTCACGTAAGGCATCAAGATCCTGTGGTTCGGCTGGACTTTGATTCTCGGCAAGTAAAGCTTCCGCCGGAGTGGGGAGGGGATCGGTCGCGGCAACGAGCAAACTATGCGAAGCTCGCACGCCAACCAACATCACAAGAATAATCAGAACACCTACGACGTTTGCGATGACGTCGAGAAAGGAATCTTGCCCTGAATCCTCGTCCTCGTGGAATCTATCGTGTCGCATTAGCACGACCTCCCTTGAGAGCTTGAACTTGCGGGCTCAGTGATGCTGATTCTGAAATTTTCACTTCAACTCCGCTCCCCTTTAGCAGTTGAGTGACTCCACGAGCCGTCTGGGCAGCACCAGGGCCGATACGCAACTCTAAGACGGGGCGCCAATACAAACCGTTGCCTGCGAGTCCCCATTCGTTGACCCGGGCTCTTAAGGCTTCAACAAACTCATCCGAGATTTTTTTTGTTGATTGGTCGAGCGAAATAAGTGTCCCGGTCGCTCCAACTCCGTCTCGATCGTGCCGGCTAGGAAGTAGCGCTAGCTGATTCTCGCGTACCACAACCTGAATGGGACGGCGAATTGGCACCGCTCCGCGCGCCCCGCCTTCGATGGCCCAATTTTTGCCTTGCGACTCTGCAATACTTTTCACTTGGCTGCTGGATGCATTCATGCTTCCGGGCGAACCCTGAGCCTGGCCGCCAGATGCAGATCCTGTTGAGCTTCCCGAGCTGGAAGAACCCCCTGGGGAACCACCTGGAACCGATTGGCCGCCTGCCTCGGCTAAGCTGCTTGCTTCAGATCCCGCTCCTGCGTTTTCTCCATCCTTCGAGCCCGCTTCGCCACGAGCACCACCGCCGGAATCGGATGCTTCGCCCGCCACTCCGCCTGCGAGAGAGTCTTCCCCAAATTCTCCGCCAAAAGCTTCCCCACCTTCTGAAGCATTGCCCGCGGCAGCACCAAATTGATAGTCGCCTTGCTCGGTCCCAGGGCTCCCTCCCGATTGGCCGCTCGCCGAACCGTTGCCGCTTCCCGATTCTCCTTCAGCCGATTGGGCAAGCAACCCGTAGCTGTTAGGTTCGCTGCCGCTGCCGGCACCGTTTCCATAAGAACCGGTTTCCCCGCCAGAAGCCATGGAGCTACCCCCCCCGGAGCCGATGCCGTGGAAACGGCTCGGGGCCGATCGAATCAGATGGGCTAGCTGCTCTCGTGCATTGAGTACCGCGTGATTTTGTACTTGGGCCAACTGGGGATCAGCAAGATTGGGAAACGTAAGTTTGTCTCCGCTACCGATAAATTCATAGCCGTAATCAGAATCCCAAGAGGTTACCGCAGTCCGAGCATGATAAAACTGTTGGATCCCTTCGGGGCGAACAATCAACAGCGGGTAGGGGTCGGGTGGTTCGGGGAGTCCCGCCTTTGCAGCTTTGGCGTTCAGGTACTCTCGCGAAGCTCGAATGGCAGCAGCCAGCGGATTGCCGGGCATGTGAGCGGCAGAAAAATCGCTTGCAACTAAACGAATCCCTTCCGGCCGAAGGATAACGCCCTCTTTGCAACATTCGATATAGATCGGCTGGCGAAAGGTGCCGTTGGGGCCTTTGTAGGGTACGATCGCATAGGAACGCTCGCCGGTTGCTTGCTCCCGCAACTCCTCGAGCTGTTGCTGAGTCTCTTCGATCAACTCTTGCAGCCGAGCAAGCTCGTTCTCGGCCTGTTGCTGATCAACCGACTGATCTTTTTCGGTCGCTTCGAGTTGCTGGGCAGCCAAGGAAAGGCGAGCCAGTTCGTGTTCTAGTCGACGCGTATGATCTTCTAAGTGACTCAGGCGGTTTTGCTCTTCTTGGACTTTTTCCTTGGCTTGCTCCTGGTACTTGCGAAGATTTTTCTGCAAAAGGTAGATTGCGTCCAACTGCCGAGCCAATTCGTCCGCCTCGGTGTTGTCTACTTGGACCACTGGCGGAGCTTCAGGTGCAGGCTCGGCCAGTTCGACAACCGCCCGCCGTCCGGCACTCTGTGCAAGCACGACGAGCAGCACTAGCAGGGCTCCCATGGTGCAGAGTAGGACGGCAAGAAATGGGAACAGAACACTTGCGTTCGAATTTTCGCTGGACGCGTGTTGTTTCATGCCGCTTGGTTCTTACTCTCATTTTGTGTAAGTTCGATGTCGCTACCAACGGTAAGCGGCGCACCCAGCTGGGCTCCAAGCAGTTGGACCGCTGCAGAAAGTCCGGCAGCGGTTTGCTGGAAGTTGTGAGCCCCTGCCAACGCACTCAAGTTGCTGTTAAGCGAATCTTCGAGCTGCTTGATGTGAGCGGTAGCCTCGACAATTTTCAGCAAGACCTCGCCTTGCTTAATTAGTTGCTCTTGCTGAGCTACGCTGGTGCCCGCCGATTCGATGAGCGCTACCTGCATCTCTTTGAGCAAGTCTTCGCTTTGTTTGATCAGCTTTTCTTGTCGAGTGCTGGCAACAAGCATCGCTTCGCCAACAGCTGCCTCGACATCGCCCAAGTGGCGACGATTCTCCTCGGCAAGTTTGGTCTCGGCCTCGGTCAGGGCCGAGGTGTGTTGGACGAGCCCTTCGTTAAGAAGCTCGGCATGTTTAATCAGAGTGCCTTCTAGCTTGCTGGCATGGTGTTCGACCCCTTGGTTGAGGGCCTCGGCATGTCGCGTAAGACCTTCGATCACCGAGCTCGAGAGCGCTTCATCTAAAGTCGAAGCCGTGCTGGCGAGAATGTTCGACCACTGTTGACTGCTCTCGGCAAAGGCACGCTGAAGCGAACCTTCCTGCTTGGCAACACTAGTCTCGACCGTCTCAAGTAACTTCTCCGAGATACGACGGACCGAAGCCAAGTGAGGATCGTTTTCGCTGCCGTATTGGCGGAAGCGACCGATCAGTTGTCGCGATGCGTTGGCATCGACAGCTGAGAGAAGGCGATGCTCCACTCGCTCGACACCAAACTTGATGAAGAGAAGAACAGTTGATAGCGAAAGAGCTAGGGCCGTGGTGTCGAAAGCGACACTCAACCCAGAAACCACGGCTGGGAGCGACTCATCCATGGACGAGCCTGAAAGGTCCATTTTCCCAATCGCGAGCGTAATACCGATAACCGTACCTAGAAAGCCAAGAATAGGAATCGTCGAGACGATGATTCGCACCAGGGCATAACCTTGATGCATTCGCGACTGGTCGAGATCTTCTAAGTATCGAAGGTGGGGCTCAAGCGTATCGGCCGAAGCTTTGCCTTGAACGTATTGAAGAGCATTGCGAAGCCGCCGAACTAAGTAGCTGTCTTGCAACGTTCCTGAAATATTTTCCAAGCTGGCCAAGAATCCGCCAGCCTTTTCCGCTTCTTCGCCGCCGGGAGCAGCGTTAGGCAGTTGGATGCCTTCGAGAGAGGTAAGCTGTAGCGTAAGCCCTAGCCATCGGATCAGCAGCTCGGCAGCACCCACAAAGAAGAGCACAGTCGCACAATAGGCAACCGTATGCCCAGCAAAGTATTGCTGGGCAAAAGACCCGTCGGGAGCCCCTTGAACAATGAACGCATAAAACGCGAGCGAAGCAAGGCTGCCCCAGATGAGGCCTTGGCGAAGTAACCACTCAGAGAATGAAGTAACTCGAGACACAGTGAGTCTCCTTTTTTACAACCGCGATTGGAACCTACGGACAATTGCCAGCGCACGCCGACCCCCGCCAATTCGTCTACCCTCACAATCGGCGCAAGCCGTATACTTTATGAACGGTATTGTCAAAAATCGTTCGTAGTCGGACGATCGCAGGCGAGATGCTAGCACTTGAGTGGCAAACTCGTCCGGCTGCGTGCTGTAAAACAAGCGCCGCTACCAGAGGCGGTAAACCTTGGGTAATTGGTAAACTTTACGAAAGCGGAGAAGTCGGGCGGCCGATAATTCAAAAGCTCACACGAAGCACCCGATCGGACAAGTTCTCTAGACGTGCTAGCGACATCCCGATCGCATGATATACCCAGGGGGGTCGCAGCCCGGGCGATGGTTATCGTCCGGGCTGCATTTTTGTCTCAACAAGGAGGCCCCTACGGATGGGCAAAACCCCATTCAGGAGGGCTGAGCCGGGAGGTCCGAGAAAAGAAACGTCAGACGCCACTCCAGAAAATGAAAGGCTAACGTCTATTCCCATCTCGCAACAAATAGCGGAAAAAGAAGCTTCGGATCCATTTTTGCGACTTTCTGCATTTCCCTTTTGTCTGCCCCCTCATGACCAACACGCAAACGCCAGATCGCAACGACTCCCCTGCCCTGCCCTCACTCTATGCCGACCGAAGTTTTTGGGGCATGACCGTCACCCAATTCTTCGGCGCTTTCAACGACAACCTGTTCAAACAGCTGATTCTGCTACTCTCAATCACGGCAACCGTCGGAAGTGGTGGCGAAGAGTTTGATGACAAGCAGTGGTTGCCGATGCTTGTATTCGCAGCTCCATTTCTGATGCTCACCGGCATCGCCGGCTATCTGTCCGATAAATACGGCAAACGCGGGATCGTCGTGGCGTGCAAGGTTGCCGAAATCGCGGTTATGTATTTAGGGGCAATCGGTTTTGCCCTCTACTCCAACAACCAAAGTCTTGTCTTCTTGTATTGTGTCTTGTTCTTAATGGGCGGCCAAAGCGCATTCTTTGGCCCTGCTAAGTACGGCATCTTGCCCGAAATGCTCAGAGAAAGCGATTTGCCTCGCGCAAACGGCTTCATCTTAATGACAACTTTCTTGGCCATCATCTTCGGGACCGTCGTAGCGGGAGTTCTTCTCAAGGAGTTCCGCGACCAACTTTGGATCGGTTCGATCGTATGCATTTCGATTGCCGTCGTGGGAACCGTCACTTCGCTGTTAGTCCGCCGAGTGCCGCCGGCGAATCCGGCCCTCAAATGCGAGGCTTCCTCTTTCACGGTGCCGCACGACATGCGATCGCTTCTAAAAAAAGATCGACCGCTGCTAATGGCATTGGTCGTGTCGAGCATTTTCTGGCTCTTGGCAGGCATGGTTCCTTCGGCGGTTAATATCTTGGGCAAGAGTGCGCTCGCTCTTGACGACAACTTTACAAGCATCTTGGCAGGCATGATTGGTGTCGGCATTGCGATCGGATGTGCCACCGGGGGACTCATCTCGGGAGGAAAAGTCAGCTTCGGGCTAATTCGCGTTGGGAGCATCGGAATGCTGGTTTGTCTCGCACTTCTCGCCATCCCAGCCAGCGGTAACATCCAGCTACTCAAAGATGCGGGAGGGCAGTTGACCCATTTGCCAGGCCTGGGCGAGGCAGGGCAATGGCTCGGCTTCTGGGGAAGCTTAGGGACTTTGCTCTTGCTAGGAATTTTTACTGGATTTTTTGCGGTGCCGCTTCAAGTTTTTCTGCAATCGCGGCCACCTGAGGACAAGAAGGGACGCATGATCGCGGTTATGAACCAAGCCAACTGGATTGGCGTCTTGCTTTCGTCCGCTCTCTACTGGGGCTTTTCGGTGCTCATCAAAGAACAAAACTTGCCAATAAGCGTGATGTTCTTGTTCATCGGTATGCTCATGCTACCGGTCGCCTTGTTCTACCATCCTCAAAGCGAGACGCTCAACAAGTAGAAAACGCCGCTCAGCTTAGTCAACTTTTTGCATTTTGGAATTGGTGAACTGATAGTCAACCAAAATTGCCACTGCCGCCTCTCCGTTGAAAGTTGTCTGGTCGACAACAACGGTCGCCTGCCTGGTCTCGAAGTCAACCTTAACTTGTTTCACGCCAGGTTGCTTACCCAAGGCCGTCTTTACCGCATCGACACATGAATACTCACACATCATGTCAGGAACCTCGAACGTTACCGTTGGGCCCCCTTCAGGATTAAAAGCAGTAGGTGTCACTTCGACAGCAGGTGAAGACTCGGGAGTAGACGCGTGCTTGCCCTGGCAACCGGTGATCAATAGCCCGAGGGTCGCGATCGTTGCTAAACACTTCATGGCAGGTTCCTTTGGCTCGAATCAAAAGGAAGGAGGTGGGACGAAGATGCGTCGACATCATCTTCGCTGTTTTGGCAGGTGTGCTTAGGTGAGTACTGAGATTATTTAGGTGGGATTATTTTCAGGTGGGAGTTACCTTGGGTTGAGATTCTTCTGCCTGCGTTTTTTCAGACACTGTAAGCTCAACCAGTTCGCCCTTGGCAGCCATTTCGCGAATATCCTCGGTGATCTTCATCGAGCAATATTTCGGTCCACACATACTGCAAAAGTGGGCACTCTTGAAAGTATCCTGCGGCAAGGTCTCATCATGATAAGCTTTGGCGGTCTCTGGGTCCAATGCCAGACGGAATTGCTCGTTCCAGTCGAAGGCAAAGCGGGCTCGGGAGAGCTCGTCGTCACGGTCGCGAGCTCCAGGCCGCTGCCGGGCAATGTCTGCGGAATGAGCCGCTATTTTATAGGCTATGAGGCCCTGTTTCACGTCCTCCCGCTCCGGCAAGCCAAGGTGCTCTTTGGGGGTCACATAGCAGAGCATTGCGGCTCCGGCCCAGCCTGCTAGCGAGGCGCCAATGCAGCTTGTGATATGGTCGTATCCTGGAGCAAAATCGGTCACAAGCGGGCCAAGGACGTAGAACGGTGCGCCGTGGCAAACTTCGATTTGGCGCTCGACGTTCATTTTGATCTGGTCCATGGGGATGTGCCCTGGACCTTCAACCATCACTTGGGTGCCGCGGTCCCATCCGCGTTGGGTTAATTCTCCGAGCACATCAAGCTCGGCAAATTGTGCTTCGTCGCTGGCGTCGGCAAGCGAGCCTGGGCGTAGGCCGTCGCCGAGGCTCCAGGTGACATCGTACTGTCGCATGATGTCGCATAGGTCGTCGAAGCCGTCGTAAAGCGGATTCTCCTTGCGATGGACCATCATCCACTTGGCCATCAGCGAGCCACCGCGGCTGACGATGCCTGTTACTCGGTTTGTGGTTAGGTGGAGATGTTCAAACTTCACGCCGCAGTGGATCGTCATGTAATCGACGCCCTGCTTGGCTTGGTGCTCGACCATGTCGAGAAAATGCTGTGGCCGCATTTCCTCGATTTCGCCGCCCAACTCCTCTAGCATTTGATAGATAGGTACGGTGCCAATAGGAACGGGCGAGGCTTTGATGATCGATTTTCGGATACCGTCGATATCTTTGCCGGTGGAAAGATCCATGACCGTGTCGGCACCGAAGTGAATCGCAGTTTCAAGTTTCTCTAGCTCGCCCTCTTGGTCGCTTGTCACGGCTGAGTTGCCGATGTTGGCGTTGATTTTGCACGTGGCCGCAATGCCGATTGCCATTGGCTCAAGTCCCGCTTTGAGGTGAACTCGGTTGGCAGGGATTACCATTCGACCGACTGCGACCTCTTCGCGAATTTTTTCTGGAGTCAGGGCCTCGCGTGAGGCAACCAGTTCCATCTCAGGAGTGATTGTTCCGACTCGTGCGTGCTCTAATTGAGTAATGGGCTCAGACATTTGCCAAGTAACCTCCGTGCGAAAACTGTTGGCCAACAGGGGCCGGGATATGCAAGTCAAGGAAATCTATGTGCTAACCAAGTGGCAAGCCCGAGGTGCTACTCGCACATGGGGCCACCCCTATTTGGTTTATCCTATCGCTGCTACCTGGGCATTGTCAATCAACGGCAAGGGAAGTCTGCGGGCGTTTTCGAGAGGTTCCTTTCTGTTTATTGGGGTCGGTGCTTGGTTGTTGTTTTTTTGGGGGCGGAGGGCGTGGCCCTCTGTTTATTGTTCTTTCCCTTGCAGGGGCTGGTGGCTAAGGGAGGCTTTTTACTGGTCGTCGTCCTCGGAGGCGCTGCTCTGGCTCGTGGAGGCGGTGAGGAGGTCGTTGAAACCGCCTGCTGCGAGAATTTTTTGCTTGATCTCCTCGGTGATTTTTGGGTTCTCTTTTAGGAAGGCCCGGGATTTCTCTTTTCCCTGGCCTAGCTGCATGTCTCCGTAGCGGAACCATGCTCCGCTACGAATGACAATTTTTTGTTCGATGCCCAGATCGATGATGTCGCCTTCGTAGCTGATTCCGTTGGTGTGCATCATGTCGAACTCGGCGACGCGGAACGGTGGGGCGACCTTGTTTTTTACGACTTTCGCTCGGACGCGCTGACCGACGATATCTTCGCCATCTTTGAGTTGCCCGATGCGCCGGACATCGATGCGGCAGGAAGAGTAGAATTTCAGGGCCCGTCCTCCTGGGGTTGTCTCGGGGCTGCCAAACATGACGCCGATTTTTTCGCGAATCTGGTTGATGAAGATCACGGAAGTCTTCGACTTGGCAATCGCCCCGGTAAGTTTACGCATGGTTTGGCTCATAAGCCTTGCCTGGAGGCCGACGTGGGAGTCGCCGATTTCGCCATCGAGTTCTCGCTTAGGAACAAGTGCGGCGACGGAGTCGATGACGATGACGTCGACGGCGTTACTTTTGATTAGCATTTCGGTGATTTGCATGGCCTCTTCACCGTAGCCAGGTTGGCTGACAAGTAAAGTTTCAAGATTAACGCCCAGCTTTTTTGCCCAGCTCGGGTCGAGGGCATGCTCGGCATCGACAAATGCGGCGATGCCGCCATTTTTTTGAGACTCTGCAATGACGTGTAGTGCGAGCGTTGTTTTGCCGCTGGACTCAGGGCCGTAGACTTCGATGATTCGTCCACAGGGGATGCCTTGCCCGCCTAAAGCGATGTCGAGCGAGAGGCTGCCAGTAGAGATGCCCTCGATGCGTCGCATTTGATCTTTGCCCAAGGGCATGATCGAGCCTTCGCCAAACTGTTTTTCGATGGCTGCGAGGGTATGCCGTAGCTCTTCGCTGCCCTCGAAAACTTGGTCGACGGGTTTCTTTTCGGAGGAGGATTTACGTCCTTTGCTTTTCTGTTTCTTTGCCATGCTGGGGGTCGGAGCCTTGTTAGTCGAGTTGTTTCTAGTTGCGGTAGCGGTCACCATGATTTAGGCCCTTTATCCAATAGAAGAAGTAGCGATGCAAGCGGCAGTTGCCGCGTTCCTGAGTACTGTACGTACGAATACTGTAGAAGTGTTCAGTGCTTCTTGCAAGAGGAAATATCGGCAAATTTCTGAAAAGGGGTGAGGACAATCATGGAATGTTTGATGTGGGATGTTTGATTTTCGTTGGGATTTGGCAGGTTCTGGGCTTTTTTGTTCGGCAAGTGGCCCCCCGAATGGGGTTTTGTCCGGTTGGTAGGGGTCCCATGTTTTGGGACAAAATTCAGTGGTTTTGCCCCTTGTGATTTTCGATTGGATCGTGAATCGTAGGGTTTTTTGCATGATAGCTGGGACAAAATGGGGTGGATTTAGGGTTTTTGGTGACTCTTGTTGGGACAATATTATTGGCGATGCTTCAAGGGGGATTTACCGCGGAGTTCGCGGAGAGCGCAGAGGTGGTGTTGGAAAGTTTTTTCTGCGTTGAAGATTATCGCATTTTCGGGGTGGCGATGCAAAGGTTGTTTTTGGCCGGTTCGAGAGCGACGTGTGCAGAAGAGTTGTAACCGCTCACGGAAAAAGGCTGGGGATTTTCAACCACGAAGAGCACGAAGGAAACAAAGTTCAGGAGGTAGGGTGCGTTGTCGT
>JAJRSE010000141.1 GCA_024278955.1 Planctomycetota bacterium | reverse complement strand
GCATGCCCTCTTCCGTCGAGTACCATCGAATGCAGGGCTTGCTTTGTGCAGCTTGGTCGATGTGATCGCGGGCAGGCCATTCAGGGTATCGAAACGGCGAAATGATGGGCAAACTCGCAGCGATGACGATGGTCCTCACACTGCTCGCGCAATGTGTGACCGCGGCCGAGCCGGTTGACTTTTCGCGCGACGTGCTGCCGATTCTCTCGGACCATTGTTTTCAATGCCACGGACCCGATCAGAAATCCCGCGAAGCCGATTTGCGGCTCGATGAAAAAGAGAGCACGCTGCGGATCGAAGAGCCAATTGGCCTTCCCGGCAACAGCAGCAAAAGCGAACTGATTCGCCGCATCACCACAACCGACACGGACGAAGTGATGCCGCCGGCTGAATCGAAACGCAGGCTCATCGCGAAGCAAATCGAATTGTTGCAGCGGTGGATCGACGAAGGGGCGGTGTGGGGGAAGCATTGGGCGTTTGTCGCTCCCCGGCGACCGACGTTGCCTGCCGTCAAGAAGGCGGCGTGGGTGCGTAATCCGATTGACCGGTTTGTCCTCGCGCGATTGGAACGCGAGGAACTTTCAGCATCATCCGAAGCGCCGCGGGAAACATTGATTCGGCGGGTGACGCTCGACCTGACCGGACTCCCGCCGACTCCCGAAGAGGTCGATGCCTTTCTGGCCGATGAATCACCCGATGCCTATGAGAAAGTGGTTGACCGCTTACTCAAGTCATCGCGGTTTGGTGAGCGGATGGTCTGGGACTGGCTCGATGCGGCTCGCTATGCCGACACGAACGGTTATCAAGGCGACCCGACGCGGACGATGTACTTCTGGCGCGACTGGGTCATCGCCGCGCTGAACAGCAATATGCCGTTCGATCAGTTTACCATCGAACAATTGGCGGGCGATCTGTTGCAGAACCCTTCGCAGCAGCAACTGATTGCGACCGGGTTTCATCGCAACCACATGATTAACGGCGAGGGAGGCCGCATCGCTGAGGAGTCGCGCGTCGATTACGTGCAGGACCGCGTGGAGACGACTGGCACCGTCTGGATGGGGCTGACCTTCAACTGCTGCCGCTGCCACGACCACAAGTACGACCCGATTCTGCAAAAGGAATACTACCAGTTCTCGGCCTACTTCAATTCCGTTGAAGAGACGGGACGCAACGATGCCCGCGGGTTGGCGAACCCGATCATCACGCTGTCATCGCCCAAGCAAAAGGAAGAGTTGGCAGACTTGCGGGTGGCCGAACGCGATGCCAACAAGACGCGAGACGAGACCGTCAAGCAGGCAAAGGCGCGTCTTGATGCCGACGAGAAAAAGGTGAACGCCGACCCGGCTGTCGTCGCTGCGAAACAGCAAGCTGAGCGGGCGAAGAAGAAACGCGAAGCGTTCGCGCGATCATTCTCGCGGACGATGATTATGAGCGAACGCACACAACCGCGCGAGACGTTCGTCCTCGTCCGCGGTGCCTATGACAAGTATGCCGACAAGGTTTCGCACGGCGTGCCGTCGATTCTACCGCCGCTACCAAGTGCTGCGCCGGCGAGTCGGT